>UQMR01000079.1 GCA_900542255.1 uncultured Porphyromonadaceae bacterium
CCACGGGTTTTGAGACGGTCGCCATACATCAGCACATCTTTTACACCCGATTTGCCGCACTTCTGTGTGCAACCGAGCGACTTCTCTTCGAGGGTCGATATACCGCCGGCTTTGTTTCCGGGCGAGGGATTCTCGTAGATGGGCTGCTTGTTGGCCATGAAGTATGCCTTGAAATCGTTGATAAGATGTACGGTTTTATCGAAGAGCTCTACCGTATCGCAACGATTCATCAGCTGGGTCTCGGCGCCGAACATTTCGGGAACCTCGGTGAGCACCGACGTTCCGCCTTGGGCGATGAGGAAGTCTGAGAAGACGCCCAGCATGGGATTGGCCGTAATGCCCGAGAAACCGTCGGAACCGCCGCATTTCAAGCCCACGCGCAACTCGCTCAAAGGCACGCTCTCGCGTTTGTCCTGCGATGCGATGGCATACAATTCGCGCAATATCTTCATACCCTCCTCATGCTCGTCGTGCACGCGCTGGGTCACCATGAAGCGGATGCGTTCGGTATCGTAGTCGCCCAGCATTTCACGGAAGGCATCGGGCTGGTTGTTTTCGCAACCCAATCCTACGACCAACACGGCTCCGGCATTGGGATGCAGGCACATGTCGCGCAATACCTTGCGCGTATTCTCATGGTCATTACCCAGTTGCGAACAGCCGTAGTTGTGGGGGAAAGCTACGATGGCATCGACACCCTTGCTGCCGGTCTCGGCACGGAGCGACTCGGCCAACTGATTGACCACCCCGTTTACGCAGCCTACCGTAGGGATAATCCATATTTCGTTGCGCACACCCACATCGCCGTTTTTGCGACGATAACCGTCGAAGGTGAGCTCTCTGTGAGGTATGTCGAGCGTAGTATCTACGGGATTGTAGGTATAATCGAGCAGACCTTCGAGATTGGTCTTTATGTTCTTTTCGTTCACCCAGTCGCCCTTGGCTATCGCCATGCGTGCGTGGCCTATGGGACAACCATACTTGATGATATTGTCGCCCTCGGCAAACTCTTTGAGCGCTACCTTGTGACCGGCGGGCACATCGCTGCGCAGGGTTATATCTTCGCCGTCGACGGTAATGGTATCGCCCGCTTTAAGCGGGTCGATAGCCACTACTACGTTATCGGCAGGATTTATCTTTATATACGTATTCATGTTGTTGTAACGGGCTGTATTAGTCCAAAATAGCTTTTACTGTTTCGAGCATGCCTTTCTCCTGTATCGAGTCGAGGTAACCTTTCACAGCGTCGGCAAGCCCGGGTATGTTGTTGAGGTTCTCACCCCAGATAAACTCTGCGGCCAACACGCCCTCTGCCACCTTGCGGGTATCGCCGGTAGCCCACAACTCTTTGAGCAGGTCCATAATCTCTTGCGAGTCGTTGGGAACGATTTCGGCTCCGTCTTCGCGCACACCGCCTTTGTAATAGGTAATGATGGCGGCCAGACCGAGAACCAAGCCTTTGGGCAGCTCGCCTTTGCGTTGCAGGTAAACCTTCAAGCCGGGGAGGTCGCGGGTCTGATATTTGGGGAAAGAGTTGAGCATGATAGAGGTTACCTGATGGTCGACGAACGGGTTGTTGAAGCGGTCGAGCACATCGTTGGCAAACTTCACGAGCTCCTCTTTCGGGAGGTTGAGAGTCTCCAACAGCTCGTCGAACATCACACGATGGATATAGCGTCCTACAACGGGGTGCTGGCAAGCGTCGCGTACGATATTGATACCCGAGAGATATGCCACGGGCGACAATACGGTGTGCGGGCCGTTGAGCAGCGTCACCTTACGCTCGTGATAGGGCTCTTCCGAAGGTACGAACAATACATTCAAACCGGCTTTGTCGGCAGGGAATTCTTTGGCTACCTCTTGCGGAGCCTCAATTACCCAGAGGTGGAATATCTCTGCTTGTACTACCAGGTTGTCGTCGTATTGCAATTTCTCTTTGATTGCATCGATATCTTTGCGGGGGAATCCCGGTACGATGCGGTCTACCAACGTTGCATATACGCCGCAAGCCTTCTCGAACCACTCTTTGAAGTCGTTACCGAGGTTCCACAGCTCTATGTATTGATAAATTGTCTCTTTCAGCTTGTGACCGTTCAGGAAGATAAGCTCACAGGGGAAGATGATAAGACCCTTGCTCATGTCGCCATTGAAAGTTTTGTAGCGACGGTAGAGCAACTGTGTCAACTTGCCGGGATATGACGAAGCGGGTGCATCGTCGAGCTTGCAAGAGGGGTCGAACGTAATGCCGGCCTCGGTCGTATTGGAGATAACGAAACGCATCTCGGGTTGGTCTGCAAGTGCCATAAACTCGGCGTTCTGGGTGTAGGGATTCAACGCGCGGCTTATAACGTCTATTTTAGTAAGGCTGTTTACCGACTCGCCCTTGTCTATACCTTGAAGATTGACGTGATAGAGGCAATCTTGTGCGTTGAGCATATCTACCATGCCACGGTCTATCGGTTGAACGACTACAACACTGCTGTTGAAGTCGGTCTTTTCGTCCATGTTAAAAATAATCCAATCTACGAAAGCACGCAGGAAATTACCTTCGCCAAATTGAATAATACGCTCGGGGCGCACGGTCTTAGATGCCGTCTCTTTGTTTAATGGTTTCATTGTATTATGATTTTAGTTTATATGATAGTTTTTATTTTATGTATTCTATTCCAACGGTATCTACCGCGTTGCAATTACTGAATGTAAACCCGGCAGATGCGTCTTTGATGCGCACGCGACGCATGGTGATGCTGTCGCTGTAAGCGAACCGCCCGCTCTGGCTTGCCGTAATGTCAACATCCTCTATGACAATGTTATTCAATGGCATCTCGGGCAATCCGTGGAAATACATCGCCCTATTTGCATTGCGGCATTTTATGTTTTTGATATATATGTTCCTAAACTCAGGCGTCTCTTCGGTCACAGGCTTCTCTACGACGCCTTTTATACCGCTTCCGTCGTCTTCCGTCGCCGACTTGCCGCTGTAATAGAGATTAAACGTCAGTGCATCGGTGGGTATGTCGCACATATTTATATTCTCGATATAGATATCCTCTACCACACCTCCGCGCCCGCGAGTGCTCTTGAAGCGCAAGCCGACATCGGTGCCCGTAAAGGTACAATTTTCTACGTAAATATGATTCACTCCGCCCGACATTTCGCTACCTACGACAAAACCTCCATGCCCGTGCAGCACTTGGGTGTTGCGTACGACCACATGACTGCAAGGCATGGCACGCTCGCGGCCATCGGCATCTTTACCCGACTTGATGCAGATACCGTCATCGCCGGCATCGAAGAGGCAATCGGCCACAAGCACGCGGTTGCACGACTCCACATCGAGGGCATCGCCGTTTTGCGAATACCACGGGTTGAATATCTTCACATTCTTTATAATCACGTTTTCGCACATCAAAGGGTGCAACATCCACGCCGGAGAATTACGCAACGTGACATCCTCTATCACAACATTGCGGCATTCTACGAAACTCAGCATCACAGGACGCAGCCAATGGCGTATCGCCTCCCACTCCTCGTCGCTCTGCAAGCCTTGCGGATTGTTGAAGGCATCGCAAATGCGGTGTCCTTCATACGACTCTTTGCTCGGATACCAAAGGTTGCCATCCACATAGCATCCGGGACGCGACAGCAATTCTTCCCACTGCGGGCCGGTCACCTTCTCGCGACGCACAAAGCGCCAGCTGTCGCCGGCTCCGTCATAAACGCCCTCACCCGTCAAGGCTATATTCTCGGCATTGCGTGCCCAGATAGGCGATGTGCAACGGCGTGTATTCAACCCCTCGAACGAAGTCTCTATGATAGGATAGGCTTCGGGGTCATCGTTGAAGATGACCAACGCATTGCGACGGGCATGCAACTCTACATTGCTTTTGAGTTCTATCGGGCCCACATACCATATTCCGGCAGGTATAACCACCCTGCCGCCGCCTTTGTCCGACACGGCGGTAATGGCGGCATTTATTGCTTCGGTATCATCGGCAATACCATCGCCTACGGCTCCAAAGTCGGTTACCGACACGGTATAATCATTAAACACGGGACGTTCCACCGGTATGGTCTCGAACGGCACATCTTTGTAATATGCGTCAAATTCGCCACTCTTTTCTTCTTGTACTTCACATCCGGCAAGAGTGCAAGCCAGCAAAATACCAATGGGAGAGAATAAATTAATTTTACTACGATACATGATGTGTTTATGGCATTATCAAGCAACCCACTGCGGGTTTCTTTACAGAGTGCAATATTAGCAATTATCGCTGTGCCTTGCAATTTAGAATAGTGCTTTTATTATCCATTATATTGACAAAAACAAATTCTCTACAAGATTAAACAGATTATACACACCTCTGCGAGGCGCTATTCGCTCTGCCCGACAGCACGACAATACCGCAAAAACAACACGCGCCTCATCCCCCCGGAGAGGGGATGAGCACGCTGTGCTGTCTCAATTTTTTCGGCCCCATTCTACTCGTCTCAACAAAATATTGTAAATTCGCATCATCAATCCAACCAGACAACAGACAACCATGAAAAAATTTACCCTCCCGCTGCTCTTTGTCGCACTCCTGCTGTTATTGAGCGGCCGTAACGAACGCGAGTTTACAATCTTCATGATAGGCGACTCTACCATGGCCAACAAAAAACTCGACGGTGGAAACCCCGAACGCGGATGGGGCTTCGTACTGCCCGGTTTCTTCTCGGAAGAGGTGGTTATAGAAAACCATGCACAGAACGGCAGAAGCACCAAAAGTTTCATTGACGAAGGACGCTGGGAAACCGTACGCAACCGTATAAAGAAAGGCGATTACGTATTCATACAATTCGGGCACAACGACGAGAAAAGCGACGAAAAACGCCACACCGACCCCGGCTCGACATTCGACGACAACCTGCGCAAGTTCGTCAACGAGACACGCGAAAAAGGAGGCATCCCCGTACTGTTCAACTCTATCGTACGCCGCAACTTCGTCGACGGCATACTGACCGACACCCACGGCGAGTACCGCGAAGCTCCACGGCGCGTAGCACAAGAAATGGGCGTACCCTTTATAGACATGAACGCCCTCACGCACGAGTGGGTGGCATCGCTGGGCGATGAGAAATCGCGTCGTTACTTCATGTGGGTAGAACCCGGCCAGCTCGCCTGCTGTCCCGAAGGGAAAAAAGACGACACACACCTCAACATACAAGGTGCCAAGGCTGTTGCAGCCATAGCCGTACGGGAACTGGCCAACGCCGTACCCGCCTTGAAGCCCTATATGCGACACTACGACATCGTTGTAGCACAAGACGGCAGCGGCGATGTCTTTACCATACAGGAAGCCATTGCACTCGTACCCGATTACAGCAAAGGCCGCGAGACGCGCATCCTCATACGCAAAGGCACATACCGAGAAAAACTGATTATACCGCCGTCGAAACAATACGTATCTCTTATAGGACAAGACAGCGTGACAATCAGCGGCGACGATTATGCCCAAAAGAAAAATGCGCTGGGCGAGCCTATGGGTACATCGGGCTCGGCCACCTGCTATATCTATGGCGATGACTTCTACGCCGAGAATATCACCTTTGCCAACACCGCCGGCGCCGTGGGGCAAGCCGTAGCCGCCCTCATAGACAGCGACCGCGCCATATTCTACCGCTGCACCTTCCGCGGATTCCAAGACACCCTTTACCCATACGGGAAAGACCGGGACATCCGCCAGTACTACAAAGAGTGCCACATAGAAGGCACGGTCGATTTCATTTTCGGCTGGGCTACGGCCTATTTCGACGACTGCACCATACACAGCATCGGGAAAGGATACATAGCAGCTCCCGCCACACGGCAGGGAACACCTTACGGATTTGTATTCAACCATTGCAAACTGACAGCCGGCGAAGGCGTCGAGAAGGTATATTTAGGCCGCCCGTGGCGCGAATATGGCAGCGCCGTCTATATCAACTGCGAGATGGCAAGCCACATCCACCCCGACGGATGGCGCGTATGGCACAATAAAAACGACCTCGACACACCCTTCATGGGCGAATACGGGTCGACCGGAGAAGGTGCGAAAGGCATGCGCGCCAAGTGGGCGAAAATCATTACCGACCCCGGGAAATATACCGTAAAACAAGTACTTACAGGCAATGACAAATGGGATGCCGAGAGCGTTGTCGGGCAAAAAAGAGAAAAATAGTAAGTTCGAAACCGTCAAGATAAAAAAACAAGCCCCTTACAGTAGGTTTTATCAATAATAAACACTACATTTACAGCCGATTTACAACCTGTAACGGCGATGTCGCGCAAAAGACTCCCGCCCAACGGTTGTAACCGCAACAATGACAACGAAAAACACTTATAGTACACTTAATCAATTATAACACTATGGCAGTAAGCAAAGAAAAACTGTTCGATCAATTTCCTCCCGTCTCCACACAGGAGTGGAAAGAGAAAGCGATAGCAGACTTGAAAGGAGCCGACTTCGACAAGAAACTCGTATGGAGGACGTCAGAAGGCTTCAACGTACAACCGATGTACCGTGAAGAAGACATCGAGAACCTGAAAACGCTAAACTCGCTCCCGGGAGAGTATCCTTTCGTGCGCGGAACTCGTACCAATAACGAGTGGCTCACCCGTCAAGATATAGACGTTACCGACGTGAAAGAGGCCAATGCCAAAGCACTCGACATCCTCGACAAAGGTGTCGACGCATTAGGTTTCCATCTGCAAAGCGAGCAAATTACGCCGGAAGGCATAAAGGCTCTGCTCGACGGCATCCATGCCGACTGCATAGAAATCAACTTCCTCACTTGCATACGCAACGCAGCAAACCTCGCAACACTCCTCACGGAATATTACACCCAGAAAGGCTACGACCTTGCCCAACTGCGCGGTTCTATCAACTTCGACCCCTACAAACGCATCCTCAAAAAAGGTAAAGACGTTACCGACATGGCCGAGCGCGCACGCGAAGTGATGCAAGCCGCAGCCCAGCTGAAAAACTACCGCATCTTCGCCGTAGACGCACTGCTCATAAACAATGCCGGCGGCCACATCACACAAGAGCTCGGTTACGCCCTTGCATGGGGTAACGAATGGATGGCCATGCTCACCGACGCCGGATACACCCCCGACGAGGCAGCTTCGCGCATCAAATTCAACTTCGGCATTTCGTCCAACTACTTCATGGAGATAGCCAAGTTCCGCGCAGCCCGTATGTTGTGGGCCCAAATCGTAAAACAATACAACCCCGCCGACACAAACTCTTGCAAGATGATGGCCCACGCCACCACTTCCGAGTTCAACCAAACACTCTACGACTCGTACGTCAACCTGTTGCGCACACAGACCGAAACGATGAGCGCAGCTCTCGGCGGCGTAGACTCCATCACGACACTGCCGTTTGACAAAGTATATGCAACCCCCGACGATTTCTCGGAGCGTATCGCCCGCAACCAGCAACTGTTGCTCAAAGAGGAGTCGCACTTAGACAAAATCACCGACCCCGGAGCAGGCTCATACTATATCGAAAACCTCACCGTATCCATCGCCGAGCAAGCATGGAAGATATTCCTCGACATCGAGGAGCGGGGCGGTTTCCACGCTGCATTGCAAGCCGGATATGTACAAGAGCAAGTCAACGCCGTGTCGGCCGAACGCCACACCAACGTTGCCCGTCGCAAAGAGATACTCCTCGGCAGCAACCAATACCCCAACCTCAACGACAAAGCCCTCGACAAGGCCACCTGCAAAGAAGAGGCACACCACTGCGGTTGCCAAGGCAATTGCAGCGCACCCACACTGCCCACCCTCGACTTCAAACGCGCATCGAGCGAATTTGAGGCATTGCGCCTGGCCACAGAAAAGGCATCACACCAACCCGTCGTATTCATGCTCACCATAGGCAATCTCGCCATGCGCCTCGCCCGCTCGCAATTTGCCACCAACTTCTTTGGCTGCGCAGGATACAAAATCATAGACAACCTCGGTTTCGACACCGTAGAAGCAGGCATAGATGCTGCACTCGAAGCCAAAGCCGACATCGTGGTACTCTGTTCGAGCGACGACGAATACGCTACGCTCGCACCCGAAGCATTCAAGTACCTCAACGGCCGCGCTCTCTTCGTTGTAGCCGGAGCTCCGGCATGTACCGAAGAGCTCAACGCCATCGGCATCACAGAGTTTATCCACGTACGCAGCAACGTACTGGACACGCTCAAAAGCTTCAACGCCAAATTATCTATCTAACGAATTAAAACACAAGTAAGAAAATGAGACCCAATTTTAAGAATATAGATATCAAGGCCGATGCTTTCGGCCAGCAGGCTTGCGGCTCTATTCCTTGCAACGAAGACGAGAAATGGATAACCCCCGAACTTATCCCCGTTAAGCCCACATATACCCGCGCCGACATCGAAGGCATAGAGCACCTCCACTACGTTGCCGGCCTACCGCCCTTCTTGCGCGGCCCGTACAGCGCCATGTACGCCATACGCCCGTGGACTATCCGCCAGTACGCAGGTTTCTCTACGGCCGAAGAGTCCAATGCTTTCTACCGCCGCAACCTTGCCTCGGGACAAAAAGGCCTTTCGGTAGCATTCGACCTTGCCACACACCGCGGTTACGACGCCGACCATCCCCGTGTAGTAGGCGACGTAGGTAAAGCCGGTGTATCGATTTGCTCGATTGAAGACATGAAGGTACTCTTCGACGGTATCCCCCTGAACAAAATGTCGGTTTCGATGACCATGAACGGCGCCGTCCTGCCCGTTATGGCATTCTACATCAATGCCGGACTCGAACAAGGAGCCAAACTCGAAGAGATGGCCGGTACGATACAAAACGACATCCTGAAAGAGTTTATGGTGCGCAACACCTATATCTATCCGCCCGAGTTCTCGATGCGTATCATCGCCGACATCTTTGAGTACACCTCGAAGAACATGCCCAAGTTCAACTCCATCTCCATCTCGGGCTACCACATGCAAGAAGCCGGCGCCACAGCCGACATCGAGCTGGCCTACACCCTGGCCGACGGTCTCGAATACCTCCGCGCCGGTGTAAATGCCGGATTGGACATCGACTCGTTTGCACCGCGTCTCTCGTTCTTCTGGGCAATCGGCATGAACTTCTTCATGGAAGTTGCCAAGATGCGCGCCGCACGTATGCTGTGGGCCAAGATTGTAAAACAATTCAATCCCAAGAATCCCAAATCGCTCGCCCTGCGCACACACTGTCAGACATCGGGATGGTCGCTCACCGAGCAAGACCCCTTCAACAACGTAGGACGTACTTGCATCGAGGCTATGGGTGCCGCCCTCGGCCACACGCAATCGCTGCACACCAACGCCCTCGACGAGGCTATCGCTCTGCCGACAGACTTCTCGGCCCGTATCGCCCGCAACACGCAAATCTACATACAGGAAGAGACCTACATCACCAAAGAAATCGACCCGTGGGCAGGCTCTTACTACGTAGAATGGCTCACCAACGAGATTGCACACAAAGCATGGGAGCACATACAAGAGATTGAGAAGCTCGGCGGTATGGCCAAAGCCATTGAGACAGGCATACCCAAGCTCCGCATCGAGGAAGCAGCCGCCCGTACACAGGCTCGCATCGACTCGGGCAAACAGACCATCATAGGCGTAAACAAATACCGCCTCGCCAAGGAAGACCCCATCGATATCCTCGAAATAGACAACACCGCAGTACGCGAGTCGCAGGTAGCACGACTTGTCGACCTGAAAGCTCATCGCGACAACGAGGCTGTGA
>UQMR01000080.1 GCA_900542255.1 uncultured Porphyromonadaceae bacterium
AAACGAAGTTTTCAAGTGCAAGCTATGCCGAGCCGACTCCTATCTTATCCAAAGATAGTGAAAGGCGAGCGCAGAGCCAAACGAAAACGAAGTTTTCAAGTGCAAGCTATGCCGAGCCGACTCCTATCTTATCCAAAGAGAAAGAAAAAGAGCGAACTGACAGAAAGAAACACGAAACATATCACAGACTGCATAACATTATAAATAACAATACTTTATGTATATCTTTTTCTTATCATAAGCTATTCATGTCACAATACAGACGGCGCTCGGTCGCACCTGTTTTCGTACAACACCATTCTGTCTACTTTTTCGATGCTGCCATGATTCAGAGCGCAAGAGAAAAAGCTTTTCATTGCATCTGTTCGCATATCTGTATCGGTGTATTAGTTTGGTAATACACTGCAAAGATATATATTTTCGTTTATTCTGCAATAAGAGGGGGAGTTATTTTGCCGACAATATTCCGTTGCACAATATATATCTTCTTATTACTTCATCATTTATCTCCTTTTATGCTGTTCTATAAATGGCGTCACTACCCTGCTACATACAATCCCAGCCGATATTCTCTACGTCCCAGCCCGGCACATCAGCCCTCAGGCCGGCAACAGAAGCAAGGCGTTTCGATGGCATTATCATAGCAGAAGCGGCTTATTCGCTCCATAAGAGACGGATAAGCCGCCGGGTATGATATTACACTATTAAAACCGGAATCGGAGAGTCTGGCATCCTCCCCCCTTTTTTCACCGCCGATTTTTCAATCTGAATTTTAGTGACAGGTTACGCTGCCGCCCACCCATCCCCGACAGATTCATTCCACCGACAACCATTTCGAGGCTTCGGCTTGCGAAAAACCTCGCTGCCGGCAATAGGCCTCTTTCTGCTCCTCACCGATGCGGTTGACGGCAAAATAGCGAGAGTCGGGATGGGCAATCATCAACCCCGCCACCGACGCCGAGGGTTGCATAGCTCCGTTTTCGGTGAGTGCGATACCGGCCTTGGAGAGGTCTATGAGGCGGTCTATATCGAAAATGAGCGACTGGTCGGGCAACGAGGGGTAGCCCACAGCCGGACGTATTCCCCTACCGGCGAGAGGCTGTGACAGGGAGAGCGGCGCTTCGTCGGGAGCATATCCCCAGAGTTGCGTTCTTACCCTATAATGGAACAACTCGGCAGCCGCCTCGGCCAGGCGGTCGGCAAGAGCTTGCAGCAACAGGGATTGGTAGTTGTCGCCCTGCTCTCGCAGAGCGACGGCCCGCTGCTCAATGGCACGACCGGCAGTTACGGCAAAAACGCCTATATAATCGGTGCGGCAACTCTCTGCGGGCATCACAAAGTCGCTCAGGGCGTAATATGCCGCGTCGGGGCGAGGCTTGCGCTCTTGTTGTCTGAGGCAGGGCATCGTCACGACGGCACCATCCTCTGGCACGATGTTTATCTGGTTGCCCGCACTGTTGGCACGGTATAAGCCGTAACGGATGGCTATGCTGTGGTTTGCCTCGCGCTGCAAAAGGTCGAGCATCTCGCAGGCATCGTCATAGAGACGGATGGCCTCTATTCCCTTGTCGCGCCTTTCTGTCGGCAATGAGGCTACCCAAGCCTCGCGAGAGGTATTGTCGGGGGCTATATGGGCTACCTCGGCCAGCGAGGCATCTATCTTCCACACAGCCATAAAGCTCTTCCAGTTTATATACGGCCGAGCCTCTCCCACCGTTATCGCATCATACGATGCCGCACCCGTATGCCGGGGTGTCACAGGATGGTATGCAGCCCAGTCGGCCACGAAACGGGCGTTATCGGCCTCGGTCCAAGAGAGTAAGGCCGGAGCGGCAGCCTCCCGGCACAACGCCTGCCGGCGGCTCTGCAACTCGTCGCTGAATATCTTCCGCCCGGCGGCATCGGCCAAACGGGCTGCAATGAGCGGATTCTGCGAAGCGTCGCGGGTATGTATGACAAGACCCGAGTAGCATGGCGCTATGCGCGTGGCGGTGTGCAATTCTGACGTGGTGGCGCCTCCTATGAAAAGCGGCATATCCAACCCGGCGCGTTCCATCTCGGCAGCGACATGGCACATTTCGTCGAGCGAAGGGGTTATCAGCCCGCTCAACCCTACAAAATCGACCTTCTCTTCACACGCCCGACGCACGATGACATCGGCAGGAACCATCACGCCCAAGTCTATCACCTCGTAGTTGTTGCAAGCCAGCACCACGGCGGCGATGTTCTTGCCTATATCGTGTACATCGCCCTTGACGGTCGCGAGAAGGAATTTCCCCTTCGACACCCTGCCCGACGATATGTTTTCCTGCTCGATATAGGGTTGCAAGAAGGCCACGGCCTGTTTCATCGTGCGGGCCGATTTCACGACTTGCGGCAGGAACATCTTTCCTTCGCCGAAGAGCGCCCCCACACGGTTCATCGCCTGCATCAGGGGCCCGTCGATAATCTCTATGGCGCGATGCTGCGAGAGCAGTTCCTGTAAAGTAGCGTCGAGATGCTCATCGCGCCCCCTCACAACAGCATCGGCCAGACGGGCGGCCGGGTCGGCTATCAGTTGCGGCTGCTGCGGCTCGGCTGCACTACCGGCGGCCATATCTTTGAGCCGGGCTGCCGCCTCTATCAGGCGTTCGGTCGCATCGGGGCGGCGATTCAGTACCACATCTTCTATCACGACAAGCAGGTCGGCCGGAATATCATTGTAGACGACCGTCGAGGCCGGATTGACAATACCCATATCCATACCGGCCGCAATGGCATGATAGAGCATAACGGCGTGCATGGCTTCGCGGATGTAGTTGTTGCCCCTGAGGGCAAACGACAGGTTGCTGATACCGCCGCTCACATGCGCTCCGGGCAGATTACGACGTATCCACTGCGCAGCCCGTATAAAATCTACGGCATAGTTGCGGTGCGTCTCTATACCGGTGGCGATGGCCAGTATATTGGGGTCGAAGATAATATCTTCGGGCGATATACCCGCCTCTTGCGTGAGCAGTCGGTAGGCCCGGCCGCATACCTCTATGCGGCGCTCATACGTGTCGGCCTGCCCTTGCTCATCGAAAGCCATCACCACGACGGCCGCACCCAACCGCTTTATTTCGCGGGCATGGGAGAGGAAAATCTCCTCGCCCTCTTTGAGGCTGATAGAGTTTACCACGGGCTTGCCCTGAATGGCTTTCAGGCCGGCGGTTATCACCTCCCACTTCGACGAGTCTATCATGACGGGGATACGGCATATATCGGGCTCTGAGGCTATGAGCCTGAGAAAAGTTTCCATCTCGGAGCGGGCATCGAGCATGGCATCGTCCATGTTGATGTCCAACACCTGTGCACCGGCCTCTACCTGCTGCCGCGCAACAGATAGCGCCTCGGCATAATTTTTCTCCCGAATCAGACGCAGGAACTTGCGCGAACCTGCCACATTGCATCGCTCGCCGATATTGATGAAGTTGCTGTCGGGCGTCACCTCCAACGTTTCGAGGCCGGCCAGTCGCAGGTGGCGCGACGGTTTCGCCGGGATGCGCGGCATTGCCCGGCCGGCAGCCTGCCGCAGGAGAGTTATGTGCTCGGGCGTCGTGCCGCAACAACCGCCCACGATATTGACCAGGCGCTCGTCGAAGTAGGATTGCATGGCGGCCACCATCTCGGCAGCCGTCTCGTCGTATCCGCCCTGCCGGTTGGGAAGACCGGCATTGGGATAGGCACTCACATAACACGGCGCCATACGCGAGAGCTCGCGCAAATGAGAGAGCATCTCGTGCGCGCCGAACGAACAGTTGAGCCCTATCGAGAACAAGTCGGCATGGCTTACCGAGGCCATAAAGGCATCGAGCGTCTGTCCCGAGAGGAGACGGCCGCTTTCGGTGAGTGTAACCGACAACATGACTGGCACACGGCGGCAACACTGCGCCATAGCCTCCTCGGCCGCATAAAGGGCGGCTTTGGCATTGAGCGTATCAAAAACAGTCTCCAAGAGCAACACATCTACCCCACCCTCTATGAGCGAGCTCATCTGCTCGGTATAGGCCGCGACAAGCGTATCGAAGTCGAGGTCGCGGAATGCCGGGTCATCGACACGGGGCGACATGGAACAGGTCTTTCCGGTAGGTCCTACCGACCCTGCCACAAAACGGGGTTGCCCGGGGGCCGAATAGTTGTCGGCTGCACGACGCGCTATCTGGGCTGCCGCACGGTTTATCTCTCCGACATGACTTTCCAGCCCATACTCTGCCAACGATATGGCATTGGCATTGAACGTGTTTGTCTCTATCATATCGGCACCGGCTGCCAAATATGCTTCGTGAATCTCGGCTATCACTTGCGGGGCGGTAAGGCTCAGCACATCGTTACAACCTCGCAACTCTCTTTTACTGTCGGCAAAACGATTGCCTCGAAAATCTTTCTCTTCAAGGGCACGGCGCTGTATCATCGTACCCATAGCGCCATCCAGTATCAGCACACGGCGGCTCAATATATCGTTGAGTTGCTCTTTTATGGTCATTCTTCTTTTTCGTCAGTTAAGGTATCGTGACGGGGCGTGGCCCGTCGTACTATTTTATCGGGATTCTTGGCTATAAAGTCTTTCCAGTTATTGCTGCCCTTATGAGCCGTAACGGGACGCGAGGTCTCGTAATAGTGGCACAACGCGGCCGCCAGGCCGTCGGTAGCATCCAGTTGCGGCAACATATTCTCTTGCGGTATGTGCAAGATGCGGCGCAGCATCTCGGCCACTTGCTCTTTCGAGGCCTGCCCGTTGCCCGTAATGGTCATTTTTATCTTCAAGGGGGCATACTCGCATATAGGGATATCCCGCGAGAGTGCGGCCGCCATAGCGACCCCTTGCGCCCTGCCCAATTTGAGCATCGACTGCACATTCTTTCCGAAGAAGGGAGCCTCTATCGCCATCTCGTCGGGCAAATATTGCGCGATAAGCCCCGACACTCGCTCATATATGCGGCGCAGCCGCAGGTAGTGACTATCGAAACGATTCAGTTCTATCACTCCCATTGCCACCAGCGAGGGTGTGCCGGCATAGACGCGCAACACGCCGTATCCCATGATGTGAGTACCCGGGTCTATGCCGATAATGATGCGCTCGGCATTTGTACGCTGAGGAACAGATATACGTTCGGTCATGAAATACGAGATTATACTTCGATATGCTCCATGATGGTAGAGAAACCTACGACACGCCGGCCGAACTTATCGCGCAGCTCCTGGCTCAACGCGTCGCCGTGTGCCGAGTACCAACGCGACAAATCTTCGAGACGGGCAACGAAAAATTGCAATGCAACATTCTCACCCTTCTCTTTCTCATCCACGATGATACGGGCAAGCCGTGGCTCGCTCAATGCTCCATGACGCACGGTTACGGGAATATACACGTCGCGCAACCACGCGACGAAATCATTGTAGCACTCTCTATCGATATGGAAAGTCGTATTATAAATAAACATAAGCCCTATATTTTGGCAATTTCCCTGTTGTTGCAAGAACGGCTACAAAGTTAATTCAATAAAAAGGAAGAAGCAAACAATGGGAGAGGCTGTGTTGCCTTTTTTCCAAGACTTCACCTCGATACGGGAACGACACACACTCCCGACAAGAATCATGTAATTGGGGTATATTTTTCTGTTATAAGATTATGCGGGGAAAGAGTATATAGCCCTATCTTTGTAATAAAAGAACGCTATAATCTATTGACAATGAAACGTGTAATAAATGCCGTAATGGCCGTAGCCTTGGCCGCCGGAGCCGTAGCCTTGGCACAAACCCTACCACAACAGACTCAACCGGAGGAAAAAGCCCTCTCACCAGACGGCAACCAATATGTGACCTACGAAAGCCGTACAGGCAATGAGTCGATAGTCTACTTCACTCGCGACCTCAGCGCCGAAGGTCTTATCAAAGCCTACGAACAGGTGTGCGCCGACATGACCGGGAGCGTAGGCGTGAAACTGCACACGGGCGAACCCAACGGGCCTAACATCATCCCGCGGGAATGGGTAAAAGAGCTGATTGAAAATGAGTTGCCCGATGCCCACATCATAGAGACCAACACCTACTACAAGGGCGACCGCTACACTACCGAACAACACCGACAGACCCTGCAAATAAACGGCTGGACTTTTTGCCCTGTCGATATCATCGACGAAGAAGATACCCTCACACTGCCCGTAAAGGGAGGAAAATGGTTCGACAAGATGTCGGTAGGCAGCCACTTGACCCGTTACAACTCGCTGCTGACGCTCACCCACTTCAAAGGGCACACACAGGGCGGATTTGGCGGCAGCAACAAAAACATAGGCATCGGCTGTGCCGACGGGCGCATAGGCAAGGCATGGATACATACCACCCCGGGACAAGACAACCAATGGGATATTGCCAAAGAGGAGTTTATGGAACGCATGACGGAATCGACAAAATCGGTGATAGACTATTTCGGCAAACATGTAACGTATATCAACGTCATGCGCAACATGTCTGTTTCGTGCGATTGCGAAGGCATACATGCCGCACCCGTAGTAACTCCTAACGTGGGCATACTCTCGTCGACCGATATTCTTGCCATAGACCAGGCGTGCATAGACCTCGTATATGCCATGACCGAGGCCGAACATCATGACCTGGTAGAACGCATAGAAACGCGACACGGACTGCGCCAGCTCTCATACATGAAAGAGCTCGGCATGGGTAACGACCGGTATGTGCTTATCGACCTGGACAACGGCGGAAAACGTATTACCGCTGCCGAGGCCGTGAAAGGGCTGAAACCTTTCGTACAAGAGTAAAATCGCATCGCACCGCTATCCTCACAGATAACCTGCCGTGCAATACGGCGCGATAGCGATTCTCGCATTTCACGCTGCGCAACACCTCTCTTGTACGAAATAAAGTGCGGCCAGATATTATCGGCTGCACTTTCAAGAGACAAAACGGCAGCTCGGGAAGACAGATAAACAACTCGCCATCAGCATATTGCATAAAAACCAGGAAGAGCTACACAACAGCACCCATAAAATAACAATAAAAAAATCGCATATTTTGTTGCACAAATGGCAAAAAGCAATTACCTTTGCAGCACCAAAAAAGCTATGGGGTATTAGCTCATCTGGCTAGAGCGCAACACTGGCAGTGTTGAGGTGAGCGGTTCGAGTCCGCTATACTCCACAAAAAAGACTCTCTATAAATTCCATAAACGCCTTACAAAATATTGTAAGGCGTTTGTTCTATTTTATAATCACCCGAAACAACACGAAAAGCGTTACATGCAGGCTCATATACTTTTTTGGGGGGCAAAACACTAAACAGAAGAAGAGGGGCGTGTCAGAAAAACGCACCATCGTATATATACAACCCCCGAGAAATACGCAGAAGCCGCAAAACAGAGAACAGCATGATTTCACCCCCTGCGGCCGGTGTACAAACAAGACGCCCCCACCCTTGCGATATACTACAACGCTATTATATAACAGATGTGCCATGCATCGCACTGCCCATGAGTGTTACGCACAGCACCCTCTCTGTAACAGATACCGCCGCGACGCAAGATGCCTCTCGACGACGGTACGAAGGCGTCACGACTTATCGTCGCTCTTCACCTCCTCATAATCGATATACTCTATCTTGGCAGGGTCGATAGGCTCCTCGGCCGCATAATCTTTGTAGGTAGGTTGTTCCTCACTGATGCCCGACGGATTACGCGGAGTCTTTTCTCTGTTACGCCACATTGTAAGCCCCCTTCCCAGCATCAGAAACAAAATCAAGGGGAATAGAAAAACTAAAAAGATAATAGGCAAAAGAAGCCCTCTGAATAGGCACATATATATTTTGTTTTATATTATTCTACAATCGTACCGTCAAAATCCGTACCGAAAGCAAAAATATGAAATATTGTCATGTTTCGGCCACAGGCGTCGCACAAAATTAAGTAAAAAACTTCTAATTATCAAAGGGTAAGATGCTGCCGTAACGGCCTGCCACGGTGAATGGCGCGAAAGGCGGCATAAGATATACAACCATAAAACGGGGGATGGCCCGGCAGCAAACCGAGCCATCCCCCGTTTGTATCAGCTATTGTACCACCGGCCTTGTTCTTGCCTGAGAAACAAGGCAATCGTCACCGCTGCCGGTTGTACTTACTCCTCATTGAGCAGCCCGGGACGAAGGCGGCGGGTACGCTCCAAAGCCTGCTCATACTTCCACTCATCTATCTTCCGCTGATGCCCCGAGAGCAATATGTCGGGCACACGCCACCCCTTATATTCGGCAGGACGGGTATAGACGGGAGGCGCCAGGAGGTTGTCTTGAAACGAGTCGCTCAATGCCGACTGCTCATCACCGATGGCACCGGGCAATAGTCGCACCACGGCATCGGCTATGATGGCGGCAGGAAGCTCGCCACCCGTCAGCACGTAATCGCCTACCGATATTTCACGCGTGACAAGATGCTCGCGTATGCGGTAATCCACGCCCTTATAATGGCCGCAGAGGATAATCATGTTTTGTATCAGCGAGAGAGAGTTGGCCACCGGCTGGGTAAAAAGCTCTCCGTCGGGCGAGGTAAATATCACCTCATCATAGTCTCGCTGCGACTTCAAGTGAGAGATAGCTCTATCGACAGGCTCTATCTGCATCACCATCCCGGCTTCGCCGCCAAACGGGTAATCGTCGACGCGGCGATGCTTATCGAGGGTATAGTCGCGCAGATTATGCACGGCAATCTCCACAAGGCCTTTGTCCTGCGCCCTTTTGAGGATAGAGTTGTTGAGCGGCCCATCGAGCAGCTCGGGCAAGACGGTCAGTATATCTATGCGCATGGAGCAACGATTTTATTACAGCAACATGCCTGCGGCAACCTCTTGCGCCACTTTCTCGCCCATCGATTGCTCTACAAGCGCGAGAGCAAAGGCAGTGGCCGACGAAGGGCCGTTGGCCGTCGTTATATTACCGTCTATCGTGCAACGCTCACCGGTAACCGATGCCCCCGTAAGGTTGGCCTCAAAACCGGGATAACACGTGGCCTTACGACCTGCGAGCAACCCGAGTTTTCCCAATACCGAGGGCGAGGCGCATATCGCTGCCGTATTCTTGCCAGCCTCGGCATGCGCTTTCAAGGCGTTGCACAAGGTAGTGCATGCCGCCAAGTTGGTCATACCGGGCATTCCGCCGGGCAGTACCAGCCACTCGGCATCGGCATAGAGAGCCTCATCACTTATACAACTGTCGGCTACAACCGGCACGCCATGAGCTCCTGTAACTATTTTTTCGGATGTCACAGAAACAGTCTCTACGGGCATACCGGCACGGCGCAATATATCTACAACGGAGATGGTCTCTATCTCCTCGAAGCCTTCGGCCAAGAAAACATACGATTTTTTCATATTGTCGAATTTATAGAGTTTACTATGCAAAGTTACTACAAAAAAGTGAAATGCGGAAAGATATAGTGATAGAATTGAGT
>UQMR01000081.1 GCA_900542255.1 uncultured Porphyromonadaceae bacterium
TATACCATAAACTCCTTATGGGTAAAGAATGTCTTATAATGTTTCAGTCCGCTGTATATGCTACCTTTCTGCCTGCGCTCATCGGGGAGGGATTCGTGGAAAGGTATAAATATCAGAGACAAAACGATACCTATGCCGAATAGTGTGTAGAATATACCTTGCCAATCGGAAATACTCAGCAGCAAACCTCCCAGAAACGGGGCGCAGATGGGCGCAATACCCTGCACGCATCCGAGTACGGCAAAGAAGTGTACCAGCTCTTTGCCGGTATGCAGGTCGGAAGCCACCGATTTGGAGATGACAATACCTCCGGCGCCCGACAATCCTTGCAAGAAACGGCAGGCAAGAAATATGTAGATGTCGGTTGTCAGAAGGCAGCACAACGTGGCCAGACTGAATATAACCATCGATACGATTAGAGGCATCTTGCGCCCATATTTGTCGCTGATAGGGCCTATAAACAACTGTCCTATGGCAAGACCTATCAGGCATAGTGTCAGGCTCATCTGTATAGCCGACGAAGTGGTAGAAAAAACTGTGGTAAGTTGGGGTAGTGCAGGTAGGTAAAAATCGGTGACAAAGGGCCCCATGGCCGATGCCATACCCA
Source organism: uncultured Porphyromonadaceae bacterium (assembly GCA_900542255.1). Classification (GTDB taxonomy): domain Bacteria; phylum Bacteroidota; class Bacteroidia; order Bacteroidales; family Barnesiellaceae_A; genus Barnesiella_A; species Barnesiella_A excrementipullorum. Next base: position 608 of record UQMR01000081.1, read on the forward strand.
AGGAGATAAGCAGAAAAGTGGTACTGTTTCGTGTATCTGTTTTCATATACTGTTTTATTTTTCGGCTGCAAAATTACAGATTTTCTCAAATTGACAGAAGTCTCGGTCAGAGTCGGCCGGTTACCGCGTGTGCTTCCAATCGCCATGAAAGATATGGATGGCAAACGTTTGCACATAATTTACAACTTAAAAAACGATATAATAGTACAATAATATGTATATATAAAATATATTTGCAGTATAATAATCTTAAAATTTTATGCACATGAAAAAAACATTACTACTTTCTTTGGGGTGTGCCGTTGCAATGAGTGTGTCGGCTCTTACCTATAATGTTACTGTACCAGCCGGTACGCAAGCCTGCTATATTGCAGGCGATATGACCGAGTGGTTATTTATGGAGATGCAACAGGTAGATGCGCTGCACTATACCATAGATTTGCCCGAGGCAACCGAGGCCGACGGTTATAAATATAGCAGCGGTCCTGATTGGTCATACGTCGAGAAAGGTGCCGATGGTTCTGAGTTGGGCAACAGGACATACAGCGAATCGGATGTTGTGGTAAATTGGGCTGCCATATATAATCCCAATCCCGGTAACGGGCTCGTATACACGGTGACTGTTCCCGAAGGCACAAAAGCGTGCTATATCGCTGGCGATATGACCGGTTGGTTGCATCAAGAGATGGAGCGCATCGATGATACGCATTATACCATTACGATGGGTGATGCCACCGAGGCCGACGGCTATAAATATTGTAGCGGTCCCGGCTGGGCATACGAGGAGCTCACAGCCGAAGGTACTCCGGTAAACAACCGCACCTATACACCCAGCGACGTGGTAGTTCGTTGGGCAATGGTTTATGAGCCGGAAGTGCAGGCGGGTGATATTCATTTCACGGTGACCGTACCTGCCGGCACAACCGAGTGCTTTATCGTAGGTTCGTTCCAAGGTTGGAGTACCGACGATGCTGTCGCAATGACAGACAACGGTGACGGAACCTTCTCTTATACCCTTACAGATGTTGTAGACGTACAATATAAATATTGGAACGGATACGCTTGGGAGGGATATGACGGTAATCGCATGGCATCGGTATCGATATCGACCGAAGTGAACGATGTCATAAGCAACTGGAATATATTGGATGCTGTGCAGAAGATACAAAACGACGGGCTGAAAGTGTGGACAAAAGCCGGTGTCGTTGTTGTTGAGGCCGATGCCGCTTGCACTCTGCCGATATATACTACGAACGGCGTTTTGGTGAAGGCTGTAAAGGTAAAATCGGGTACGACGGAGATTGCTTTGCCGAAGGGCATATATCTCTTGGGCGACAAGAAGGTAGCCGTATATTGATATATTATAGGAGACAAACAAGGGGCTGTGATATATCACAGCCCCTTGTTTTATGCAGCTACCTGCCGCATTGCGAGTATCGGAAGCCCACAGCACATTGTGCGGTGCGTAGTTTTGTTGCTACTTCTTGTGAGTCATGATGTCGAGCACACAACGGTCTGTTTCGTTCATGCCTTGTGAGCCTATTCGCGTAAGATTGTGTATGCAGCGGTCTACATCGTCTTCTATAATACCTTCCAGCGAGGTGACGTAGCGGCCTTCTATGGCTAGCAATGCCGAAAGTATGCAGGTCGATACGCTTCCTGTAATCTTCAAGGCACAGCTCGGTTTGGCACCGTCGCATATCATGCCGGTCAGATTGGCTATCATATTTTTTACGGCATAAGTGATGTTGTCGTAGTTGCCGCCCATCAGATAGGTGATGCCGCAGCTCGAGCCGGTTGTAGCTACTACGCAACCGCATAATGCCGATAAGCGGCCTAAACTTTGTTTGATGTATATCGTAGTCAGGTGGCTTAGCATAAGAGCCCGTATCAGTTCTTCCTCGCTTTTCCCGTTTTCTTCGGCAAAGATTACCACAGGCATGGTGGCTGCAATGCCTTGATTGCCGCTGCCCGAGTTACTCATGACCGGTATCATGGCTCCCGCCATGCGGGCATCGCATGCGGCCGATGTGTATGAGAGTATGTGTGTAAAGATGTTGTTGCCTATTACCGAGCATTCGAGGTTGCCTTTCAGCGTTTTGCCCAAAGAGTGGCCGTAGTCGCCTTTGAAGGCAAATTCGGCAGCCGCTTTGTTGAGGCGTGCCGCATCGAGAATAAACCGTATCTCTTCTATGGGAGCCGTGGTGGCGAAGTCGTAAACCTTGCGCATGGTGAGTTCCGTATCCTCCTCGCTGACGTCCTCTCCCGAAGCGGTGCGGTTGTCCGACAGGACTTCGTTGTCGTGTGATGTATATACAAAGTTCGTATGGCTTCCTGCGATAATTGCTGTTGCACAATGTGAGCCTGCGCTGCAATTGGCCTCTATGTAGAGCTTCTCTGTGATACCCTCTTTGAGCTTGATGTCTATGCAGTGTTGCTCTATCATCTTTTTCCCTCTTTCAACGGCTTCGGGGGTAGAGTCGCGCAAGACTTCGAGCATATATTCCGACTTGCCTATCAGAGCACCCAATGCAATAGCTATGGGTAGGCCTATCATACCTGTTCCCGGAATACCCACGCCCATGGCATTTTTCAGAATGTTGGCACTTAGAAGAACCTCTGTCTTTTCGGGCGTACAGCCTAAAATTTCGGTTGCACGCGCTACACACAGAGCCACCGCGATAGGTTCTGTACAACCTATGGCAGGTACTACCTCGCGTTTTACAAGGTCGATTATTTTCTCTCTTTCCGTGTTATTCATAGTTATAGAAATATTCTGTTATATGCATAGTCGTTTATTAAAGATATACAGGGCATCGAATTTTTCCGATGCCCTGTTGTGCATATTGTTATTTCTTGGCTTTCATGCTCGATAGGGTAAGGTATGCTATGATAACCAAGTACATTACCAACCCGAGAGATTGTTTTACAACTTGGCTCCACTCGCAGCTATATTCAAATCCGGCATACCGTATAGCGGCACTTACAACACCCATCAGAGCACCTCCTGCAATAAATCCCGATGCCAGCAGCGTACCTTTGTCGAGACGCGCTTTGTTGAGCTCGGCATCTTTCGAGCGACTGCCTACAAACCAGCTAATGAGACCGCCTATGACGAGCGGGGTATTCAGTTGCAGCGGTATGAACATACCCAGTGAGAAGGCAAGGGCAGGAACTCCCAGCATGTTGAGCAAGAGTGCAAGTATGGCGCCTACGCCGTAGAGTAGCCACGGAGCTCCTTCGCCCATCATGAGCGGCTCTATTACGGCAGCCATGGCATTGGCTTGCGGGGCTACTAACGCGTTCTCGCCGGTAAATCCGTATGTCTTGTTCAGTATCAGTATCACACCGCCTACGGTGGCAGCCGATACCAAAGTACCCAAGAACTTCCAAGTCTCCTGTTTGGCCGGTGTGCTACCTAACCAATAGCCTATTTTCAGGTCGGTCACAAAACCTCCGGCCATCGACAAGGCGGTGCATACGACACCACCTATGATGAGTGCCGCTACTATACCGCTGGTGCCTTTTAATCCTATGGCAACCAATGCTACCGAGGCGAGTATCAGAGTCATCAGTGTCATGCCCGATACGGGGTTGCTGCCTACAATGGCAATGGCATTGGCAGCGACGGTGGTAAATAAGAATGCTATGACGGCCACCACAAGGAAGGCTACCAAGGCTTGTGTGAAGTTGTGTATTACGCCTATGTAGAAAAACAAGAAGGTGAGGATAAGTGCAAAGATTACGCCTATCGAGATGTTTTTCATCGTTATATCGCGTTGTGTGCGCAATACTTTGGCCTTGTCGCTGCCGCCTTTATTGGTGAGCTCTTTTGAGGCCAGTCCTACGGCACCTTTGATGATGCCCCACGACTTCACGATACCTATGATACCGGCCATGGCAATACCGCCGATACCGATATACCGGGCATAGTTGTTGAAAATAGCTTCGGGCGTGAGTGCGCTCAGGAAGGTAGAGTCGATGCTGGTCATGCCTAAAAGAGGTATTATGACAAACCATACGAACAGTGAGCCGGCACAGATAATCAAGCAATATTTCAAACCGATGATGTAGCCCAAACCCAGAACGGCGGCACCTGTATTGACGGTGAATACCATTTTTGCTTTTTGGGCTATCGTTTCGCCGAAGGGCAGTATGCGTGTAGTGAGTACCTCGCTCCACCATCCGAAGGTAGAGAGGCAGAAGTCATACAATCCGCCTATCAAACCGGCTATAACGAGCGGTTTCACTTGGTCGCCGGCTTTTTCGCCCGATACGAGCACCTGTGTCGTTGCCGTGGCTTCGGGGAAAGGATATTTGCCGTGCATATCCTTGACAAAGTATTTGCGGAATGGTATCAGAAACAGAATACCGAGGATGCCGCCTAACAGCGAGCTGAGGAATACCTCCATGAAGTTGACCGTTATTTCGGGATAGCGGTCTTGGAGGATATAAAGTGCGGGCAAGGTAAAGATGGCTCCTGCCACGATCACGCCCGAGCAGGCGCCTATCGACTGGATAATGACATTCTCGCCCAGTGAGTTTTTGCGTTTGAATCCGTTTGAGAGTCCTACGGCGATGATGGCGATAGGGATGGCGGCTTCAAAAACCTGACCTACTTTTAATCCTAAAAATGCGGCCGCAGCCGAGAATATGACTGCCATGACAATACCCCACGATACCGACCATGCGTTTACCTCGGGATAGTTCTTGTCAGGCGACATGACAGGGGTGTATTCTTCACCCTCTTTCAACTCCCTGAACGCGTTTTCGGGGAGTTCTACCGATTGTTTTTTCTCTTCTTCCATTCGTATTGTATGTGTTGTTGTTATGTTGTATAACCGCGTCATACTACTCTTTTTTATCGGCAGATAGTGGTATCGACGAGGTTGTCTCTACAAAAATAGTCATTAACTTGTATTGCACAAAATACTCTGAAAAAATATTCACTCCGATTACCCCACTTCTTCCTCTCCTTGCAGGGACGGGATACAGGGACGCTTTTGTTGCCGCCGATGCCGGTACAGGGAGGGGTAGGGCCGCTGCTTAGTCGGCAGGGTAGTTGCAGTATGGATTTTTCTATGACAAAAAAAGCTGTGACGGAAATAGCTTTTCCGTCACAGCTTTTATATGTGTTTTATATAATCTCCGTGTATTACAACAGATATTGCGATGAGATAGATTCGTTGCAGTTTACGCGGCGTATCGTGTCGGCAAACAAGTCGGCGATGGTAATAATATGCACTTTGTCGCAATGTTTGTTGTAGGGAATACTGTCGGTGAATATCATCTCGCACAATTGCGAGGCTGCTACCCGTTCCGATGCGGGGTCGCTCATGACTGCATGGCTGGCAATGGCTCTTACCGAGCGGGCTCCGCGCTCAATCATCAGATTGGCCGATTTTGTTATGGTGCCGGCCGTATCTACCATATCGTCTATCAGTATGACATCTCTCCCTTCAACTTCGCCTATGACGGTCATTTCGGCTACCTCGTTGGGTTTGTTGCGTTTTTTATGGCACAGTACAAGAGGAGCGTTGAAATATTTGGCGTATGTGCTGGCACGTTTCGAGCCACCTACATCGGGCGTGGCAATGGCCATGTTCTGCAAGTGGAGCGATTCGATATAAGGAATGAATACCGATGAGGCGTAGAGGTGGTCTACCGGTACGTTGAAGAAGCCTTGTATCTGGTCGGCATGCAAGTCCATGGTGATGAGGCGGTTGATGCCTGCTACACTCAGCAAGTCGGCAATGAGCTTGGCTCCTATCGACACGCGCGGCTTGTCTTTCCTGTCTTGACGGGCCCATCCGAAATAAGGTATGACGGCAACAATCGATTTTGCCGAAGCCCGTTTGGCTGCATCTACCATGAGAAGCAACTCCATTAAATTGTCTGAGTTGGGGAATGTCGATTGTACCAAAAATACTTGGCATCCTCTTATCGACTCTTCAAAAGATACGGCAAACTCGCCATCGGCAAAGTGTTGGATATTCATTTGCCCTAATTTGCATCCAAGGCTGCTGCATATTTTTTCGGCAAGATAATGTGAATTGGTACCCGAAAATACCTTGAAGGGAGTAGTTTGATTCATAATGATTACTATGAAAGTGTGCTGTGGTTGAATTTTGCTGCAAAGGTACGTTATGTTTTCTTTTATTGTAGCATCATTGTCATATTTTTGTTGTCGGCAATGACGTTTTTTGGGATGCTTTTATTTTCCATATTACCGCACCATATCCCTCGACCTCGGTGATGAAGGGCGTATCTGCCTGCAAATCTTTTTCATCGTGTGTCTTTTCCAGCAGCTCGGTTGCCATATACCTGCCCGGTACAATTTGCATCATATCTATGGCATGTTGGGGTATATAGGTGGCCACCTCTGTCTTGTATGGGCCGAAGTTGACAATGATTACCAATATTTCATTGCCGTAATATCGTAAGAATGCATAGTGGCGATGCGGGTCGAAATTGTTGTGGCCGAAGTTGACATACATCAGGTCGTAGAAAGCTCCGTTCGATATGGCAATCTCTTTATTGCATAGCGTAAGCACCTTCTTGTATAGTTTGCGCAGTGAACGTCTCTCGGGCGAGAGGCGCATGATATTGCATTTGCCATGGTTGTACCAAGCTCTTACGGTGGGCACGCTCCAATAATCGAAAATCGTGGTCCGTCCGTCTTTCCCGCTGTACCCCTCGGCATCCTCGGCGGGCTCGCCCAATTCTTGCCCGAAGTATATCATGAAAGGCGATTTGCCCATCATGGACGAAACGACAAGGGAGGGTAACACCTTCGATGCGTCGCCGGCATACTGTATCGATGCAAAGCGCTGTTCGTCGTGATTTTCGAGGAAGTTCAGCATATGGTCGATGTGCCCGTCGAGAGCTTGCCAGCAATAGGAGATTTGTGCGGCCGATACCTCGTGGCACTGTACAGCTCGCAGCTTGTCATACAACCCTACTTTGTCGTACAAGAAATCGAACCCTCCGTAATTGAGGTATCTGTCGTAGAGTGCTGGGTCGTATATCTCTGCAATAAATTGTATATGAGGGTATTGTTCCTTTACGATGCCAATGGCCCAATGCCAAAATTCTACCGGCACCATGTGTACCATGTCGCAGCGAAACGCATCTATTCCCTTGCCGCACCAGAAAAGCATTATATCGCGCATCTTTCTCCATGTGTCGGGTATAGGGTCGAAGTGTTGTTGCTGCCATGCCAGGTAGTCGATGCCGTAGTTGAGTTTTATCGTTTCATACCAGTCGTTGATACCCGGGTAGGCGTCGAAGTGGTCGTTGCCGGTGGCTTTGGCCGGGAATTCGTAGTATGCCTCGGGGCTGTCTTGCCCGATGTAAAAGTGAGGCGAAAACCGTTGCCGGGGTATGTAATAGAAGTTATTGTCGGGGTCGAATTGCTTTTCGGTATTGTCGTGTACGCCAAGATTCTCTACCCCCTCAGGCATATTGTCTGAGTGATATTCGCGTGCTACGTGATTGGGAACGAAATCTATGATTACTTTCATTCCGGCATCGTGGGTACGTGCTACAAGGGCCTCAAACTCCGCCATTCTGTTTGGTACGTCGGTGGCGAGGTCGGGGTCTATGTCATAATAGTCGCTGATGGCATAAGGCGAGCCGGCCTTACCTTTGACGATATATTTGTTGTTGGGCCGTATGCCGTACCGGCTGTAATCGGTCTGTGTAGCATGTTCGATGATACCGGTGTACCAGATGTGCGTAATGCCCAGTGATTTTATTTCAGATAAAACTTTCGGCGTGAAGTCATTGAGTTTTCCTACTCCGTTTTGTGCTATTGTGCCGTGGGGGATGCAAGTTTCGCAGGTGTTTGAGAAAAGTCGTGGTAATACTTGATATATGATAATTTTGGATTGCATGGCAGTATCTTTTACCGTTTTAATAGTTTGCGCTGCTCGTCAGAGAGCGATTCTAACACGTTCTTGGTGCTGTTATAACCCAGAGCGGCAATTTCCTGTTGGGCTTTCAGGTCAAATACGTTATAATCGCCCACATCCTGATGCTCTATCAGGATATCGCATAAGGCGAGGTCGGGAAAAACGTTGCCGCATGCAAGATAATTGTATGCCCGCTCGGCGATGGCAATAATGTTGTGCGAATATTTCTCGCGTTGCAAGGGCGTCACGTTTACTCCTATGACAACATCGCACAGGTCTCGTAATGGCGTGGCCGGCAAGTTGCGCAATACGCCGCCGTCGACATAGTTGATACCGTCTATTTCGATGGGAGAGAACACAATGGGAATAGAGCATGATGCGGCTATTCTGACGGCAAGGTCGCCGTGGTCGAAGATAACGCTTTTGCCGTGGTCGAAATCGGTAGCGGCGATAAGCATGGGATGGGTCAGGTCCTCTATTCGTTTTGCCCGGAGGTGTTTCTGTAAGAAAGCGATGAATTTGTCATATTTCAGAAAGCCTTTTCTCGGGAGCGTAACTTCGACGAGCTCATGAATATCCATGTCGCTGAATATTTTCATGATTTCATGAGGGGAATAACCGTCGGAATAGAAGGAGCCTACGATAGACCCTGCGCTGGTACCTGCGATGATATCTGGTTTCAGACCATATTCTTCGAGCGCTTGTAATGCACCTACATGGGCAAAGCCCCGTGCGCCGCCGCCGCTCAATGCGAGTCCTATTTTATAGGGATGGCTCTCTTTTTTCTTTT
>UQMR01000082.1 GCA_900542255.1 uncultured Porphyromonadaceae bacterium
GCTACCGAGGTGGGGTTGGGCACCTGCTGGGTATGTAACTTCGATACCGCTCTATGTCGCGAGATACTCGGGTTGCCACCCTTTATCGAGCCAGTCGTGCTTTTGCCGATAGGATACCCGGCGGCCGATAGTGTGCCGTCGCCGAAAAAACGCAAACCATTAGACGAAATTGTTGTATGGCGCTGATGAGAAAAGGCTATGTAAGACAGTTGTTGGCAGGCGCGGTGGCTGCGGTATTTTTCTTGTTGCCATCGTGCGGCGAGAACGGCTGTTACGAGAATCGCAGCAGTATTCCTCAGGCCGCATTCTACGCATATAATATGCCCGACCGGGCGATTGCCATCGACTCCATCGAGGTGTACGGTGTGGGTCATAAGACCGATTCGCTCCTCGTTGAGGCAGCCTCGGGTACGTCGAGCCTCTATCTGCCTTTCCGCAGCGATGCCGATACAACCCGTTATGTCATTCATTATGCCTCCCAGGCGTTGGACGATATTGCCAACAATGACACCTTGACGTTTGCATATAGTCGTTTCCCCTATTTTATATCGGGCGATTGCGGTGTGGTATTCAACTACACGATTACGAGTTTTGGATATACGCGCCATTTACTCGATTCAGCAGCGCTGGTGAATCCCGAAGTGACCAACCGGGAAGCCGAAACCATTCAACTCTTTTATTATGTCGCAATCGAGGAGTAAAAGTCGTTCTGTTGCAAGGTGGTTGTTGCTGTTGTTGCTGTGTGCCTGCATGCCGGCAGGAGCACAACGTGTGATTACTCCCGTAGAGAGTAACGACTTGCCTTTGGAAGTGCGGAGGCGGCAGCAAGAGCAAGCCAATCGTGTGCTGGGTGCAGATACCGTGGCGACCCCGACACCTCCCACCGAAGAGAAAGAACCCAAGCACAAAGCCCCGCTCTTTGGCGGGTTGCTTCTTACGGCCGATATTGCATCGCCGGTTATGAATCTTTTCGGGCAGCAGTATGGCAATTATGAGGTGGCGCTGGAAGCCGATTTCTTTCATCGCTTTTTCCCTGTTGTAGAGATAGGTATCGGGTACGCCGACAACACCCCCGACGACAATAATTATACCTACAAATGCGCCCCTTCGTTATACGGTAGGGTAGGTATGAACTATAACTTTTTCTATAATAACGGTTCGGAGAGCTTTTTCTCCCTCGGAGCCCGTTATGGCCTTACCTATTTCTCCTATTCGTGGGACAATGTGCGCATCGACGAACCCTATTGGGGCAGCGAGGCCATCGTCTCGATACCAGGGCAGAAAGCCTTTGCACACTGGGCCGAGCTGGTGGTGGCTTTGCGGGTACAGGTATATAAGAACTTTTATATGGGATGGAGCGGTCGCTATCGTTTCATGATAGGCTGTGGCTCATCGGCCTATGGCGAACCTATGTTTGTCCCCGGTTTCGGCCCTTCGGCAGGCGGTTTCGGCTTTACCTATACGATAGGTTATCGGTTGCCCATAGGAGGTAGTAAAGATAAAGAAACGAAAAAGTAAGCAAAATGGAAAATTGGCGTGTCACGGTATTGCAGTGGCTGAATATAGATGCCTCGGGTTTCTCGTGGATAGAGAAACTGGCCCTTGTGATGGTTTCCTTGTTGATAATCATACTGATATACCGCTTGTGCAAGCTCATATTGCACCGGGTGGTGTTCAAGATAGTAAGAGCAACGAAAGCCACGTGGGACGATGTGCTGTTTGACCACAAGGTACTCGATAAGGCCGTCATGATAGTACCGGCCATACTGGCTTTGGTATTTTTCCCTTTTGTTTTTGTCGATGACCCCGGCGTTTACGATTTGGTACAACGGCTCGCATGGGTATATGTGGTAGGTGTTGTAGTCAGTACGGTGGTAACGGCTCTGACAGCGCTCTCGCATATCTTGCATGAGAAAGAACGCATGCGCGACAAGCCCATCAAAGGGGCTATACAGATGACGCAGATTGTGGTTCTCTTGCTCGGGGTCATTGTTATGGTAAGCATCGTCATCAATAAGTCGCCGGCTTATCTGCTGACGGGGCTTGGTGCATCGGCTGCGGTGCTTATGCTGGTATTTCAAGACCTTATACTCGGGCTGGTGGCAGGCATACAGCTCTCTGTAAACAATATGATGCGTGTGGGCGACTGGGTTGTCGTTAAGGATAAGGACATCAATGGTATTGTAATAGAGATAACGCTTACCACCGTAAAGGTGCAAAACTGGGACTATACCATCTCTACCATCCAGCCGCAAGCACTGATAAACGGGTCGTTTGTCAACTGGCGCAATATGTTCGATTCGGGCGGTCGCCGTATTGCCCGTACGATTAATATAGACCTGCGTACCGTACATTTCATGGCCGATGATGAGGTTGCCCGTTGGAAGAACGACCCTTTATTGGCCGAGTATATAGCCGACATGCGCAAGCGTATGGCCGAGGCTCGTGACAAGGGTGATGAGGTAACGGCCCGTTCGTTGCGCCTGACGAACCTCGGGCTTTTCCGTATATATCTTCAAAACTATATCTCATCGCTCTCCTCATTCAATGGCAGTTTTATCTCTATGGTGCGGCTTATGGAGCCAACCGAGAACGGCGTGCCTATGCAAATCTACTTCTTTACGGCACAAACGTCGTGGGTAGAGTACGAAAGAGAGCAGTCGGCTCTTTTTGAGCACATCTTTTCTATCGTACCCGAATTTGACTTGCGTCTTTTCCAAGCTCCTACGGGTGACGATATCCGTGCCTGCATCAGGTCATAAGGCAACAAGGCTGCGCTTCGTGCATGACGGGGCGCAGCCTTGTTGTAATAATCTCTCTTTATATCCTGTTATCTCTGTATCAGGAACCAGGGGTCTTTGATATAAGACGAGGGGTATTGTTGCGTAATCTTGTAGCGGGCTTCGTTGGCTTCTTCGCGGGTGGCGAAACTGCATGCAATTACCCGATACATGCCTTGGGCATTCTGTGCCACAAAGGCGGGATAACCGTCGGCGCGTAAACGGTCGCGCTGGCTGTATGCGTTGGTACGTTGTATGTAGCTGCCTACCACTACGTTGAAGGTGTTCATGGTTCCCTCATCGAGAACATTTACGTGCTCGGTGCGTTCTGTGGCAGGTTGTTGCGTCACAATGGGCTGTACTTCGGTAATAGCATCTTCGGTGGGAGGCACTTCCGATACGATAGGTTTCTCTACGGCAGCGGCCATAGCCTTCTCGTAAGCCTCTTTGGTGGCTTGCTGGCTGGGCTTGCACGATGCCATGCTTACTAACATGAGCGCAATACCGCTCCATATAGCTGTTTTCTTCATTGTCATGCTTTTTTGGTTCGGGTGCAAAGGTAAGATATTTGACAGGGATTTGCAACAGCGCGCTATCGCATACCGTTATTTTGTGACAAGAGGATTGCAGCCCCCAATGTTACGGGGCTTTTATTGCCTGAATTTGATATAATAGATAAGCTCGCTTACTCCGTATGCGATAGAGCCGATGCCGAATACGGCTACCATCACGGCCTTGGTGATAGAGAGCGGGTTGAAGAAGAGTAGTATGCCGGTGATGAGAATCAGTATGGGCAGTATATAGTATCCTATCGGGATGCTGCGATGCAGCAGCGAGAGGAATATAATCTCATATATTCCGGCAAATACGAGTGACGCAGCCAGCAGGTATATGAATATCTTTGCTACCGTAGCCGGAAAGCATATAATGGCAACTCCTGCCAATATGCTTAGCGTCGCAAGCATCGGGAAGCGCAAGGTGCTGTTGCGGCGATTGCGGCGGCTTTTGTCGGAATGCTCTATGAGGTAGCGTATCACTTGTATGATACCGGGTATAAGCAAGGTGAGTCCCAGAACAATGGCGATGTAATGCAACGCATAGTCGGGGAATGCAATCATGAAAATGCCTAAGACGAAGGCAAGGATTATATGTATCAAAGGGTTATACATGGGTTTCATAGCAGTTGTTATTAATGGGCGGGGTACATCGCATGGCCGCCGCATGGTTATGTTCTGAAATCAAAGGTAGCCATTTCTTTTTATCTACCTCTCTGTTTTACAATTTTTTGCTATCATTGTCGCTCAATTCAATCACTTCGAGGTCGCTGAATTTGCCGCACTCTATATTGAAGCGTACCAGCGTGCGTGTTTTATGGAACCCGTATCTGCCGGCAGCTCCGGGATTGATATGCAGGCAGTCGAGAGTCTTGTCATACATCACCTTCAAGATATGAGAGTGCCCTGTGACAAAGAGGCGGGGTGGGCGGCGGTATATTTCAGGTACGACATCCGGAGCATAATGTCCCGGGTAGCCCCCTATGTGAGTCATCCACACGTCGGCGCCCTCGATGGAGAAACGCAGGTGACGCGACGTGCGCAAGCGTATCTCTTGCCCGTCTATGTTGCCATATACGGCACGTACCGGTTTTATCGATTCCAGATAGTCCAGCACCTCGCTGCTGCCTATGTCGCCGGCATGCCATATTTCGTCGCACTCGGCAAAATATTTTTCATACCGCGAGTCGCAATATCCGTGAGTGTCTGAGAGTAATCCTATTCGTTTCATCTTTGTGCTTGTTGTGGAAAAACAACGTTATAGCCCATGATTGCTACATCCGGGGCAAAGATAGTGTAAATAGTGAATAGAACTTTTCATATGGCAGGCGTTTCGGTATGCTTTTCTACCGGTGGCTCGCCTGTGCGTACCCCCAGTCTATGGGCTGCTGTGTGTCGCACGTTTTACATCGCAGGGCTATTTTATTAGTTACAAGCCCTTTGCAGAGATGAGCCCCCCTGCAAGAGAGAAAACGTTCCTGTGGCGGGGTTGTAACCGGCGTGAAAAACTTCTTGCGAAACACTTGCTATACCCGAAAAATGGTGTATATTTGCACCCGTTAAACAAAGCAATATGCGGCAGTAGCTCAGTTGGTAGAGCATCAGCTTCCCAAGCTGAGGGTCGCGAGTTCGAGCCTCGTTTGCCGCTCTGTGGTTTGCGCACCGATAACCCGATAAGGTTGTCGGTGCGTTATTATTATCTCTTTATTACATCGGACGCGGGAAGCCGGTGGTATAAAAAAGAACCGGATATGTTGCTCACGCAAGATCCGGTTCAAGGAATTCATCACATTATGCTTATAAAAGTGCTATAGAGAGTATTACGCTCACGCGCAATAATTGGTTTATGCCATATTGTGCTTTTGCGAGACGCGGGCACATGGAAAAGGGTTATGGTATTTTGCGAGGCGTTTTAGACGTATCGTTTTTCTATTACGGTCCAGTCGATAATGTCCCACAGGCGGTTTATGTATTCGGCTCTACGATTGCGGTAGTCGATGTAGTAGGCATGTTCCCATACATCGAACGCAAGCAAGGGAGTCAGCCCCCGTAACAGGGGAGTGCCGGCATTGCTCTCGGGTAAAATGGTAAGTTCGCCCTTCTCGTCGGTACAGAGCCATAACCATCCTGAGCCGAAAAGGTTCACAGCCTCGGCCTCGAAAAGTTCCTGGAAACGCCCAAACGAGCCCCATTGCTTCTCTATTGCGGCAGCCAATCTGCCTTTCGGAGCATGGTGAGCATTCGGCGAAAAGGAGGCGAAATAGAAGAGATGATTCCACGCCTGGGCCGCATTGTTGAAAAGCGCGCCATCGGATGTCTTCACGATGGTTTCGAGCGGGAGCGCCTCATACGATGTCCCTTCAATAAGTGCATTGAGCTTGTCGATATAGGCTTGGGTATGTTTCCCGTAGTGGAAAGAAATAGTTTCGGCGCTGATAACGGGGGAGAGGTCGCTATCGCTGTAAGGCAAAGGAGGCAACTGATATTTTTTCATTGTCGTGAATATTTTGTTTTTTATCATAAACAAGTGAAGAGGAAAAAAGTTCTTTGTCCGGTGAAAAAAATAGAAAAATTTTAGCAAATCATCGGAATGTCGTTTCGCATCTATGATGCAAAGGCGGGCGGGGGATGGCCATTTTTTGTCGGCCCGAAGGCGAGTATGTGCATTTGTGTCTCTGGATATTTGGTTTTTACGGCAAATATAATTATTTTTGCACCGCTTTTTAAGAACCGTGTGATGGGAAATTAAGGAGCAAGAAAAAACTTAATTTTTAGTAACACAAAATTTTTTACACATGAAATCATTTGTTCTGAACGGAACGGTCCGTACCGATTTGGGTAAGAAAGCAGCCCGCGAGTTGCGTAAAAACGGACAAATCCCCGCAGTTCTCAATGGCGGTGCCACCGTAGCATTGCCCTTTACCGGTACGCTTGCACCGGGCGAAAAATTAGTTGAGATAGAAAATGGCCGCGGTCTCATCGTGACCGACTTCTCTGTTACGCCCGAGGATGTACGCAAGCTGGTATACACGCCCGATATATTTTATATCAACCTTACTATTGGCGACAAGAAGGTAAAGGCTGTGTTGAAAGATATACAGTTCCACCCGGTAACCGATAAAATCCTGCACTTGGATTTCTTGGAGGTGAACGAGGAGAAACCTATCGTAATGGAAGTTCCCGTACAACTCGAAGGCCATGCCGAGGGTGTAAGAGCCGGTGGTAAATTGCAGCTCACTATGAGAAAATTGCGCGTGAAAGCTGTTTATACCAACATACCCGAGCGTTTGGTTATCAATATCGATAATCTCGGTCTGGGCAAGACCATGCAGGTGGGCGAGCTCCACTTCGAGGGTCTTGAACTGATGAACGCCAAGAATGCAGTCGTATGTGCCGTGAACCTGACACGTGCAGCCCGCGGTGCCGCAGCCAAAGAATAATCTTGTATAGATGAAATATCTTATAGTAGGGCTGGGTAATATCGGACGAGAGTACGAGAATACCCGCCATAACATAGGATTCAGTATATTGGACGCCTTTGCCGAGGCGTCCAATACTGTTTTTTCCGATATGCGTTACGGCGCGGTGGGGCGTGCAACGGTAAAAGGCCGTTCGCTGATATTGCTGAAACCGTCGACCTATATGAATTTGAGCGGTAATGCCGTGCGTTACTGGATGCAGCAAGAGCATATCGAACTCGAAAATCTACTCGTTATAGTCGACGATATATCGCTCCCTTTCGGTACGTTGCGTCTGAAACCCGGCGGCAGCGATGGCGGGCACAACGGTCTCAGGCATATTGCCGACACGCTGGGTACGCAGAATTACGCAAGGTTGCGTTTCGGTCTGGGGAACGATTTCCCGCGCGGGATGCAGGTAGAGTATGTCCTGGGCACATTCCCTCCCGAGCAACGTGTATTGCTTCCCGAGCGCTGCGAGAAGGCATGCGAGATAATAAAGAGCTTCTGTCTTGCCGGTATCGCCATAACGATGAACCAATATAATAAGAAGTGAATATGCCGCTTACAGAAGTCCGTATAGATAAATGGCTGTGGGCAGTGCGCATATTCAAGACCCGCACTATTGCGACAGAGGCGTGTAAGAAAGGGCGCGTTGCCGTTTCGGGTGTCACGGTGAAGCCTTCGCGCGTTATCAAGGTCGGAGATGTCGTAAATGTGCGTAAGCCCCCGGTGACATACAGTTTCAAGGTGCTTGCACTTGCCGAGAACCGCATGGGAGCCAAGTTGGTCCCTCAGTATCTGGAAAATATTACGCCCCCCGACCAGTATGAGCTTCTTGAAATGGTGCGCATCAACGGATTTGTCGACCGCCAGAAAGGGCTGGGGCGTCCTACAAAGCGCGAGGGACGCGCTCTCCGACAGTTTACGCAATACGATGTCGCCGATGACGGATTTGATTTTGATTTCGGCTTCGACGATGATGATGACGATGAATGACAGCCAGTTATAAAAAAAAGTATCACTATGAAAAAACTTCGATTAGTATTCTTCCTCTTACTGCTCTTCTCGGGAGTAGTATTCAATGCCTGCGACGAGACATCTACTTATCCTATCACAGGGCGGTGGATGCTTACTCAATTTGATGATTGCGGCGAGATGTTCTATTACGACCCGTATTATGACGGCTATTATCTGACGCTCAACGCCGACGGCTCCTATGAGCAATATATGGGGCAGCAGCGCGATTACGGGCGATGGACCTATAATGCGGTCAATGGCGATTTTGTACTCTCGTCGATACATGGAAGCAACCTGTACGGCCATGTCATCCGTCTCGACAATAAACTGATTATAGAATATACCTACCCCGACGGTTATTATGAGGTAGAGTATTACGAGCGTTGGTGACAGCGGCTGTGCGCCTGCACGGCAGCCCTCCCGCCCCTCTCTTGGCGCAATATCTGTCGATGTTGCGAGCCGCCTCCTTGTCTTTTTTGATTCTTGTACTGTAACCTGTACCTGTTAGCGTCAAGGGGGTGCGGCGAAGAGCCGCGCCCTCCTCTATTTCTTCCGCTTGCCTTTTGTATCACTGCTTGGCCGTTGCCCGCTGCGCGATGCGTTTTGCGGGGAGTCGGGCGTAGCCTGTCGCTGCGGCCGGTAGGGCTTGTCGCCATACAACGCCTTGATGAGGTCTTTGCGGTGCAGGCGGATAAGAGAGCGACGTATGTCGTCCTCATATTCGTGTTTGTACCAGAAGAAATATTTGCGTTGATTCAGTTTCTGCTCGGCAGTCCGTGCGGTATAGACACGTTCGCCGCTATAAGGGTCTATGCCGGTATAGTACATCTCCGTGGCGAGGGTCATGGGAGTAGGAGTGAAGTCTTGCACCTGTTCGAGGTGGAAATGCAGATGCTTGGTCGCTACGGCAAGCTCGGCCATAGCCTCCTCGGTACACCCCGGGTGGCTCGATATGAAATAGGGAATAAGCTGTTGAGGCAATCCCTCCCGGCGGTTGATTTTCCCGAAAAGGGTATTGAAAGAGTAGAATAGCTCGAAAGAGGGTTTGCGCATGTAACGCAATACCTCATCCGAGGTGTGTTCGGGAGCCACTTTGAGCCGTCCCGAGACGTGTCGTGCAACAAGCTCCTCGGCATATTCGCGTCCGCTGTCGGCAATGGCCGGGTCTTTGTGGCGATGCAGTATGAGGTCATATCGCACACCGCTGCCGACGAAGGTTTTCTTTATGCCCGGCAAAGCATCGGCTTTGCGGTATAACTCTGTCAAGGGGCGATGGTCGGTGACAAGATTGGGGCAAACGGCCGGAAACAG
>UQMR01000083.1 GCA_900542255.1 uncultured Porphyromonadaceae bacterium
CCTACGGCGACAAGCTCTTGTTTGACCATCTCAACTTCACCCTACCCCCCAACGGTATCGTAGGCGTGATAGGGCCCAACGGCGCAGGTAAAACCACGCTCTTCCGCCTCATCATGCAGCAGGAGAAAGCCGACAACGGCACTTTCGAGATAGGCGAGACGGTAAAGATTGCATACGTCGACCAGACGCACAAAGACATAGACCCGCAAAAAACAGTATATCAGGTAATATCGGGCGGACAAGAGACCTTCCGCATGGGAGGGCGCGACATCAATGCCCGGGCTTATCTCTCCCGCTTCAACTTCACCGGAGCCGACCAGGAGAAGCTCATCGGCGTACTCTCGGGCGGCGAACGCAACCGCCTGCACCTCGCCATGGCGCTCAAAGAGGAGGGCAACGTACTGCTGCTCGACGAACCTACCAATGACATCGACGTAAATACGCTGCGGGCTCTCGAAGAGGGTCTCGAAAACTTTGCCGGATGTGCCGTAGTCATCTCGCACGACCGTTGGTTCCTTGACCGTATATGCACTCACATACTTGCCTTTGAGGGCGACTCGGAGGTATTCTTCTTCCAAGGCTCTTACAGTGAATACGAAGAGAACAAGCGCAAGCGCATGGGCGATGTAGAACCGCACCGCGTGCGCTATCGCAAATTCAACGAGTAACAACAATACAGGGATGGTGTACTGAAAGGGGGTAAAGTGTTCTCCCTTACATCCCTCCCTGACAAAGAAAACCCCATCGACAAACATTCCCCCGAAAGTCAGGCAAAAACTTTCGGGGGGATGTTTTTAATCCCTTTTTGAGGGCGGCATTCCTTATTCCTCTCCGCTCGGGCTGCTCGGGGCGATGACAAAAAGGGCGACCCTTTATGCCGTTGGGGTCGCCCTTTCTTTTCTCATGGTCTTCAACTCGCTATGAGAGACGAGGCTATACTGTCGCTATTTCTCAGCACGACGGCTCTCATTTTTTCTCTTTCGGGCGAGTCTTCTTCTTTATCAAACTTTTCTGAAAATCTATTTCACAGCGATGGTATAGGTATTGCTGACGCGGGGAGAGTATCTCGCAAAACTTGGCATAATACTCTTTCTCTATGGCAGCCTCCTTCTCGGGAAGTGCGGCTGCTTTATCGGCCACGGCCTTATACTCGGCATCTGTAACGGCTTCGCCCTTTTTAGACAGAGAGCGCATCTCTTGCCGCATTTCGCGGCTCAACTCAAATTTACGTTGCTCCATCTCATCATAGAGCTTGAAGAAGGCTTCTGCCTGCTCGGCCGTAAGTTCGAGTTTCTCGGTATAGAAGGCATGCTTGGCCTGGCGAAACTCTTCCCAACGGGCCTGGCGACGTTCGTCTTTTTTAGCGCCGTGGTGCTGCGCTGCTGCCGTAGAAGCAAAGAGTGCAGCAAACGATAGTATAAGTAGTGTAGCGGTTTGTTTCATTTTGGTAAGTTTTATGCTTTATTGACTGTCGGCAAAAAGAGTCTCGAATATGGTATATTCATCGATAGATGCCATCATGTAATCATCGATAGCATCATCTTCTACCTCTTCGAGAGTGGTGTTTTCTGCCATAACTGTGGCTTTCTCGGCTTGTGGCGCGACAAATACCTTTACCATCAGCCAAATACCGGCAAACATGGCTGCCATATAGACGTATGGTTTCAGTCGCTGCCAAAGCGACGGATGCACAGGCTCGGGCAGCTCCCGCTCGGGCAGCTCGGCATTCATACGCGATACGAATTGCTCAAAGTATCCATCGGGAACTTTATATCCGCTTTCCCTGCCAATTTTTTTCAATATGTCGTCTTCTCGTTTCATCTATCACTTTGACTATCGACAAGCAGAAAGGTTTAATCGCGTTGCAACAAATATTCCTCTATTTTTTTTGCCGCATGATGGTATGAGGCTTTCAACGCCCCCACCGAAGTACCGAGGATTTCAGACATATCCTCATACTTCATCTCATCGAAATAGCGCATGTTGAATACCAGACGTTGTTTCTCGGGCAGACGGGCTATGGCCTTCTGCAACCGCAGTTGCAGCTCGTTGCCGTCGAACCATGGGTCGGTCTCCAAGTCGTTTATCAAAAAACTGTCTTCGTCGTCTATCGATACGCTGTTGCGCTGGCGTTCCTTATTGAGGAAAGAGAGACTCTCATTGATGGCAATGCGATAGAGCCACGTAGAGAGCTTGGCATCGCCTCTGAAATGCTCTATGTTGTTCCATGCTTTCAAAAAGGTATTTTGCAGCAAATCGTCGGTATCGTCATGCGATACGACCATTTTCCTTATTTGCCAATAGAGCGGCTCGCTGTAATGTGCCACCACTTGTGCAAAAGCACTCCGCGCCGTAGCCGGATTCTGCAATTCTTCTATGATTATCTCTTCATTATATGGAGGTGTCATATCTTTCCTTTGTAACGGCTCTCACAAAAAGCGGCTATAAAGGTAAGCATTCTTTTCGACTTGCTCCACTGCATTATGCAAATTCAAGAAAATTAGGTTGTCTTTGCATCCCTTTACAGCCTACTCCTCGCCTGCCTCCATAACCGGCCAATATCACTATTTTTTGTGATTGCGCAGCCGCGGCTTTTGGCCTTACTTTGCAGCCGCAATGAAACACCACTTATTATATAATACAAGGATGGTTGCCATATGCCTGCTGGGCCTGGTGCAACCTGTCGCTCTCGTGGCAGCCGAGATATCTGCCGATTCGAGCCGTATAGCCATGCGTCACTTGGAGGAGGTGACCATCGTATGTAACCCCAAGGTAGAGAGCGACCTTTTCTACATGCCCTCATCGGTCACCCTCATAGGGAGCGAGTCTCTGCAAGAGATGCACACGTCTTCTATCAAAGACCTCTCTACGATTGCTTCCAACCTCTTTATCCCCGATTACGGCTCACGCCTCATCACATCGGCATACATCAGAGGCATAGGCTCGCGCATCAATTCGCCGGCCGTAGGAATGAGCGTCGATAACGTACCGTTCTTAGATAAAAGCGCCTATGATTGCAGCCTGCTCGATGTGGCTCGCATCGAGATATTGCGAGGGCCGCAAGGCGTGTTGTATGGCCGCAACACGATGGCCGGACTCATCAACATCTATACCTACTCGCCCCTTGACCGACAAGGCACCACCGTGCGTCTGGGCGGGGGAAACTATGCGTCGTATGACATATCGGCGCTCACGGCCCACAAAATCACCGACGACCTTGCCTTCTCGGCCGGCGCCCGCTACGAAAGTCGCGACGGATATTTTGTCAACACCTGCACCGGACGGTCGAGCGGCAAAACGTATGCCGCCTCGGGACGGTTTCGCTTAGACTGGCGCGCCTCGCAGCGTGTCCGTTGGAGCCTCAATGCACACTTCGAGCACAGCTATCAAGACGGCTATCCTTACGCTGCCTACGACCCTGCGACTCAGACAACAGGCGACATCGCCTATAACTCGCCATCGAGCTACCTGCGCAATCTGCTTGCTACGGGGCTGACTATGGAGTATCGTCACGACCTCTTCTTGCTTACCTCCACGACGGGCTACCAATATCTTGACGATGACTTACGCCTCGACCAAGACTTCACGCCGCTCAGCGTATTCACCCTTGGCCAACAGCAGCGACTCCATGCCGTCACCCAAGAGGTAGCGCTCCGTTCTACCGGCGACGGCACATGGCAATGGGTAGCCGGAGCATTCGGCTCGTACCAGAATCTGCATACCGACGCCCCGGTAGATTTCTTGTCAGACGGCATGCGCCTGCTCGTAGAGGGACAGAGCAATGCCGCTCTCGCGGCTCTCAAAGCCGAGCATCCTGCCATGCCTGCCATCACACTCGACATCGACAACGAACGCCTGCTCATCAACGGCCTCTACGATACCCCCTCCTATTCGTTGGCCCTATTCGGACAAATAGAGGCACGCCGCATTTTGGGGTCGCACCTCTCGGCCTCGTTTGGGGCCCGATTGGAGTATGAAAGCATGTCTATCGCCCACCAAACCTTGGCCGATAATCTTAATGGAACAGCGCATATAGAGATGGGCAGTATGTCGCTGCCTGTCTCATTCTCGGCCCCGCTCGGCATCGAGGGCGACGCCCGCCAGTCGACCACACAGTTTCTCCCCAAATTTGAGCTGAAATATATCCCCAACAACAAATTCATGACCTACCTCTCCATCGCGCGAGGCTACCGCTCGGGCGGCTACAACTACCAGATGTTCTCGAACCTGATACAAGCCCAAATGCGCTCGCGCACAATGACGGCTGTGGCCGATGGCGCCGTGGCCGAGGTACTGAATATCATGGGCGACACTCCTATTGCACATCGTGTGGCCGAGACCATACAAAGCATGCTTGCCGGAGCGATGACCTCGGACGACGCTGCCACCATAGAGGAGGCAATCGCCTACAAACCCGAACAGAGCTGGAACTACGAGATAGGTTTCCGCACCAACTTGTGGCAGCACCGCATCACTGCCGACCTGGCCCTCTTCTACATCGACTGCCGCGACCAGCAAGTATCGTGTGTCAGCGGCTACGGTCGCATCACCCGCAACTCGGGACGTACGCGCAGCTTCGGCTTGGAGGCCTCGGTGCAGGCTATGCCTGTCGACGACTTGCGCCTCTCGGCAAGCTATGGCTTCACACATGCCACATTCTTGCAATACAATGACGGAGAGAACGACTACGCCGGGAACTTCGTACCCTTTGCACCCATGCACTCGCTGGCTGTAACGGCCGCCTACACATGGTATCCGGCACAAGGGCACTCTCTCACGTTGGCAACTCAGTTTATGGGACGCGGACGCATCTACTGGACGGAGGCAAACAACGTGTCACAACCTTTCTACGGATTGCTCGATGCCACACTCTCCTACCGCTGGAAATGGATTGAGGCCGGATTGTGGGGCAAGAACCTCACGGCGACACGCTATCAGGCTTTTTACTTCGAGACCCTGAATGCCCTCGACCTCTCTACCCCGGCAGGATTCGTACAAGAGGGCACACCGCTCACCTTCGGCGCAACGCTGGCCTTCCATTTCTAACCGCCACCGCCGACAAGCACAAGAAAAGGGCACCCCCCCAGGTCGATAACGACACCGAGGAATTGTCCTTTTTATTATTATCTCCCGGAAGGGCACAGTATGAAGCGAGCCTATTTCAAGAACTTTTCGGGCCGGCCTCTCTGCTGCTTTCCACGACACGAGGCACGAGGCAGAGACGCCTTATATGCTACACTATCCCCATATCCCCACAGGTTGCGCCTGCACCGAAACCACCAGCACAACCCTCCCCGGGGAATCTCCATCATACGAAGAGCTCCTACACAAGAGAGGCTGCCCCCGGAAAGATTATCGGGGGCAGCCTCACGTTCTTTATCTATACAAATCTATGTTTATCTCACCACTTTGACAGCCTGCACCGTACCGTCGGGTAAAACGGCACGTACTACATAGATACCGCGAGCCAACGACGAAACATCGAGGCTATTGGCATTCCCGTGCAGTATCAATGCCCCCGTAAGGTCATAAACCGAAAGCATTGCAGCTTCGGGAGCATATAACATACCGTTGCTCAACCATATACGAGTAGTTTGCTCTTGCCATACAGGTGTCACGGCCGAATATGAATCGGTATGATAGATGCTCATGCCATGTATCATCAGGCCGCCCGTGCCGAGGTTGCGTATCTCTATGCTGACGGGTTCGGTACTTTTGAGTTGCTCGCTGAGGTCGTATTCGGCCTGACCTTTCTTGGCGCCCGACTCCGTGAATACGACATTCCATGCACCTGCCTCGTCTTGTTTGAGAACCTTGAACGTACGTGTACCGGTCGTAGAAGTAAACATCTTGAAGCGGGCGCAATCGGGGATGTTCACAAAGAGGCTGCCGCCCTCGCTGCCCTCGACATCGCGGTTGCGCGAAGCTACGGTAATGCAACCTGTTAATCCTTGTCCCGACGCTCCGGCAGCATCGGCACCGGTCTTCTCGGGATTGTAGTTAGTGGTACTTACGTCGGAGTCGGCAAAAGTCAGCGTACCGTCGGCGATGTATTGCTGTGTCTGGGCATCATTGGTCGTATTGAACCAATAGTAACCATCGGCATCGAGCATCGACGAGGGGAAGAACGAATCGCCCAACCCGGGAGCCAGCGTCGTAAACATGACGGGGGTGCCATAAACGATGCTGCCCGACACGGTCTCGGCATAGGCGCGATAAACGTATGACGTAGAGGGTGTAAGGTCGGTGAGCTGGTAAGTAAGGGTTGTTCCTTGCAGAGGAATAGCCGTATAGGTTGTTTCGTTGGCGGCGCGATACTCGAAACCGCAAGCCGTCACTTTGCCGGCTTCGGCTACAACGGTACCGTTAAGAACTGCCTCGCGCTGCTTTATATCGGTCGCTTCGAGGGTTGTCACTTCGACATCGGCATTGGGGTCGACGTATGCAGGATAGGTCTCTTCAACAGAAGATTGTGCATCGGCATATCCGGCTTTCATAATATCTTCTACGAGGCTGTTCATATAGACTTCGAGAGCCGTATAGCCGCTACCGTCGTGCCACAGAGCAGCTCCATCGGTTGCATCCTCGGGGTCGAGCCCGTTGGCCGTTTCCCATGCGTCGGGGATACCGTCGCGGTCGGTATCTGTGGGCGCTACATCACTTATGAGTACAGGCCATCCGCCTACGTCGTAGGGCGAGTCTATGATACCCAATCCGCCCAAAACCGAACCTGTATAGGTATATGTTCCGCTGGTTATCTCACCGGCCACACGCTCGTCTACGGCATCGCGACGGTAAGATGCTCCGGCATAACGTACCACCTTCTCGAAGGCCGTGGCAGCAGTATGTGTCGTGACATCGGCAAAGTCATACTCGGTAGTGCTGCGTATATCATCTATCGTGGCGCTGCCGTTGTTATCGTTGATATGTATGCCGTTCCAGTTGTCGTTGTTGGTAGCAGCGATGCGCGATGCCCCCTCCTGTACATTCGAGTAGGGTGCCGTGCCATCGACATAGTTGCCGGCCACGTAGAATGTACCCCACACGCCTTGCGGCTGCGAGTTGGAACCGTCATCGGCATTGGGCGAGAAGATACGTGCCACGATGCTTTCTGCCGTGGCTGCGCCGGGCTTGTAGTAGTTATTGACAAAGTTGTAGGTGCCACCTTCACCGGCATAGCCGCTATTGGTCTTACCCCAGTTATATATCACATTATTACGGAAATCGACTTTCTCCAAATCGGGACGGTTGGAGAATCGGCTGCCGCACATACGGGGATTGCGGCTGTCGTTGTGTGCCAGGATGTTGTGGTGGAACGAGGCTCCATGACCGCCCCAAATACCGCCATAGCCGTGATTGCCCTTGGGGTGGAGCGAGCCGCGCAGGCTCTCGGCCAGGAAGCACCACTGCATGGTGAAATTGGTATTGTCATAGAACGAACCGCACTCGTCGGTACTCCAACTCATCGAGCAGTGGTCGATAATAATATTCGAGCGATTACGTCCCCAAATGGCATCGGCATCGAGTGTGCCGTCGTCGTCGGGTTTATCGGTACCGAGACGGAAACGAATGAATCGTATAATCACATTATCGGCCGATACCTGTATGGTACGGTTCTTGATGCAGATACCATCGCCGGGAGCTGTCTGTCCGGCAATCGTGAGGTCGCCATTGTTGATGGTGAGATTACTTTGCAATTCGATAGTACCCGATACATCGAATACGATGGTACGTTTTCCTGATTTCTTGATTGCCCAGCGCAATGTTCCCTCCGAACTGTCGTCGGTGAGCTTCGTCACATGATAAACGGCTCCGCCCCGACCGCCGGTGGTCGTGTAGCGTGCAAAACCTTCGGCACCGGGGAATGCCGGGGTTTCTGCGGCAACAAGGTTTCCTGCGGCAACCAAGATGCTGCATAACAAGATAGAAATTCTTTTCATGATAGTTACTTTATATAAGTTGTTGATTCCTCGTTTTCTCAATCTTCGGCAAAGATAGAGATTTATGCCAAATTTCACAAATTCAACATCATACCGCATTCTTCCGATATTGCTCGACACACAACATTACATATTGTTACCCGACGCATGGTTTTACGAGCAATAAAATGACAAAAAGTTGCATTTCTCACACATATAACATACCTTTACATGGAAAGTTTCAATCATCAGTTGCCATGAAAAAATTGTTACTACTTACCACTCTTTTGCTTGCGGGGTTGTCGTATGCCTCGGGAGACACCATCTACCTGAAAAACGGTCTCACCATAGAAGGCAAGATAGAGGAAATGAATCCTCTTCAAAATGTCGTGGTGTGTACACCCGACGGCCGAAGATTTACATATCCTATTGCCGAAATTTTGAGTATCAAATTATCGGATACCCACCACCCGAATCCGGCCCAAACGGCCGGACATCCCGACCCGGCACCTCTCCCGGCTCCCGATAAAGAGCATCCTGCTCCGGCCCCTACCCATGATGCCGGGCTACCCGAGCAGGCAAGGCAGGAACTCCCCGCCCGACCGGCCGCACGTGCCGGTGAGCCACATCACCCGGCCCCACACCCCGAAGCGAGACAACGCTTTGCCATGACCCGCATGCCGCATCATGACGCCCCCCTACCGGTAGAACCAGAGAAGAAGCACGTGGCAAAACAAGGATACCACGGGTTTGTATCGATAAGCTCGGCCGTATATCTGCCCAACTATTTGCAGATAGGATTTTCCACCACCCACGGAGCTCAGATAACGCCCCGTCTTTTTATCGGCGGCGGTATGGCTCTGAACATCCTGACATACGGCTCCAATGGAGATGTGTTCTTACCTATATATACCGAGGTACGTACCAACTGGGGCGAAAACATAGCCCAATTCTCGGCC
>UQMR01000084.1 GCA_900542255.1 uncultured Porphyromonadaceae bacterium
CCGCCGCCGCTCAATGCGAGTCCTATTTTATAGGGATGGCTCTCTTTTTTCTTTTTGCTGAATAAGAACATGCCGTATGTCGTTTGATGCAGCGAATATACGCTTTTTTTATGAATATGCAAAAGGTGCATTCCCGTATATCTTTCATCTTAACGAAGAGCCGGTTTTGAAAAATATTTAGTGCGACGCTTTGTTATAGGAGGTCTATTCTGTACCTTTGCAAAGAGTAAAAGCAAGAATATGAGAACAAGAGTAGAGGATATTGCTCAGGCTTGCGCCGTAATGGAGCGGGGCGGAGTGATATTGTATCCTACCGATACAATATGGGGAATAGGTTGCGATGCGACCAATTCAGAAGCGGTGCGCCGAGTCTATGAGATAAAGCGTAGGGCTGATAATAAGGCTCTTATTGTACTTACGGATTCTATGGCGAAAGTGGAGTTTTATGTAGATGAAATTCCCGATATTGCATGGGATTTGGTAGAACTGTCGGCAAAACCGCTCACCATTATCTATTCAGGAGCCCGCAATTTGGCTCCCGAGCTATTGGGCGATGACGGTAGTGTGGGTATCCGCGTAACGCAAGAATCTTTTTCGCAGGCGTTGTGCCGCAAGTTCAGGAAACCTATCGTATCTACGTCGGCCAATGTAAGCGGCGACAAATCTCCCTGTAATTTTGCCGAGATATCGGATGAAATAAAACAGGCTGTCGATTATATCGTAGAAGCACGGCAGGAGGAGAAGACCGAAGCAAAACCTTCGGGAATTATAAAAGTAGGTAAAGGCGGGCTGATAAAAGTAATACGCGAGTGATAAGTAGCAAGGCTCAAATAGCAAAGTATGTCGCGTGCGACTATGTAACCTCAAATATTGCATGGTTGCTATTCAATATAGGTAGGTTCTATATGCCTACCGTAGCGTCGGGCTATATAGAGCTGTCGCGTTTCTTGCTCTCGACCAACGTTCTGTGGGGGCAACTCTATATACCGATTATTATGATGGCGGTATATTATTTGTCGGGGTATTATAATCAGGCCTTCTTCAAGTCGCGTTTGCACGAACTGATGCTTACCGTGGTATCGGTCATGGTAAATACGCTGTTCCTTTTCTTTGCAGCCCTTATCAATGATATATCACCGCTACGTACCGAGAATTACGAGCTTTTATTGTTGCTCTTCACCATACAGTTTGTGTGTGTATATGCGGGGCGCATAGCTATAACAGCCGATGCCACCACCAAAATACATACCCGCAAATGGGAGTTCAACACGCTTGTCGTAGGCTGCGGCAGGCAGGCGGCAAAGCTGATGCGAGACTTGAAGAACCGCACCGAGTCGCTGGGATACCATATCGTAGGATATGTAGATATAGGCGAGGGGGCTTGCTCGCGCCAGCTCGATGCACCTATATATCCCGACAATGATTTGCAGGCACTGTGTGACGAACTCGATGTGAAAGAGATATTGGTATCGCTCGACGATAATAATCATGTACAACTCAATAACGTAGTCAACAAACTCTTCCCCCTCAATCGCCCGATAAAGATACAGAATGACAATTTCTACCGCCTGTTGGGGCGCGTGAAGTTGTCGAACATCTTCGGCACTCCATTTGTTGATGTGTGTACGTGTGCCATCTCGGAGGGCGAGAAAAACATCAAGCGCCTCTCTGATATTATCATATCTGCTATCACTTTACTTGTAATTTCGCCGCTTATAGCAGTACTCGCCATTCTGATAAAACGCGACTCCCGAGGACCGGTATTTTACAGCCAGGAGCGGATAGGCTACCATCACAAGCCCTTTAAGTTATATAAACTGCGCACGATGTATGTCGATGCCGAGTCTGACGGGCAGCCTCGCTTATCGAGCCCCGACGACAAGCGTATCACCCGAGTGGGCAGGATTCTGCGTAAATATCGGCTCGACGAGTTGCCCCAGTTTTGGAATGTGCTCAAAGGCGATATGTCGCTTGTAGGGCCGCGTCCCGAACGCGAATATTATATACAAAAAATCATGGAAAAGGCACCATATTATACGTTGATGTATCAGATACGACCCGGCATTACATCGTGGGGTATGGTGAAGTATGGATATGCCCGTAATATAGACGAGATGATACAACGGCTGCAATATGATATTATATATCTGGAAAATATGTCGCTGTTGGTAGACTTGAAAATAATTATATACACCATCCGTACCGTATTGGGCGGGCGGGGAATGTAATGCGCTATGATGGAGAAGAAAGAGAGTATCGATAATAAGGATTGGTTTATGCGGGTGCTGGTCTGGCGAGAGCAGCACATAAGCGAGCGAACGTTTGTACTGATGCTGAGCCTTTTCGTGGGATTGTTTACCGGATTGGCAGCCGTTCTGTTGAAGCATCTTATCTTTTGGATACAACAACTTCTCATATCGCACATGGTACCCGACGGAGCCAATTATCTCTATTTTATCTATCCTATCGTGGGGGTGCTGTTGGTAGGGCTCTATGTGCGATATGTCGTCAAAGACGATATTTCGCACGGTGTGACCCGCATCCTCTATGCCATCTCGCAGAAGAAGAGCCGTGTGAAACCCCATAATATGTACACCTCGATAGTAGCCAGTTCGGTAACGATAGGGTTTGGCGGTTCTGTGGGAGCCGAGGCGCCTATCGTATATACCGGCGCAGCCATAGGTTCCAATATGGGAAGCCTTTTCAGAATGCCGCCGCACATACTCATGCTCATGGTGGGATGCGGTGCGGCTGCGGCTATTGCGGGGATATTCAAGGCTCCTATTGCAGGAATGCTTTTCACACTCGAAGTGTTGATGGTAGACCTTACCACAACATCGGTGCTTCCGCTACTCATATCGTCGATTACCGCCGTGACCGTATCGTACGTTTTTACAGGCTCGGGGGCAGAGTTCAGCTTCGTGCAGACCGAAGACTTCGGCATCGGACGCATCCCGTACGTTATTTTGCTGGGTGTTTTTTGCGGTTTTGTATCGCTGTATTTTACCCGCATGATGAACTGGCTCGAAGATCGTTTCCGCAAGTTGGGCGGGCCGTGGAAAAAATTCGCTTTTGGCTCGGCCATATTAGGCCTGTGTATCTTTCTGCTGCCCCCGTTGTATGGCGAGGGTTACGAGTCGATTCTGTTGCTTTTGTCGGGCAATACCGAGGAGCTTACGCAGGGCAGTATCTTCTATGCCGGGCGCGACAATATATGGATTATGGCAGGAGTCATCTTGCTTATCGTGTTACTGAAAGTTTTTGCTACGGCGGCGACCAATGGCGCCGGAGGTGTGGGCGGAACATTTGCCCCCAGCCTCTATGTAGGTTGCTTTGCCGGGTTCTTGTTTGCCTTCGTCTCGGGAATGTTGGATTTCGTGCCTTCGCTTTCCAATAAGAATTTTGCACTGATGGGTATGGCCGGAGTCATGTCGGCAGTCATGCACGCGCCGCTCATGGCGATATTCCTTACCGCCGAGCTGACGGGTAGCTATGCGCTGTTCCTGCCGCTGATGATAACCTCTACGGTATCGTATGCCACCATACGCATATTTGAGCCGCACAGCATCTATACGATGCGTTTGGCCAAGAAAGGCGAGTTGCTTACACATAGTAAAGATAAAGCCGTGCTTACTTTGTTGAAGATGGATAGTGTCATAGAGACCGATTTCCTTGTGGTGCATCCGCAAATGACATTGGGCGATATGGTGAAAGTCATCTCACAGTCGCATCGCAATGTGTTTCCCGTAACCGACGACGAGAACCGATTGCTGGGTATTGTTTTGTTGGATGATATACGCAACATCATGTTCCGTCCCTCATTGTATGAGCGTATGAAGGTACGCAAGTTTATGAGCGCGCCTCCCGCACGCATTATTCTGGGTATGAGCATGGAGTCGGTAATGAAAACCTTCGATGACACGAATGCATGGAATCTTCCTGTTGTAGACGAGAACGGCAAGTATGAGGGCTTTGTATCGAAGTCGAAGATATTCAACTCATATCGCCGTGTGTTGGTACACTATTCACAAGATTAAGAAAAACCGGATAAGATGGAAAAACGAGATTTACGCATAGTATATATGGGTACGCCCGAGTTTGCGGTAGAGAGCCTGCGCCTTCTGGTAGAGCGCGGCTATAATGTGGTGGCTGTCGTGACCATGCCCGACAAACCTGCCGGACGAGGGCATAAAATACAGTTTTCGCCCGTCAAGCAATATGCTTTGGAGCACCAGTTGCCGATATTGCAGCCAGAACGGTTGAAAGACCCCGCTTTCATCGAGGAGTTGCGCGGGTACCGAGCCGATTTGCAAATCGTAGTGGCATTCCGTATGCTGCCGCAAGTCGTATGGGATATGCCGCCTATGGGAACATTCAACCTGCATGCCTCGTTGTTGCCTCGTTATCGCGGTGCGGCACCTATCAACTGGGCTATTATAAATGGCGAGAAAGAGACGGGAATAACTACCTTTTTCTTGACGCACGAAATAGATACAGGCAAGATTATACAACAAAAACGCATTGCCATTGCCGACACCGATAATGTGGGCATCGTGCATGATAAACTTATGGTGCTGGGAGCCGAAATGGTATGCGAGACGGTCGATAATATTCTGGCCGGAACAATAGAACCTGTTGCACAGGAAACGCTCGAAGACGGAACACCGTTGCCTCCCGCTCCTAAAATATTCAAAGAGACCTGCCATGTAGATTGGAATCATACGGTAGAACAGGTATATAATCTGGTGAGAGGTCTCTCGCCCTATCCAGCCGCATGGTGCGAGTGGATTGCTCCCGACGGACAGGCAATAGGCGTAAAGATTTTTGAAGCATCGCGCCGTGAGTGCCATCATGATCTTACACCCGGTACATTGCGCACCGACGGAAAGAAGAGCATCGAGATAGCCTGTACCGATGGTTTTTTGCGCCTAGAATCGTTGCAATTGTCTGGCAAAAAGCGACTCTCGGCCGAAGAGCTGTTGCGAGGCTTTCATCTCTCTGACGAATATGTAGTACGATAGCAGCGTATGAAGATATTGTGGAGCACAATAGGCTCGATAGCGTTGATATTGGGATTTATAGGACTTTTCTTGCCACTCTTGCCTACAACACCTTTCTGGTTGCTTACGGCCTATTGTTACCTGCGGGGGTACGGCCGCTTGTATAATTGGGCGATGTCTATACCGGTGTTTAGCAGGGTGGTGGAGAATTTCCGGCTTTATCGCGCCATCCCGCTGCGGGTGAAGATTGTTGCTGTCTCCACGTTATGGATTACACTGTTGCTGTCGGGCTATTTTGTAGCACGATGGTGGGCGATTCTCTTGCTGCTTGCCGTAGGTGTGGGGGTTACGTGGCATATACTTTCGTATAAGACATTAGATACCCGGGGTGACGATAGCGATAAGCCGGCCGCGCGCTCATAAGGAGTGCCGTTCTTTCAGTAGGCGTTTTTCTCACCCTTGATGGCATTGACGACAGTGAGATATATGATTTTGAGGTCGAAGAAGAAATCCCAGTTTTCGATATACCATACGTCATACTGTACGCGCATTTTCATTTGCCACAACTCCTTTGTCTCGCCTCTGTAACCATTTACCTGCGCCCAACCTGTTATGCCGGGTTTTATGAGGTGGCGCACCATATATGTATCTATCAGTTTCGAATACTCTTCGGTGTGCTTTATCATGTGGGGGCGCGGCCCTACGACCGACATGTCGCCTTTGAGGACATTCCAAAATTGGGGCAGCTCATCGATACTTGTCTTGCGCAGAAATTCTCCCACCCGTGTTACGCGGGGGTCGTCCTTGGTTGCTTGCAGGTTGTCGCTGTTATTATTCAGCTTCATCGTACGGAACTTGTAACAGTTGAACTCTTTTCCGCGCAACCCTGTCCTCTTTTGCTTGAAGAAAACCGGGCCCGGCGAGGAGCATTTTATGGCAATCGCCACAGGAATGAATATGATGGGCGAAAACAGCAATACGCAGCTTGAAAACAGAATGTCGAACCCTCTTTTTATGGCCTCATTCACTGGCCTTTCGAGCGGCTCCTGCCGGATACTCATAATGGGCACATCGCCGATGCGGTCGAAGTGCAGGCGGCGGTGCAGGTAGGGCGTTGTACCGGGAATAATATAAAAATGTATGGCGTGTCTCTCGGCAAAGTGCATGAGCGACAACATCTTCTCCTCGGCATTAGTGGGCAAGGCACAGTATATCTCGTCTATATTGTTTGATACGGCAAAGTCTTCTACATCGGCAGTGGTGCCGCGATATAAGGGATGAGTTTTCCGCAGCTCTTCATTGTCGTCGAAGATGC
Source organism: uncultured Porphyromonadaceae bacterium (assembly GCA_900542255.1). Classification (GTDB taxonomy): domain Bacteria; phylum Bacteroidota; class Bacteroidia; order Bacteroidales; family Barnesiellaceae_A; genus Barnesiella_A; species Barnesiella_A excrementipullorum. The sequence continues at coordinate 6,316 of UQMR01000084.1, forward strand.
CCATCAGTTTATAGCCATAACCCGTATCGGAGAGTAGTTCCGACTCCAACATCTTGCCCGAACGTCCCGACCCGATGATAATGACCCGCTTGAAGTTATACCCTCGGCTGCGGTACATTTTCAGTACTTTGCGTGCTGAAATCCACCATATCGGTAATGCAAAAAGGAGAAATGCGTAGAAACAGAGGATGTATCGGGCTTTGGCCTCGGAAATATCGGTAAAGAAATAGAGTAGGGCAATAAAGAGGACGGCATGTGATATGGTGGCCTGTACGGCTGTCTTTACCGTATGGTTGGCATATACAATACGCTGGTTGTGAATTTGGGAAAAAATGAAGACGATGGGGATATAGGCGATATTTATCAAGGCGCATATCGTAGCGTTATAAAATCCGTCATCGAAATCGAAAATCCTGCACGATAACAGATATGACAAATTGATACATATAAAATCGCCCAAAACGACTAATATGCGCAAATATCGTCCGTATCTTCCTTTTGTGGCCATCTTATTTGTTATATCTCTCTATGAATGATTGTGTGTTTTTCAAAGGGATTGTTTTTATCCTTTTGTAAAGTTCGGGTATTCACGTGTACGACGATGTGCGGTCGCTCACAGATTGCGATGCTTTTTTGTGTGTATAGTATTATGCGGTTACAATGAGGGGACGACAACGTCTTTGTGTCGTCCTGTATGGTTGCATTTTATATAACGTCTTATGGGGCTGTACCTGTTTCTGTTTGGACAGCCCCATAAGATGTATCTTACTGTAACTTCTCGTCTATCAATTTTATTTTCTGGGCTACAAGCTCCATATCGTCGCGTAACTTCTTTATCTTGCGGTCTAATTCTTGTACAAGATGTTCGGCTCTCGATGATGACAGATTGAAGAAGCCTTTGTTGTTCTCAATCGTTTGTATTTCGTTTTTCTTAGCCTCATATATGCGCACGAGTTTGTCTCGTTCTCTATATAGTTTGTCTTGTGCATTGTCGCCCATCTGCTGTATGCTGTTGGTAAAGTCGGCCATACGACTGCGGTTTCGGCTTATGTTGAAACGTTCATACAATGCGTCGAGGGTCTCTTGGTACTCTTTGTAGAGCTTGTCTTTTTCGCGGAAGGGAACATGACCGGTGGCGTTCCACTCGGCCGAAGCCTCTTTGAGCATCTTGCGGGCTGTATCATCGTCGATGTCTTCGCCGATGGCTTTCAGGCGGGCAATGATGTCGCGTTTGATTTTGAGGTTGGCTGTTTCTGTTTCGCGCGATGAAGAGAGGGCCTTTTTCTTTTGCTCAAAGAAATAGTCGCATGCTTCGTTGAAGCGTTTCCATACGGCATCTGAGTATTTTTTGGCTACCGGGCCTATGGTTTTCCACTCTTTTTGCAACGAAACCAATATATCGCTTGTCGCTTTCCAGTCGGTGCTCTCTTTCAGAGCCTCGGCTTTCTCGCAGAGTTGGCGTTTCTTTTCGAGGTTTGCATTCAAGCTCTCTTTGGCGGCCTTGAAGAAATCGGCTTTGGCAGCGAAGAATTTGTCGCAGCTTTGGCGGAAACGTTCAAAAAGGGCTGCGTTGTTCTTGCGAGAAGCAAACCCGATGTTTTTCCAGCGTTGTTGCATGTCTAAGATGGCACGGGTCTTTTCGTCCCATGCGGCATAGCGTGTTATCTCGGAAAGCTCGGCAATGATTTGCTCTATCTCTTCGCACAGGGCTGTTTTGGCAGCCTCGTTTTTGTTTTCTTCGTCCTTGCGGTTTTCAAAGAATGCCTGGTAACGCTTGTTTATGACGGTAGAGGCCTCTTTGAAGCGTTCCCATATAGAGTCGCGCAACTCTTTGGCCACCGGGCCTGTTTCGCGCCACTCGTTATGCAGGTTTTGCAGTTGCTTGAATGCGGCTACTATATCGTCTTGTTGGGCAAGTTCTTCGGCGCTCTTGCAAAGGGCTTCTTTTTGTTCGAGATTTTTCTTGAAGTCGTAGTCTCTGAGCTCTTTGTTTATTTTCAGCAGGTCGTAGAACTGCTCGGTATAGAGTTGGTATTTCTTCCACAATTCGGCAACGGCG
>UQMR01000085.1 GCA_900542255.1 uncultured Porphyromonadaceae bacterium
GTCGAGCGTTGCGTTGTCGTCGGCAGGTATGTTGGCATAGGCGTTCTTTACGTAGCGTCCGGCATATTCCTTATAGAGGTCTACATTGACATTCTCTTTTACAAAATCGGGGTCGAGTTCTTCTATGCAATAGAATTTGCCTGTCATGTCTACCATCGGACGGCGGTTGCCATCGCGGTCTATCAACATCAATGGCGGTATGCCTGTGGCTTTTGCCACGCGATTGTCGTCGGCACCGAATGTGGGGGCGATATGTACGATACCGGTACCTTCCTCGGTCGATACAAAATCGCCTGTGATTACTCTGAAAGCACCTTCACCCGGGTTTACCCAAGGCATAAGTTGCTCGTACTCCATACCTTCGAGGTCCGAACCTTTATAAGAAGCTACGACTTTATAGGGTATCAGCTTGTCGCCGGGGTTATAGTCTGTGAGCTCGATACCTTGTGCCTTGGGATTGAAAAGCGTCGGTATCAATGCGGTCGCTACAACTGCGCTGATAGGCTCATAGGTATAGGGGTTGAAACTTTCTACCACACTGTACTCTATATTGGGCCCTACGCAGAGTGCCGTGTTTGAGGGAAGTGTCCACGGAGTTGTCGTCCATGCCAAAAATACCGGTGTCCCCCATTGGCTCATTTCGGGTTTCGGATTTTTGATGGCAAATTGTGCCACACAAGTAGTGTCTTTCACATCTTTGTAGCATCCGGGTTGGTTCAGCTCGTGTGTGCTTAGTCCTGTACCTGCTGCCGGCGAGTAGGGTTGTATGGTGTAGCCTTTATAGAGATAATTTTTATTATACAATTGTTTCAGCAACCACCATAATGTCTCTATATATTTGTTGTCGTATGTGATATATGGGTGTTCGGTATCTACCCAGTAGCCCATTTTATGGGTCAGGTCTTCCCATTCATGGGTATATTTCATCACATCCTTGCGACAGGCAGCATTATATTCTTCTACCGATATGCGTTTGCCTATATCTTCTTTGGTGATACCCAGTGATTTCTCTACACTGAGCTCTACGGGGAGCCCGTGGGTATCCCATCCGGCTTTTCTCCTGACGAGGAATCCTTTCATCGTTTTGTACCGGCAGAAGATATCTTTGATGGTACGAGCCATTACGTGGTGTATACCGGGCATTCCGTTGGCCGATGGAGGCCCTTCATAAAATACGAAAGACGGATGACCGTCTCGTATGCTCATACTCTTATGAAACAGGTCGTTATTGTCCCATTCTTGAAGCATCTCTTTGTTTATCTGCGAGAGGTCGAATTGGGTATATTCGGCAAATTTTTTATCCATATTTTTCTTCTTGTTTATGGCTTGGTAATAAATTGGCACGAAGGTACGAAAAAAAAGAAGAACTAAGTAATTTCTTCTGCTATTCTTGCCCTAAAATCTCAAATTCTTATTTATCTCTCTTTTTTTATCTTTTTTTTGAAGCAATTAATTATCTTTGCTCATATAAACCCAATTTTATTTATTATGCGTAAATCTATCATTTTATTATTCTTGGTATCCATTGCAGCATTATTGCTGTCATATTCGTGCAAAAATGCGAATAATGAGAAGGAAGCGGTTAACGATATCGTAGGTGTCTGGTGGGTCGATTCCATTACTACACGTTTCTATCCGACCGATTCTCTGTTGTACACATACTTCTCCGATACTATGCGTCAGAAAGTAGTATTTAATGATGATAATCTGTATGAAACCGTTGTATGGCAAAAAGGCGATACAGTACAGGCCTCTAAGATGGTTTATAAGTTGTGTGGAGATACTATTACCTATGAGCAAAGCAATGGCGAAACCTTGATGGAAGAATATATCGCCTTATTCTCAGATACGGCAATGGTAACACAATGCGCTGTTACATATAGTGATAATACGGCCGAGATATACACGGTATATTATTCACGCGATAAGAACTCTGGCGACGCTGCGGTTGTTACGGAGAAACAGGTAGCAGATTCGCAGCAGTAATAATCACAATATAAGCATCGTGCATGATTGTCATCTCCGATAATCATGCACGGTTTGTTGTATATATTATAGGGTACACAAGGGAAAATATATGAATAACAAGTATATTTGGGTCGTTGTGGCATGTATGGTGTCGTGTTGCCTTCATATCGCTGCACAAGAGCATCCCAAGAGGGAGTTCCGAGGTGTATGGTTGCCTACGGCATGGCAATCGCGTTATGCAGAAAATTGTACCGAAGAAAACAAATCCCAAATCGTGGAGTTGCTCGATGTATTGCAAGCAACAGGTATAAATGCAGTGATTTTTCAGGTACGACCGCAAGCCGACGCGTTTTATCCGTCGCAACTCGAACCTTGGAGTCGCCACCTCACCGGGACAGCCGGTGAAGCCCCGTCGCCGGGGTGGGACCCTTTACAATTTATCATAGAGCAGTGTCACGAGCGCAACATGGAGTTGCACGCATGGATAAATCCGTATAGAGTTACTCTGTCGGCCAACGAGACATTGCCCGATGGCCATATATATTATCGAGAACCACAGCTCTTTGTCAGGTATAACGGGAAACTCTATTTCGACCCCGGGCTGCCCGATGCGCGAGCACACATTCTGGCCGTAATAGACGATATAGTGACCCGCTATGACATCGATGCAATTCATCTCGACGACTATTTCTATCCGTATCCGGTAAAAGGCGAGGATTTTCCCGACGATGCGTCGTATGCCCGGTATGGGAAGGGAATGAGACGCGATGAATGGCGGCGTAATAATGTAAATCAGCTGATAAGTGCCATACACGAGTTGTTGCTCCATTCCCGTAAGCCGTGGGTGCGTTTGGGCATTAGTCCGTTCGGCATATACCGCAACAAGCAATCTTGGAATGGAGGAAGCGACACCAACGGCCTGCAATGCTATGACGATATGTATGCCGATGTGTTGCTGTGGGCTGCCAATGGCTGGATAGACTATGTAGTGCCGCAATTATACTGGACATTGCAGAATAAAAATGCCAACTATGACACTTTGGTGAGGTGGTGGAACCGGTGTGACTTGGGAAGTTGTCATCTATACATAGGGCAAGACCTGTCACGAAGCTATAATACGCCCGATGTGGTACCTCACAAGAGTCAAATAGAACGCAAAATAGAATTGAGCCGTTATCTTGATAATGTAAAAGGCGATTGCCTGTGGTTCGGTTATCAACTTGCCGAGGAGTATCGCCACCTGGCACTCATGTTGTCGCGCAGCTATTATGCCACTCCTGCATTACTGCCGGCATATACACATCGCGACAAAATCTTGCCCAAAGAGGTCGCTTCTCTCAAAGCGAAACATACGCCATATGGTTATATGCTCGAATGGAAGCCTCGTAAAACCCGGGATGAGAAGCAACGGCAAGTAGCTTTTGCCATATATCGTTTTGCCGAGAATGAGGAGGTCGACCTTACATCGGCAGCAGCCCTGCAAGCGGTGACGCGCAACACGGCATATTTGTTGCCCTATAAAGATGGTTCGCAAAAGTATGTGTATGTAGTTACAGCGATAGACCGCTATCACAACGAGAGTCCCAAGGGGAAAAGAATAAATGTTTTGCTTTAATTGTGATTATTTTACACTCTCACCCCACGGGCAATCGTATGAATAGATTAACTTTGCGTTTATTAATAACGCATGAATGGTAATGTATCTCTCAATAGAGACAATCTTATAAATTATTCGTGTATAAAATTCAAAAGAGTTTCACGGTACGAGGGTATAGTGTAAGCTCGCAGTCTACGGACGGAAAGTAGACACATAACAACCGTCTATCCCCTGTGGGGTGGGCGGTTTTATTTTATTATCTGATACATTATATGTTTTCGACGTAAAAAAGAGACCGGGAAACCTCACGGCTGCCCGGCCTCACAAAACTATTCTTCTCCTATTATGTATGTATAACCGGCAAACGGCCGGTTTTGTTCCTGTGTTTTGCAAATTTTACCATTTCAGGCTCAGCCTGAATTTGCAACTCGGCGGTATTGTCGATGTGGCAAAGTCGTTGTACAATGCATAGAATGCAATGCTGTTGCGGGTGAAATCGAACGTGTATTGCTCGCTCCACAACCATTCGCCGCTGCTGTTGCTGCCTCCGTTATATACTATATAGGGTAGGGGCGACAACACCTCGTCGCCATTATCGAGCTGCGATACGAAATAACCCGTTACATCGCCATCGTATTCCAATACTTGTGCCAACTCCCGAGGGGCTTGATTGCCCTCAAAAACATAGACATAATATGAGTTAAGCCCGTCGGCATCTCCCACGAGTTCCCATGCCGAGGATGGGACGTTGAAGTCATATACTTTCCAGTTCAGTTCACCCGGAGGGCCTTGTGGTCCTTGCGGTCCCATAGGACCTTGGCAAGAGAGTAACAGCATCGCCATAATGGCGGCAGTAAACAATTTTATTTTCATATTCATGCACATAAATATATGTATTCAGCCTATAAAGGTAGCTGTTTTTATTTTATAACAAAGATTTGCACACGGCTTTTAAGTGTTTTTCTATCCTTGCAACCAATTTTTGATATATCGTGTGGCCTCCGAATCTCTTTGCCGACAATCTTTGATGTTGTTGCACGGTTTTGATGTGTCGATAATATCTCCTGCATCAATTAGATTTATTAGCACAGCAATGAGTGGAAAATAGATATCGGCATGAAATAATCGTTACCTTTGCAGCGGAAAAATGTTATAAAATATGACCGAAAAACAGACTCCGCAGATATTGGGTTCGGCGCCTATCAGTCGCCTGCTGATACAGTATTCTATTCCGGCTATTATAGCCATGACTGTTACATCGTTATATAACATAATAGATAGTATATTCATAGGTCATGGTGTAGGAGCACTCGCCATTGCGGGTTTGGCGGTAACATTTCCGCTGATGAACTTGGTAATAGCATTCTGTACGCTGGTAGGTATCGGTGGCGCAACAATCAGCTCTATTTTGTTGGGGCAGCGCGATACGGTGCGGGCTACCGAGACACTTCATAATGTATTGTGGATGTGTTTGATTAATGCCGTCTGTTTCGGAGGGCTTACATTCTTGTTTTTAGACGAGATACTGCTGTTTTTTGGAGCAAGTCACGATACTTTGCCATACGCCCGCGATTTTATGGAGGTTATTCTTTTGGGGACCCCCGTTTCTTATGTCTTTATAGGCCTCAACAATGTAATGCGAGCAACGGGGTATCCTACAAAAGCCATGTTGTCGTCTATTATTACGGTTGTAGCCAATGTCATTATTGCACCCATATTTATCTTCGTATTAGGCTGGGGAATACGCGGAGCTGCTTTGGCCACGTTGGCGTCGCAAACATTCGGGTTGGCATGGGTCCTGCACCACTTCGCGGACAAAAATAGTTTTGTGCATTTTGACAAGAACTACATGAGATTTAAGTTGTCCATCGTGTTAAGGATGTTCTCGATAGGGATGTCGCCATTCTTGATGAATGCCTGCGCCTGCCTGGTAGTTATTATCATCAACCGTTCGTTTATCCATTATGGGGGAGATATGGCCGTAGGGGCATTTGGCGTAGTAAACCGCGTGCTCACACTCTTTACAATGATAGTCATAGGCATCACGCAAGGTATGCAGCCGATTATAGGTTATAATTTCGGGGCACGACAACTCGACCGTGTGCGCTGTACGTTAGTCTACGGTATAGCATCCGGTATGATTGTAACCTCTGTGGGCTTCATATCGGCACAATTGTTCCCGGCTGCTATCGTGGGGCTCTTCACGACCGATGCTACACTTACCGAAATGTCTATAAACGGGCTTCGCATCGCATGTATGATGTTTACATTGGTAGGCGGTCAAATTGTTATTTCCAACTTCTTCCAATCTATCGGCAAAGCCTCGGTATCGATATTCCTGTCGTTGTCGCGTCAGCTTATATTTCTGATTCCGTTATTATTATATCTTCCCCGCATATATGCAATCAATGGTGTGTGGGCAAGCCTGCCCATATCGGATGCCATTGCCTTCATAGTGGCAGCCCTGATGTTGTGGATATACTATCGTCGCGTGCAGAAGGAATCGCGGAACAAAACTCGCCGCGAAATTATTTAAGTTATCATTGGCACAAGCAGTATAAGGGCTCTCTTCGCAATGCCGGGGATAGCCCTTATCTATTAAAGTATACACGGGTAATTACAGAAAATATCCTTTTAAGCCCATCAACAGACCTGCTACGGCAAGTATCAGGATAATGATACCGATAGTACGGTTCAGAAGATGCAAGCTGCGTACGTTGAAGTGGCGGCGTACCTTGTTGACAGCAGTCGTTATAAAAAACCACCATGCTACGGCCCCCAAGGCGATAGCAGTATAACCTATGAGGTGATATAGGATATGTGTCTCGGATACGAACGAGTTGAAGCGGGCAAATAGTCCAATGTATAGAAAAATGATGAGCGGGTTGGATACCGTCACAAAAAATGCTGTTACGAAATCTTGTGCAAAACTCAGTTTTGAGTTACCTCCCTGTTTTATTTTACCGGCCGGATTTTGCCGATAGAGATATATACCGAAACCTATCAGTACCAAGCTGCCAGCGATTTGCAATAATTGCTGGTTTGCCTCGATGAACTCGATGACAAATGTCATGCCCAATCCGGTGAGAATAGCATATAACAAATCGGAGGCGGTAGCACCCAATCCCGAGAAAAATCCGGCCAGACGACCGCGGTATAACGTGCGCTGTATAACAAGCATTCCCACAGGGCCCATCGGAGCCGATACGACAATACCTATGATAAGACCTTGAAAGATAATATTTAACACTAACTCCATGATGCGTGCTTGCTTTGCGTGCCGTTTCTATTTGGCTTTATACAGCAAAGATAAAATTTTAGAGAGTTTATTTCTATATTCTTTGACAGAAATTTTACAGCTTAGTTCGAGATATAATGATAAAATTGCAGGAAATAGATGTACACTTCATAAATGGATATGGAGGTTGTCGATAAAGATTGGCTATATTCTAAATAGAACGCCGCCTATCATGACATGCATGGTAGGCGGCGATTATAGTTAGGGAATAATCTTAGGCAATCTTATTCTAATGCAGCCTGTGCAGCAGCAACGCGGGCGATGGGCACACGGTAGGGACTGCACGATACATAGTTCATGCCAAGGTGAGCGCAGAACTTAACAGACGAGGGTTCGCCGCCATGTTCGCCGCAGATACCTATCTTCAATTCGGGTTTGGTAGCACGGCCTTTCTCTACGCCCATTTTTACCAATTGGCCTACGCCTTGTTGGTCGAGTACGGCAAACGGGTCGGTTTTGAGGATACCTTTCTCTTTGTATATCTTCAAGAACTTGCCGGCATCGTCGCGCGAATATCCGAAGGTCATCTGTGTAAGGTCGTTGGTTCCGAACGAGAAGAAGTCGGCTACTTCGGCTATCTGGTCGGCTGTAACGGCTGCGCGCGGCACCTCTATCATAGTACCTACTTTGTAAGCTATGCTATCGCCACGCTCGGCAAATACTTCTGCTGCTACACGGTTTATGATGTCGGCTTGCAGTTTCAGCTCTTGTACTACGCCTACCAGCGGCACCATGATTTCGGGATATACCGATATGCCTTTGGCTTTCATGTTCAATGCAGCTTCGATAATGGCACGGGCTTGCATTTCGGTGATTTCGGGGTAGGTACAACCCAAACGGCAACCGCGGTGTCCCAACATGGGGTTGAACTCTTCGAGCGCATCGCAGGCAAGTTTTACTTCTTCGAGCGTCAAGCCCATTTCGTCGGCGAGCTCTTTCATGGTAGCTGTTTGGTGAGGTACGAACTCGTGCAGAGGCGGGTCGAGCAGACGGATGGTTACGCCGTATCCGTCCATGGCTTCAAAGATGCCCTCGAAGTCGCCCCGTTGCATGGGTAACAGTTTGGCGAGCGCTACACGACGGCCGTCCTCGTCTTTG
>UQMR01000086.1 GCA_900542255.1 uncultured Porphyromonadaceae bacterium
TGTTAGCAAAGTTAATATTTTATTCTTTGCTGACACAGTTTAATTTACATCCTCTTTTTTTGTCCGATAGTATAGAAAATGTCAGAACAAGTCTTGACTATTACACAAAAATAGTTTGACTGATAGCGGTTCCCTTCAAAAGAGGAGCCGCTCCTCCATAACAGGGCGGCTCCTCCACAGCGGGTTATTTTTTCCTCTTGCGTCTTCGTTCTCTCTCAATGTCGAGGATAGTAGGCATGGGAGAGTCTTTCTTATCCTTTTTGGCGGCCCATTCGGTGCCCTCAATACCGGCCCGTTGTTCATTGACGGTAGCATTGCGCATGTTACGGTCGCTCCTCCTCAACGTAGGGTCTTTCAGACCTTCGCTTCCGGTGTGACCTCTTTTATCATACCGTCTCTTTTCAGCCGTACGGGAGAAACTCTCTTCCACTGCTTTACGCGCTTCGGGAGTAGGCCGATATTGCAAATCCTGCCAAGCGGGATCTGTCATCCGTCTTTCCGCATTCTGCTCTTTCACGATGGTAGGCCCTACACGGTCCAACTCCCTATAATACTCCTGCTCGGTCTCATAAAGGCGGGGCAATCCTCTATGACCTACCAACTCATGCCGTATGGTGCTGAGTACACCATCGAAATTGAGATAATTGCACATTGACAATACCAGATATATATCTCTATCGCCTACTGTCAGCCCGACGGCATTGCGACTCTCCTTATTTGCCTTTACACTCTCGGGCAAGTCTTCGAAACGTTTATACACCTTGATGGGCACACCCATCGAAGCCGCCACCTCCTGCAATATTTCATTTTGCTCCATGGCGGCTTTATGGCTGTCGCTTTTTCGCAACTTCTCCCAACGATTCCGATAGTCATTGAGTTTTTTCTTGGGAATCTTGTAGTTGTCTTGCATCAGCTCAGCAATACTTTTCCCTTTCACAGCCTCGCGATATGAGCCGGTGACAATGTTGTCAATAGGGATATCTCGGCGTGTTATTTCTCCGTCGGCCGAATATACGTCGCCCGCTATCGTAGCATCGCCTCCTTTATACTTGATATTGCGTATCTCACTCATGGGGAAACGCTCCTTATACGCACCTTCGGTACGACTCGCATAATAGATATTATCGTCCTCGTATCGCTTGCGGTGCGTATCATAAGCTCTTACTCCGGCATGGGCACTGCCGGCTACGCCTCCCATCACAAAGCCTCCTACAATAGAGTTCATAATGCGTTCCATTTCCGGGAACTCACCCGAATAGATACTCTGCTCTGCTTCCAAAGCGCCACCCGTCATAGCTCCCGATACCGCCGTCCCTGTAACTTGGTCGGCATAAACTCGCGCCTCTCTTTGCAACACATGCCTTGTCATGGCGTTGAACTCGGCCTGAGCAACCGGGCTGCTCATCATCTCTGCCATCAGCTTGTCGGCCAAGTCACCCACATTTTTGGGTAAAGCTTTCCCAAGCACCGACGAGTTCAACAATACGTCCATCAACACATTGGTTGCAGTGGCTGCTGTCACATACATATTACGGCGTGTATCCGAGACCTTCTCTCCGGTACGACGTTCGTAAGCATCTACCGTCATCTGTGCATCGGCTATCGTAGTCGCTATATCACTCACTACTACTCCGGCCCCTACCGCCGCGGCTGCCTTGGGGGCAATAGCCGCTGCCAAGGTTACCGGCAGAGCCGCCCCTATGATGTTGGCGCCTATATCGGCTACCGTCGCAGCCCCCTCTGTTGTAGGCAACTCGCTATACCTTCGGCTTATCTCCTCCACATCGTGGGTTGCCTCACCGGGTGTTTGGGCTTTTTGTTGCAGAACGCTGGGGATTTCGTTCCAGTCTATCCCCTCTTCGCGCAGTCTCTTTACCGAGAGTAAAGCCATAGCCGTCTTATTATCGGTCAATCGGGGCGACTTTGCCAACGAATCCATCTGCTGTTGCAGCTTCTCATCACTATCTATGCCGGCTTCTATCACCCGTTGCAAGGCTTGCCCATACTCCTCGCCCTGCCTCTGCTCGCCGTTTATAAAACGCCTTGCCTGAGCCTCTAAATAGTTCCATGAGAGTCTGATACGCTCAAATGCCACCCGCAAGCCATCAGCGACACTCGTTGCACGCTCCATATTCCGTTCATCACCCGGTTTTTCAGTCGCAACATCCGGCGATTGTCCCGACTGATATTCTCCATGCGATTTATCGGATGAAGAACCTGCCCGTTTGCTAAAATTCCACGGGGTGATATATGACTCCGGTGCCGCATCTTCCGCATTATCCGAATCGTTTGCTTCGGATAATCCGTCAAACGACCAATATGGGGGAGTATAATCGTCCATGCTATATCCTATACCCGGAGTGGGTATCGACGATGCAGCGGCTTGTTGTCTATCGGGTGCGGCCTCCTCGACGGCAACTCCCCGACGGTCTGCTGACATCGACGGCAACCGCAGCCCTGCCCCCTCTGACGCAAGAACGTCGTCATACGCTCCACCGGGAGGAATATCGCCTCCCGCGCTATAACCAACTCCTGCGGGGGGCACCGGCGAAGAATCGGATTGTGCTCTCGCGGCCCATCGAGAGCCGGGTGAAGCCTCATCTCCCTGGCGAATATCCCAAGAACCTACACGAGGGGCAGCCGGCCAATCACCCCGCTGCACAGAGGCAGGCACGGCCTCCGATTCGGGAGCCTCGCCACTGTTATTTGCGCGACCCATTCTCCGCATCACCTCCGACTCATCTCTATCCCCGGCAGAATAGCGCTCTCGCGCGGGCAGCGAATCCTCCCTGTCGTCCCTGTCATCCCACGACACAATCTTATCGAGCAAGTTCTCGGCCGGTATTCCGCTCACATATAGCGGAGCTGCGGTGTTGTATGCCGCTTCATAAAGTCTCTCTTTTTCTCTCATTGCTGTTCACTCCTTTTACGCAATATCTCGGTTATCATGGCGGGTAATAGCCGCCACACGCGATAACGCTTTGCAAAACAATCTACATCATCTACACTGCGCGGCACATACCACGACACCAGTGCCTTATGCACGCGACTGCCTCCGGGCAAAGGTGGCGACGGGCGCATTATCCGGCACATCTCGGCAAGGGCCTCTTCATCGGGTATTGCCGCCTCGCTTTCGGCAGCACTGCTACCTGCTGTTTCGGCCGCGGCAGCATATCGCTGTTTCAGCTGCGACAACAGCTCTTTTACACTTTCTTTCCGTCTCATGGCTTCATGCTTTTATTTCGAAAAATAATATCCGCCATTATTGGACTTTCCCGACGATGCGTTATTCCACGACGGCCTATTCATAAAATCTTCCAGGCGATTCATGAATTGGGTGCTGAACCCCATCAACAGCCGTTGCCGGCTGTCGCTCTTGGCCTTACTCAAAGCCGAGGTATCTTCTAAATACTTCGTGGTTGAGGCCGTCATCATGTTATCGAGCTGCATTCGCTGATTGTCATAAAGAGACGCCGCGCGTTCTTTATTGGCCTCATCGGCAGCGGCCAGCGAACCTGTCACGCTGTCTATCACACGATTGTTGTTTTTCTGAACGGCGGCAACCGCCTCACCCGTGGCTCCGGTCACTGCGGCTTGGCGTCGGGCCGCCTTGGTCTGCTCTCCCAACTGTTCGCGTACCCGTTTCAGCATATTGCGGGCATTGGCACTGTCGAGGTAGTTGCGGTAGTAATTGCGGTTGAATGCGGTCGTAGCATTATCCATCTGCCGCTGATAAAGATTACTCATCATGTTTTGGCGAAGCCTCGCCATATCCATCTGCCTGTTATACCCATCTTGCTCCGACAGGAACGAGATAATGGGCGCGGCATAGTTCATTGGGTTCATACAATTTTTTTAGGTTTCACGATTTTAGGTACACTATAACATTCCGTCACAAAGATCGCTATCTACCTTTGCCATACCGATGTAATAATATGACAACTCATTTTTTCAGACATGAACCATACTGATAACGAAAAGCTCGAAACATTCGATTTTTCCGACGCCGGATTGCGCTCCAAGCAATACAAGGCGTTGCATCTTTGCTACGACCAACTGCTGGACGCATTACCGGGCTGCACCAACGAATCGTCTCTTGCCAAGTGCCTCGAAACCATTCGCAAAGATATCAATGCCGGGAATGCTCCGGCCTCGGCCTCCTCACGGAACTCCATTGCCGACTCGGCCATGCGGTTAGATGCCATCAACAAACTTCTCAAAGATCTATCTTATGACGAATGAAATTTCCATCGGACACATCGACGAAATACTCGCCGAAAACATGCGCCGCAAGCGCCTGCTGCACACACCCTACAATCCGGCCACAGGGCGCAATGCCTATGGCGACCGCGTTGCCGTAGAGATGCCCGACGCACCCATACCGCTACAATTCGTTCCGCGGCAGATGCTCGACGAAAACCCTTTCGCCAGATGCCTCGCTCAGGCAGGCTGCATAGACTCTTTTATCCTCGTCCAACTCCACAAAAGCCCCACCTTCGAACTTAAAGAAGGGCTATGGAGCAAATGGCTGCAAATACGCATCTGCTACGATTTCGAGTTTTGGGCAGCCATGTTTGTCAAAATCAAGGACAAAAAGAGCCAGCACGATATCCCCTTCATACTCAACCGGCCGCAGCGGCGGCTGCTGGCCATGCTCGAAGGCATGCGCCTTGCAGGGAAACCGATACGCCTCATCATGCTGAAAGCACGCCAATGGGGAGGCTCTACCCTTATACAGATGTACATGGCATGGATACAGCTTGTACACCGCAAAAACTGGAACAGCATCATCTGCGCACACCTCAAAGACGCCGCTGCGCAAATCAAAGGGATGTATACCAAACTACTCGACAACTACCCTGCCTGGCTCCTCGGCGACGGCGCGCAACCCACCTTCAAACCTTTCGAAAAATCGGGCAACACCTCTTACATCGCCAACACGGGCTCTAAAATCACCATCTGCTCGGCCGAGTCGCCCGAGGCTGTACGCGGCAGCGATGCAGCCATGGCTCACCTCAGCGAGGCCGCTTTCTGGCACAACACCCCTACCCACACGCCCGAGAATCTCATACGCGCCGTATGCGGCAGCATAGCTCTCCTGCCCTACTCGGTGGTCGTCATAGAGAGTACGGCCAACGGTACGGGAGGATATTTCCACCGCGAATACATGAGAGCCTGCCGGGGCGAAAGCGATAAAACGCCCATTTTTGTCCCTTGGCACGAAATAGAGATTTACACCACACATCTCGACGACCCCGCAGCCTTTGCCGCCACTCTCAACGAATACGAGTGCCACCTCTGGCAGCAAGGCGCCACCCTCGAAGCCATCGCCTGGTATCGCGCCAAACGACGCGAATACCACGAGCATGCCGATATGATGGCCGAGTACCCGTCAGACGACGTCGAGGCATTCAGCTACTCGGGCGAACGCGTCTTCAACCTGCAAGCCGTACACAATCTCAGGAAGCACTGCCTGCCGCCCCGCTTCACGGGGGAGATGCATGCAAGAGCCTCTATCGGACGCGACGCCCTGTCGGGGTTGGAGTTTGTAGAGCAACCCGGCGGATTACTGCACATTTGGGAACCTCCCGAAAAGGGCTTGCGCTTGCGCAACCGCTATATCGTTGCCGTCGATATAGGCGGACGCTCGCAAAAGGCCGACTTCTCGGTCATTGCCGTATTCGACCGCCACGACATGCTCGATGGCGGCGCACCGGCCATCGTGGCACAATGGCGCGGGCACACCGACCACGACCTTCTCGCATGGAAAGCCGTGCAGATTGCAGCCTACTACGACAACGCGTTGCTCGTAGTAGAGAGCAACACGCTCGAAACCGAGTGTACCGAGGAGATGCACTCGGGATATATCCTCGATACCATTGCACAAAACTACCGCAACCTCTATGCAAGGCGTCACGATGGTGGAGAGATAGGCGCCCACACGCCTCAAAAATGGGGCTTTCACATGAATCGCGCTACGAAGCTCCTGCTCGTCAACCACCAAATCAATATCCTGCGACAGAACGGATACATCGAACGCGATGCCGAGGCCTGCCACGAATATGACGTATTCGAGCGCAAGCCCAACGGCAGCTTCGGCGCCAAAGAGGGAGAACACGACGACATCCTCATAACCCGCTGCATAGGCACTTACATCTGTTGCCAGGAACCGCTTGCAACCGTCAGATACCATCGTCCTGCACCCCTTATCGGTGAAGCCTCCTTCTGACACAACTGAAAAGAAGTTTGTCACAGATTCCCATGTATGGCAACACCTCCCCCATGATGATTGGAACGGAGGCGATGCGCCTCCCATACCTCCTGCCACATCGAGCAGCAAAAAAAACAGCGGGCACCCACCAATGGTGGATGCCCGCTGTTTCCGTCGGGGTGACAGGATTCGAACCTGCGACTCCCTGCTCCCAAAGCAGGTGCGCTACCGGACTGCGCTACGCCCCGTCTTTTGTAAAAAGCGTGGCAAATGTACAGCTTTTATTTCATACCGGCAAGCAATTAGGAGCTTTTCTCACCTTTTATCGGTATAGAAAACCTCATGGAAAGAAGTATCTCATTTACGACAGCCCCGCAGCAGAGAGAACAACCGCGGGAACATCATTTGAGCCATCTGTCTAAAAACGAGAGTACTTGACGATACATTTCGGCATCGAACGTATGGGGTGTATCATAAAAGGAAGTTTCGAGCCGCTCTCCCACCCCACGGCCCTGCCATACACCACGGAGGTAGTCGTAAGCCTCCTGCACACCCGCTACGGGGAAGAGCTTGTCCTTACGCCCATTGATGAGCAAGAGCGGTTTGGGACATGCTATGGCAGCAACATGAGGATAATCGAGGTAACGCCGCAAACGCGGTACAATCATGGCATAGGCCGACCCTCCCTTATTCTGGTTATTGGTGAGGGTCATAAGCGAGTCGGTGGTACACATCCAGCAGACGGCAGCGGTAGCACGCACCTTGTCGGTAGCCGCCGAGAGCATCCATGCACGATGAGCTCCCATGGAAAATCCCACGGCCCCTATCCTCGCAGGGTCGACAAACGGCAGGGAGGCAAGAAACTCCACGCCCCGAATATCGTCGGCTGTGATAATGCCGCACCACGAACGCCCCATCTGCAAAAGATTGGCAGCCAGAGCCTGTTGCGAACTGTATCGTGCCCCCTCCTTGCGCCCGCGCTCTCCCCAAAAGAGGGCATCTACGGCAAGCACCACATAACCGTGAGCCGCCAGAAAGTCGCCGGTATATATACCGTCATAACATTTTTCCGCCCAAGAATCAGACAATGCAAGGAGAGCACTATCGCCGGCAAAAGGCCTTACATTTTTCTCTTTGCCAATATCGAACTTTGCACCGTGGTCATGGAGCACAGTGACAGCCGGGAAAGGGCCATTGCCATCGGGAATGAGCAGATATGCAGGTACCGTGACATATTTATTGATACGCAACAAGATGCGATGAGCCTTGTAACCATCGCGCTGCTCGGTTGCCACAATCGCATAATCGAACGCCGTTGTATCGGGAATATAATCGAGGCAATCGAGCAACAGGGCGCGAGCCTCCACCCGCCACGTATCGAAATCCGTCTCAGGCGATATACCCCAAGCGGCCGGATAGGCAAGCTCGCTGCGCAGCGCCTCATAATATATGGGCATATCCTTGACAGTTTCATACCGCTTGCCGGTATTTTGCGCCCACAATGTTGCAGGCAAAAGAAGGAGGAGTACGAGGAATTTTTTCATTCTTATCCTATTATCGATGTACAAAGATAGTGAAAGGCGAGTGCAGAGACAAACGAAAACGAAGTTTTCAAGTGCAGGCTTTGCCGAGCCGCAGCCTATCTTATCCAAAGATAGTG
>UQMR01000087.1 GCA_900542255.1 uncultured Porphyromonadaceae bacterium
CACTACGGTAGCAAGCCCTGCCGAAGCGCAGTACAGGTAGATGTTTTGCGAAATGGCGCCGCACCCTACGGCGCTCATGACGGCGTTGTCGAGCAACCGGGTGTCGGATACAAATACGATATTGACAGGTGCTGTCGCTACGAAAGGTTGCTTGCCGGTTGCGGCGCGATGGTCGCCTTGGGCAACCTCTACAAGAAGATTCTCGCGGGCATCATACCGGTATATCCCCTCGGTGAGGAAGACGTAGAGCGTAATGTCCTGCTTGTCTAACGCCGTGGGTGCCGTGCGTTTGCTTTCCCGGTTATATCCCCATGCAGCCCACAGCAGATTGGCGAGCTGCTGCTTGTCGAGGGGGCGGGTCGAGTCGTAGCTCCGTTGGGAGCAGCGGTTTTGCAAAGCTGTCGCCAGCGATACGTTATCGGCAAGATGCGGAGCCGGGAGCGATATGTTTTGCCCGGTCATACCTGTCATGGAGAAGAATAATGCACAGATGGCCAGTAAATTTTTAGTTTTCATAGTGGGAGTCTCTTTATTCGGTTGCAAAATTAAAATTTTTCTTCACTCGGCCATGTTATGAGCCTCTGTTTTTATGATTAAAAAACATTGCTGGCGGCTGTATAAACATCGATTATCCTTTATGTGTCCGGGTGCGCCTCTTTCCCGGCGGCAGGTGTTGCCTTCTATCGCGAGGCGATATTGGGACTTCGCAAACTGTACCGGTTTTAGGTTAAAAATAAAAAAACAGAAAGCGATGCAAGGGCGGTTTCTTTTATTTATATTAATTTTACCGCCGCTATATATTGACGCAATAACACATGTTACCACGTTTACGATTTGTTTTTCTCTTTTGGGCGATGTTGCAGGCGGTAGTCCTGTGGGCTCAACCCGCGCCCGCCCAGTCGGACACTACCGATGTGGCCGACGATTTGCGTATCAGTCTGGTGACGTGTTATCCCGGTGACAAGATATACGAGCTTTTCGGGCATACGGCAATACGGGTGCAGCGGAGCGGAAGCGATGCTCTCGACGTGGCATTCAACTACGGCATGTTCAGTTTTGCGACCGGGAATTTCGTATATAAGTTTACGGCCGGGCAGACCGACTATATGCTGGGCGTCTATGATTTCGACGATTTCATGGTCGATTACGTTATGCGCGGTTCCAAGGTCGTAGAACAGGAGTTGAACTTGTCTCCCGAGGCCGAGAACCGGCTTTTTGCCGCACTCATCCAGAATGCACGACCCGAGAACCGGGTGTACCGATACAATTTCCTGTTCGACAACTGTTCGACACGCCCGCGCGACATGATAGAAAAGACCGTCGGCGAATACGGTGCGGTGCAATATGGCGGGGAGCATGCAACCCCCTCTTTCCGTAAAATCATACACAGCTATGCCGACAATTACAGCTGGTTTATGCTGGGTGTCGATTTGGCTCTGGGGCACGAATTGGACCGCCCGGCTTCGTGGAGAGAGCAGATGTTCATCCCTGTCGTTTTGGAAGAAGCCTGTCGCGAGGCTACGGTCGTGACCTCCTCTGATACGGTATCGGTCGCAGCGCCCCTTATCTGTGCCGAGCGTGTACTGTTCGACCCCGGCACCTCTCCGGTTCTGCCGCCTACACCGTGGTATCTGACACCTCTTTTTGCAGGCCTCGTGCTGTTGCTGGTGGCCGTTGGCGTAACTTATGTCGACCGTCAATATCGCCGCGTCTCCCGGTGGTTCGATACCCTCTTTTTCGGTCTCTGTTTTTTGGGGAGCATCGTGATATATTTCCTCATATTCTGCTCGGAACATCCTACTACGACAATCAACTACAACGGCTTGTGGCTCACTCCGTTGAGTCTGATAGCAGCCGTCTTGCCCTATGTGAGGAGCATGCGGGGCGTAGTGCGCGCATATCATATACTGAACCTCATAGCGATACTGTTGTTTTTGATAACGGCCCTGTTCGGCATACAACATTATAATATAGCCTTCTATCCGCTGATAGCCACATCGGCCTTGCGTTCGGTAAACTATATATTGATATATCGTGTTTCTACACGTACCTATAAACCGGCATCGTTGCATAGAAATGAATAGAGTCATAGCAACCATATTGCTTACCCTTGCCGTGGTGCCTGCCAAGGCGGTAGTGCCGGGTGAGAGCCCCAAGTTGGTAGTGGGCATCACCGTAGACCAGTTGCGGAGCGACTATCTCTATGCCTTGCAGCACCTCTTCGGCGAGAAAGGCTTCAAGAAGATGCTGGGCAGCGGTACCGTCTATGACCGAGTGCGTTTCGACCTCCCCTATATGGACAGGGCCGTAGCCACGGCAACAATATATACGGGCACTATCCCCTTTTACCACGGCATTCCTGCCGAGACCGTATATGATGCCTCATCGCGCAAAAGCATACCGATACTCGTCGATGCCAAATACATGGGCAACGCCACCGACGAGACCTACTCGGCAAGAGCGTTGCGCACCTCTACGCTGAGCGACGAAGTGAAAGTGGCCGGCAACGGCTTGGGCCGGGTCTATGCTGTCGCGCCCGATGCGACCACCTCTATTCTGGCAGGAGGGCACATTGCAAATTGTGCATTCTGGATAGACGACGAGACCGGCAAATGGGTTACGACCACCTACTATAACGATGCCCCGGCATATATCCTGCAACGCAACTATACAGCGTCGCTCTCATCGCGTATCGACACGATAAAGTGGTCGCCGCTATATGCCGCCGAGCAATATACAGCCATACCTTATTATACACAACCATACTCCTTCAAGCATGGTTTCTCGCGGGCCGACCGCACCTGTTATGAGCGCTTCAAGACATCGGCGCTCGTCAATAGCGAGGTCACCGACGTTGCCATAGAGCTCATCGAGAAGGGGCAGTTGGGCAAGCGGGGCTATCTCGATATGGTCAATATAGGCTATACCGCAGCCCCCTATAATCGAGGCGACATACAGCAATATGGCATAGAGTTGCAAGACACCTATGTGCGGCTCGACCGCGACTTGGCCCGCCTCTTCGAGGCCATCGAGCGGAGCGTAGGCCTGCAAAACACCGTCATCTTCCTCACCTCGACCGGCTATTTTACCGGCGACGGGCGGGAGCCCTCTATTTTCAAGATAGAGTCGGGCGAATTTTATTCCAAGCGGGCCGTTTCGTTGCTCAACATGTACCTGATGGCTTTGTATGGCAATGGCGAGTGGGTATCGGGATTTCACCATAACCAGATATACCTCAACAGGAAGCTCATCAAAGAGCGGGACATCGACCTCGATACGTTGCGCGATAAATGCGCCACTTTCCTGATAGACATGGCGGGCGTACAAGATGTATACACCTTGCAGCGCATTCTGTTGCGCAGTACCAACGAGCATACCGATGCTCTGCGTCGGGGCCTTTTGCCCCGCTATTCGGGCGACCTCTTTGTGGAGCTTGTCCCCGGTTGGGAAGTGGTGCATGAAGATGCGGCAAATACCCGCGAGTATGTGCGGCACAATGCCGTAGAATCGCCCTTTATATTGATGGCACCCCAAGTGCCGTCGCGCAAGATAACCACGCCGGTAGAGGTCACGGCCATAGCACCTACGGTAGCGCGCGTATTGCGCATACGCTCGCCTAACGCCTCTGCCGCCATGCCCGAGAGCGTTCTGTAACGGCGTTGTACGCCGGTCGGCAAGGTAGTGTGCCGGCAAAGGCATTTCATTGTGGCGTAAGATTTTATTTATTAGGTAAAAATCACTACTTTTGCACCCGTTTACGGGGTACCCCCTTTGTTTTTATTATTGATAGAGTATAAAAGAGACCATATATGGGATTGAATGATTTTTTGAAGAAACTGTTCGGCAACAAGTCGCAGCGCGATATAAAGGAGATAGAGCCGTATATCAAGAAGATAAAAGCGATTTCGCCCGAGCTCGAAGGGCTGTCGAACGATGAGTTGCGTGCCCGCATTGATGCAGTGAAGGGCAAGCTGCGTGAGAAAGTGGCTGCCGACCGCGAGCGCATTGCCGTTTTGAAGGCAGAGATAGAGAATACCGATTACGACAAACGTGCCCCCATGTGGAATGAGGTGGACAAATTGGAGAAAGACATCTTGAAGAAATTTGAAGATGGCCTCGACGAAGTTTTGCCCGAAGTGTTTGCCGTAGTGAAAGAGACAGCCCGCCGTTTTGCTTCCAACGAAACGGTGGTAGTTACCGCCAACGACTTCGACCGCGACCTCGCCGCTTCGCACGACTTTGTACATATCGACGGCGACAAGGCCGTATACCAGAATCACTGGATGGCCGGCGGCAACGAAGTGACATGGGATATGGTACACTACGACGTACAATTGATAGGCGGCGTAGTACTGCACAAAGGCAAAATCGCCGAGATGGCTACCGGTGAGGGTAAAACCTTGGTGGCTACCCTGCCTGTATTCCTGAATGCCCTGACGGGTAACGGCGTGCACGTCGTTACGGTCAACGACTACCTCTCGAAGCGCGACTCGGAGTGGATGGGCCCCCTGTACATGTTCCACGGCCTGTCGGTCGACTGCATCGACAAGCATGAGCCCAACTCACTGGCACGCCGCAAGGCGTATGAGGCCGATATTACGTTCGGTACGAACAACGAGTTTGGCTTCGACTATCTGCGCGACAACATGGCCGGTTCGCCTGCCGACCTCGTACAGCGTCAGCACAATTATGCCATTGTCGATGAGGTCGACTCTGTGTTGATAGACGATGCCCGTACGCCGCTCATCATTTCGGGTCCCACCCCGAAGGGTGACGACCAGATGTTCGAGGAGTTCAACCCCAAGGTCGAGGAGCTTGTCAAGGCACAACGTACCCTTGTGACACGCTTGCTGGCCGAGGCGAAGGAGAAGTTGGCCTCCGACGACAAGGCTACCCGCGACGAAGGCGCCATATTGCTCTTCCGTTGTTTCAAGGGCTTGCCCAAGAACAGCGCGTTGATTCGCTTCCTGAGCGAACCGGGCATCAAGCCCCTCTTGCTCGCCACCGAGGCAATATATATGGCCGACAATAACCGCCGTATGCCCGAGATTACCGACGACCTCTACTTCGTGATAGACGAGAAGAACAATACCATAGACCTCACCGACAAGGGTATAGATACGATGACGGGTAAAAGCCAAGACCCCGAGTTCTTCGTCCTGCCCAATATCGGCGAGCAGCTTGCCGAACTGGAAAACGAGCAGCTCACCCCCGAAGAGCGTCAAAACAAGAAAGACGAGTACCTGCAAAACTACGCCATCAAGGCCGAGCGCGTACACACCGTACACCAGTTGCTGAAAGCCTATACGCTCTTCTTCCTCAACGACCAGTACGTGGTGATAGACAACAAGGTGAAAATCGTCGACGAGCAAACCGGCCGTATCATGGAGGGGCGCCGTTACTCCGACGGATTGCACCAGGCCATCGAGGCCAAGGAGCACGTCAAGGTAGAAGCTGCCACGCAGACGTTCGCTACCATTACGTTGCAGAACTACTTCCGTATGTATCACAAGCTGGCCGGTATGACCGGTACGGCCGAGACCGAGGCTGGTGAGTTCTGGGATATATACAAGCTCGATGTAGTGACCATTCCTACCAACAAGCCCGTGAAGCGTGTCGATATGAACGACCGCGTCTACAAGACCAAGCGCGCCAAGTACAACGCCATCATAGAAGAGATTGTGAAGATGGTAGAGCAGGGGCGTCCGGTACTGGTGGGTACCACGTCGGTAGAGATATCAGAGCTGTTGAGCCGTATGCTCACCCAGCGCAAGATAAAGCACAGCGTACTCAATGCCAAGCTGCACCAGAAAGAGGCCGAGATAGTGAAACATGCCGGTGAGAAAGGCGTTGTGACCATAGCCACCAACATGGCCGGTCGTGGTACCGATATAAAACTCACCCCCGAGGTGCGCGATGCCGGCGGTCTTGCCATTATAGGTACGGAGCGTCACGAGTCACGGCGTGTCGACCGTCAGTTGCGCGGTCGTGCCGGACGTCAGGGCGACCCCGGTTCGTCGGTATTCTTCGTCTCGTTCGAGGATACGGTAATGCGCCTTTTCGCCACAGACAATGTGGTGAAGATGCTCGACCGCCTCGGCTTCAAGGAAGACGAGATGATAGAGCACAATATGGTGTCGAAGTCGATAGAGAATGCTCAACGCCGCGTAGAGGAGAACAACTACGGTATCCGTAAGCGCCTGCTCGAATACGACGACGTGATGAATACCCAGCGTAGCGTCATCTACACCAAGCGTCACCACGCTTTGATGGGCGAACGCATCGGCTTGGATATCCTCAACACCTTCTACGACCTTATAGAGTCGCTCGTTGAGGCACACGACGATAACAACGCCTACGAAGCCCTTTCGTTGGAGGTATTCAAGGTATTCGCCATCGAGATGCCGGCCGATGCCGCCAAGTTTATGGGAATGCGCAAGCAGGAGCGTATCGATTTGTTATATAAGGCAGTGGTAGAGACCTTCAAGCGCAAAGGCGACCGCATGGCCGAGATAGCCCAGCTCAATATCAAGCCCTTTGTCGAGGAGCGCCACCTGAAAGGGCTCATCCGCGTGCCCATTACCGATGGCAAGCGCATCTTCGGCATACCGTGCGATTTGGACGAGGCCTACGAGTCGGAGTCGCGTTCGGTTGTAAAGAACTTCCAGAAAGCCGTATTGCTCATGACGATAGACGAGGCATGGAAAGAGCATCTGCGTGAGCTCGACCAGTTGCGCCAGTCGGTACAAAATGCCTCGTATGAGCAGAAAGACCCGCTGTTGATTTATAAGTTAGAGTCCTTTAAGCTCTTCGAGAACATGCTCGACACGATGAACCGCAAGGCTGTCGCCCTGCTCATGCGCGGGCAGATATATGTGCGTGAGCCCGAAGATATCCGCGAGGCAGCCCCCGAGCGTCGTCAGGATTACAGCCGATACAATGCCTCGAAAGAGCAATACCCCGGGCAAAACTCGATGGACGAGGCACGCCGGGCCTCGGCAAACCGCGGAGCACAACCTCGCCAGCCTATTGTGGCAGCACCCCGCGTAGGCCGCAACGACCCCTGTCCCTGCGGCAGCGGCAAGAAGTATAAAAACTGTCACGGACGAGGCGAATAAGCCTGTCGGTACAGCACCCATAGTCCAAGCGGTTGCCCCCTTATATCTCGGGGCAGCCGCTTGGGCTGTATATGCGGGGTGGCAGAAAAGGGGCGCCCGCTGTTGTATTTTCTCTCTTTTCCTCTCTCCTGTTCCTGTGCGCGAGCGGCAAGAGCGAGGCAAAGTATCCGGCAGGCTTTGTAAATTGCTTCCGTTTACACTATCTTTGCACAAGAAATTATAATTTA
>UQMR01000088.1 GCA_900542255.1 uncultured Porphyromonadaceae bacterium
CGCGGATGGGGCGCATCAGCAATTCGCCCGATTTGGTAAGTCCGCCGAAGAGAATGATGGCCTTCGGGCTCGAGAAAGCTATGAAATCGGCAAAGGCTTCGCCTAACATATTGCCTGTAAATTCATATACTTCACGAGCCAGTTGGTCGCCGGCAATAGCGGCGTCGTACACATCTTTCGATGTAATTTCGTCGAGGGGAAGGTTGCGCAACAGAGAGTCGTCTTTGCGAGTCTCCAAATATTCGCGAGCCGTGCGTGCTACACCTGTGGCCGAGGCGTATGCTTCGAGGCAACCCGAACGGCCGCAGCCGCAAAGGCGTCCGTTATTACGGCGCATGATGACGTGCCCCAATTCGCCTGCAAAACCGTCGTGTCCATATACCACCTGTCCGTTGATAACGATACCGCTGCCTACGCCTGTGCCTAACGTTATCATGATAAAATCTTTCATGCCTCGGGCTGCACCGTAGGTCATTTCGCCAATGGCAGCAGCATTAGCATCGTTGGTGATGGCAACGGGAATGCCGAATTTTTCGCGTAGCGTCTCGGCGAACGGGATGATTTCGAGGCGTTTGCCCTCTTTCATCCAATAGAGGTTGGGAGCATACTCTATGTTCCCGGTGTAATAGTTGGCATTGGGGGCGCCTACGCCGATACCAGCAATCTGACCGACGAGGTTCTCTTGTTCTACTATGCGGGTTATTTCGTTATAAAGTTGTCCGATATACTCTTCAAACTCAACGTGTTTGCTTGTCTTGATAGCGCCTCCTGCAAGGATGGTGCCGCGAGTATCTACAATTCCGAAGGTTGTGTTCGTACCGCCTATGTCGATACCGACTACATAAGGTTTGTCTAATGCCATATTATTCGTAAGATTATGAGGTTAATGTTCAAGTGCCTTGTTTGCAAAGTAGACGAGAAACAGCCCGCTTTAAGGCGCAGCAAAAGTAGCAATTATTTGCATAATGATGTGCGATATTGACAGAAAAAATGGCGAAAAATATTGTGAAATCTCATTCTGTACCATTGTAGATGCGATGTATAGTCCTGTTTTGCAATCTTTACTTTGCAAATAGTGTGTAATATCCCGCAGAAATACTTATCTTTGTCGCTCGAAAATGCGTGTGGATATTCGCATCGCAATAAAGTAAGAATATTATGAGTTACAATTTGTTGAAAGGTAAACGCGGTATTATTTTCGGCGCACTGAACGACATGTCTATCGCATGGAAGGTTGCCGAACGTGCCGTAGAAGAAGGCGCCGTCATAACACTTAGCAATACTCCTGTTGCTGTGAGGATGGGGCAAATAGATGAATTGAGTCGTAAACTGAATGCCCCGGTTATTGCAGCCGATGCCACCAATGTCGACGATTTGGCCCACGTATTTGAAGAGTCCATCAAATTGCTGGGTGGAAAAATCGACTTCGTATTGCACTCTATCGGTATGTCGCCCAATGTGCGTAAAAAACGTCCTTACGACGACCTCGACTATGATATGCTCTCGAAGACGCTCGATATTTCGGCTGTTTCGTTCCACAAAATGATACAGACTGCCAAGAAAATGGATGCCATCAATGAGTATGGTTCTATCGTAGCCCTCTCTTATGTGGCTGCACAACGCACACTCTTCGGTTATAACGATATGGCCGATGCCAAGGCGTTGTTGGAGTCTATCGCCCGCAGTTTCGGTTACATCTATGGCCGCGAAAAGAACGTACGTATCAACACCATATCGCAGTCGCCTACCATGACTACTGCCGGCAGCGGTGTGAAGGGTATGGAGAAACTCATGGACTTTGCCAACCGCATGTCGCCGCTCGGCAATGCCGATGCCGATGACTGCGCCGACTACTGTATCACGCTTTTCAGCGACCTTACACGCAAGGTCACCATGCAGAACCTCTATCACGACGGCGGTTTCTCGAGCATGGGTATGAGTCTGCGTGCGATGGACCAGTACAGCAAGAGCTTCGACGAGTATCGCAACGAGAAAGGCGAGATTGTTTACGGATAAGCCCCGGCGACCCCGAGTCGCAGCGAAACAAGATTTGTAATTTTACGTATCACAATAGGGTAAGGCAGCTGCCATGCAGGCAGCTGCCTTTTTGTATAACAGCCCGTAAAACGAAAAACACCCGCTCCCCTTCGGTTGCGATATACCGGAGAGGGTAAGCATCCTATAAAAGCGGGGCATGGGGCAGAGTGCCCCGAAGCGACATACAACCGCCGAAAATACTTCCGTTTTTGCGCCAAACATACTATCTTTGCGATAGTATCCGTATAACAAATTGTGAGAATATGATAAAGAACGAAAGAGCCTTGCGGCACGAATTGGTAGTAGAGGCAGCCCGCCGCATGATGATGGCGGCTCGCACAGCTCCCAAAGGAAAAGGTATTGATGTAATAGAAATCGTTTTGGTCGACGACCGTGACGACCTTGAAAAACTCGCTGAGGCCATGCGTCGAAAAAGCGAAGCCTCGGGCATGAAATTCCTTTTGCGCGATGCCGACAATATTTTGCAAGGCGATGCGCTCTTGCTCATAGGCACACGCCCCTGCAAGCAAGGGCTCAACTGCCGTTATTGCGGTTTCCTCTGTGACGAGAAGCCCGATGAGACGCCCTGTGCCATCAACTCTATCGACGTAGGCATTGCCGTAGGTTCGGCCTGTTCGTTGGCAGCCGATTTGCGGGTGGACACCCGTGTCATGTTCTCTGCCGGATGGACTGCGGCCGATATGGGTTGGCTCGACGGTTGCTCGCAAATCATCGCCATAGCCCTCAGCGCTTCATCCAAGAATCCCTTCTTCGACCGTAAACCCCGTGAGGAACAGGCTCAAAATGGAAAATGATATGCTCAACAGCCGTCGGGTAGTCTTACCCGCCGAATGGGATGCCCAAAGCGGCGTTCAGCTCACATGGCCCCATGTGGCAACCGATTGGGCCTATATGCTCGACGAGGTGGAGGCCCGTTTTGTGGCAATAGCCCGCGAAATAGCCGCAAGGGAGTTGTTGCTTATCGTTACCCCCGAGCGGGAGCGCGTAGAGGCCCGTATTGCCGACGAGGTGAATATGGAACATGTGCGTTGGGCCGAATGTCCCACCAATGACACATGGGCACGCGACCACGGCGGTATAACCATATTGCGCGACGGCAAGCCGGTTATCTGCGACTTCGCCTTCAACGGCTGGGGCTTGAAGTTTGCCGCCTGTTACGACAACCTCATCACATCGCATTGTTACCGGGCCGGTCTGTTCGATGCAGCCTATGCCAACAAACTCAACTTTATCATCGAGGGCGGTTCTATCGAGAGCGACGGCCGCGGCACTTTGCTCGTCACAAGCGAGTGCCTGCTCTCGCCCAACCGCAACGGCGAGTGGAGCCGGGCCCAAATAGAGGCCTATTTGAGCGAGACATTGGGCCTGCAACGGGTGCTGTGGCTCGATTACGGCTATTTGGCCGGCGACGATACCGACAGCCACATCGATACGTTGGCACGTTTAGCCCCCGACGATACCATATTATACGTGCAGTGTCTCGATGCTGCCGACGAGCACTACGAGGCCTTGCAGGCTATGGAGCGTCAGTTGCGCAGCTTCACGACTGCCGAGGGGAAGCCATACCGCCTCATGCCGCTCCCGATGGCGCGTCCCGCCTACGATACCGACGGGGAGCGTCTGCCCGCCACGTATGCCAACTTCCTCGTGCTCAACGATGCGGTGCTTTACCCTGTGTATGGCTCTCCGCAAGAGGATGAGGCTGCCGGCCAAGTCATTGCCGCCGCTTTCCCCGGGCGGGAGGTAGTACCTGTCGATTGCCGTCCGTTGATATGCCAGCACGGTTCTCTGCATTGTGTTACGATGCAATATCCCGCCGGGGTATTGAAATAATAAATCTCTTAATGAAAATCTGCTGTAAAATGAGTAAAATCCTCAAAGTAGGCATCGTGCAGGAGCACAACACTGCCGGTGTAGAACAAAATATGATGCGTATGCAGGCCGGGATAGAACGCTGTGCCGCCCAAGGAGCCTCCCTCGTGGTATTGCAGGAGTTGCACAACTCGCTCTATTTCTGCCAGACCGAAGATACCGCCCGCTTCGACCTTGCCGAGCCTATCCCCGGCCCCTCCACCCAATTCTATGCCGACATAGCCCGGCGCAACAACGTGGTGTTGGTGACATCGCTCTTCGAGCGGCGCGCCCCCGGGTTGTATCACAATACGGCCGTCGTATTCGAGCGCGACGGTTCTGTGGCCGGTCGATATCGCAAGATGCACATACCCGACGACCCGGCCTATTATGAGAAGTTCTATTTCACCCCCGGCGATTTGGGCTTCGAGCCTATCTCGACATCGGTAGGACGTTTGGGCGTTCTGGTTTGTTGGGACCAGTGGTATCCCGAGGCTGCCCGCCTTATGGCATTGCGCGGAGCCGATATACTGATTTATCCCACCGCCATAGGGTGGGAGAGCAGCGACACCCCGGCCGAGCAGGCCAGGCAACAAGGAGCCTGGGAGACCGTGCAACGCGGTCATGCCGTGGCAAACGGATTGCCCGTCGTGACGGTAAACCGCGTAGGGCACGAGGCAGACCCGTCGGGACAGACCCGCGGCATCCTCTTTTGGGGGCATAGCTTCGTGGCCGGTCCGCAAGGCGAGCTCTTGACTGTTGCCCCCGACAACGAGCCGTGGTGCGGTGTCGTCGATGTCGATATGGAGCGTTGCGAAGCGGTGCGCCGCTGGTGGCCTTTCTTGCGCGACCGCCGCATCGAGGCCTACGGAGGCATCACCTCCCGTTTCCTCGACGACAAGTAGAAGACAGACTCTGTGATATATACAAATCTACCCGGCAGATTACATCTTTCTGCCGGGTAGATTTGTATGGTAACAAAAGATTTTCTGCCATCTTGTTCCTTTACACGGGGTTTGTCGCTCCTTTGCGCCTCCCACGATATGAGATTTTGCGGCTTCTCTCGGGGCGTGTGATGCCGTTAGAAACCTCCCTTCTTTCGGTCGCCCGCCAAGGCCACATAAAGCATCTCAGGGCGCAGATAGAGTTGGGCTGCCCGTTGTATGTCGGCCGCTGTGGCATGGCGTATGGCCTCGTCCTCGCGTTGGAAGTAGTCGAAGGGTGTATCGGAAATCATGGCCGACAGGTAGTAGTCGCCCATCGAGAAGGGGCTGTCGAGCGTACGCGCCCGCTGCCCTTGCAGATAGTTTCGCGCCGTCTCCAACTCCTCGGCCGGCACCACCTCTTCGCACAAGATTTGCATCTCCCGGCGGGTCTCCTCTAAAAGCGGTTGCGTATATTCCGTTCCCGTTTCGGTCATGAGGGTGAAGTATGCACTGTTTCGCAGCGAGATGATATGCGACGATATGCCGTAGGTGTAGCCCTTCTCCTCGCGGATGTTTTTCATGAGGCGGCTTCCGAAGTATCCGCCCAAGATAAGGTTTGCCATGCTTAAAAAGGGGAAATCCCCGTGCCGGCAATCTATGACGGGCATACCCATGCGTATCCCTGTCTGCAACGAGTCGGGCATGTCGGCAACGGCGAAGTGCTCTGCCTCGGGTTGTAGCGGCATCGGTGCGGTGTCGTGCCGCCTGTCGTGGCAGGCAATGCTGCCGAGAAAACGTAGCACGGAACGGGCGGCGTCGTCTGTGATGCGGCCCGATAGGATGGCGCGGATGCGCGTGCCCAGGTAATGCTCCCGATGATACTCTTGCAGGTCGCTGCGGCTTATGCTTGCAATATCGTCGGCCTCGATGGTGCGTGCATAGGGGTGTCCCTTGCCGAAGACCAGCCGGTTGAACAGTTCGCCGGCTACAAATCGTACCTTGGTACGGTTGATTTGCAAGCGGTCTATGCGTTGTTGTCGCAGCAAGTCGAGGTCGTCGGCGGGGAAGAGCGGCGTGTTTATGATGTCGGCAGCCAGCGGCAGTACGTTGTCAAGGTTGCGGTTGAGCGAGAAGAGCGAGAGCGTGCTGAAATGCAGCGTCGTACCTGTTTGCATCCATGCCCCGTAGTAGTCCAGTAGTTCGGCTATGCGGTCGGCGTCATATCCCGGAACGCCTCGGCGCATCATGGGTCCCGTGAGGTCGGCAATGGCCGGCGTGCGGGCAAGGCACCGCCCTCCGTCGAAGAGCAGGTCTATGCGGCTTACCTCTTGGTCGCCCTTGTCTATGATATATAGTTCTATCCCGTTGGCGAGCCGCTCGACATCGGGCTGCGGCAGTTGCAACCGGTCGAACGGTCGTGTCGCAGGGGCTTTTGTACGGTCTGTCACATTCATCTCAGGGGAGCATTGCTATGGCGCGCGCCATATCGTCGGGCGTGTCTATGCCAATGGTTTCTTGGGTGGTGATGGCAACTTTTATACGGTAGCCGTTCTCTATCCATCGCATCTGTTCGAGACTTTCGGCACGTTCGAGCGACGACTGCGGCAGGCGGGTCAGGGCATCGAGTGTAGCGGCTTTGAAGGCATACATGCCTATGTGCTTGTAGAAGGTGTGCCGTGCCAGCCACTCTTCCTTGGCAACATTGCGCAGATAGGGGATTACCGAGCGGCTGAAAGCAATGGCTTCGCTGCGGTTGTTGAGAAGAACCTTGGGCGAGTTGGGGTTTTCCAGAGCCTCCCATCCTTCGGACGGCTCGAAGACCCTTACGAGAGTGGCTATTTCGGTATCGGGGTCGTCAAAGCACGAGATGATGGCGCGTATCTGTTCGGGTTTGATAAATGGCTCGTCGCCTTGTATATTGATGACGACATCTTCGTTGCCGCCCAGCAGATGGTATGCCTCGCAACAGCGGTCGGTTCCCGAGGGATGCTCCTTGCGGGAGCGCACCACCTGCCCCCCGAAAGCCTTCACGGCACTCTCTATGGCCGGATGGTCGGTCGCCACGCATACCTCGTCGAGTACGAGCTTGGCTTGTTCGTATACGCGCTGTATCATGGGTTTGCCCTTCATGTCGGCAAGCGGTTTGCCGGGGAAGCGCGTCGAAGCGTATCGTGCCGGTATGATTCCTATAAATTTCATGATTCTATATCTTGTGTGTTTGGTTTGGTAATGACAACGTATAGTTGGCTGTTTTCGTATTTCTCTATCGTGATTTCGTTCCCGGCCTCGATGAAGCTGCCATAAAGCGATATGGCATCGTATATCTCTCCGCCTACCTTTATTTTGCCCGATGGGGCCATGCGTGTTACGGTGACCCCCTTCTGGCCTACGAGCGAGCGCGGTGTTTCGTCTACGCCTATATACCCTTGCTCGCCGGCCTGCTCGGCGTGGAGGGCAAAGTTGTAGAGCAAGCCTTTCCGGCCGATGCGC
>UQMR01000089.1 GCA_900542255.1 uncultured Porphyromonadaceae bacterium
TTTCGATGACATTTATGAAGACGCCGAACGCTCACACGAAATCGTCTCAGAGGCTGCACAGTTCGGTGAGGGATGGCTCCTGCCCGGCGAAGTAGCTTCGTTTGCCAGCAACGGCATCAACAATGTCATTTCACTACAACCTTTCGGCTGCATAGCCAACCACATCCTATCGAAAGGAATAGAGAAACGCATACACGCCCTCTACCCACGGCTCAACTTCCTTTCGCTCGATTTCGATAGCGGCGTAAGCACCGTCAACGTTGTCAACAGACTATGGCTATTTATCAACAACATAGAACAACCCGAAGAAATTGCAACCGTATAACCACAAAAAAAGAACAACACCATGAGCAACAACAACATAGAAGAAAACATCATAAATGCCGCGCGCACAGAATTTGTCAAACATGGCTACGAATGTACCAGCATGAGCGAAATAGCAGCACGGGCAGGAATCAACCGCCCCACGCTGCACTACTATTTCCGTACGAAAGAAAAGATGTTCCAAGCCGTATTCGGCGACATCGTCGAGACCTTCATCCCCGACATACAATCGATAGCCGAAAGCGACCTGCCTTTCATAGATAAGCTGAAAGCTATTATAGACAAATACATCGCTACATTTGCACAAAACCCCGATGTGCCTTGCTTCATCATCAACGAAATAGAACGCGACCCGCAACATCTGCTTGCCACCGCCCAAGAACTGCACATAGACAAGCTCCTGAAAACATTACACCAGTCGATGCTCAAAGAAATAGAAGCGGGCAAAATCAAGCCGATTGCCCCGGAAAAAATGTTTTGCACCTTCTACGGGCTGCTTGTCTTCCCCATCGTAAGCAAGAAAGTGACGAAAATCATATTTTTCGACAATCAGGAGTCTGACTATCAAGAATTTATGCAGAATTGGAAAGAACATATTATCCGAATAATGCAAAATTTGATAAGCCTTTGACACCCCGAAACCCCATCGCCATGAGATAACGGCTTCGCAAACGCCCCTGTAAGCCCATACAGAACCCATCTCGGCAATACGAAAAAGCATTATTTATTTTAAAAAAAGAGAGCGAGAAAACTTTTGTCGGGCAATTTCTTTTTTTTACCTTTGCGGTGATTTATTTGTCGGCATCCATAGTCGGCAGAAAAGAGAGAAAATAATACAAAAACAAAGAAATATAGTACACTTATATGAACTCAGCATTCTTAGTGGTCGTACTGATCACCGGTATTGCATTGGTAGGAGCCGCCTTGCTTATAGCCGGATGGCTCTCGCCGCGCTCTTTTAACCCTCAGAAGGGAGAAGCCTACGAGTGCGGAATACCCACAAGGGGAGATTCGTGGATGCAATTTAAGGTAGGCTACTACCTGTTTGCCATCCTTTACCTCATGTTCGACGTAGAGACCGTGTTTCTCTTCCCGTGGGCAGTCATACTGCGCGATGTAGGCGTTGCCGGCCTGGCCAGCATAGCCTTCTTTATGGTGATACTCGTACTTGGTCTCGTATATGCATGGAAGAAAGGAGCGTTGGAATGGAAGTGAAAATCAAATCAATGAAGTATGAAGACTTCAAAGACAATGAATATCTCGAAAATCTGGTCGCAGAGCTTAATGCAGCAGGCACCAACGTTGTGGTGGGCTGCTTCGACGACCTTATCAACTGGGGCCGCTCCAATTCGTTGTGGCCTCTCACTTTTGCAACAAGTTGCTGCGGTATCGAGTTTATGGCACTCGGCGCAGCGCGGTACGACATGGCCCGTTTCGGGTTTGAAGTAGCGCGTGCCAGCCCGCGTCAGGCCGACTTCATTATGGTTGCAGGTACCATCGTGCACCGTATGGCACCGGTACTCAAACGCCTCTATGACCAGCTTGCCGAGCCTAAGTATGTAGTAGCTACGGGTGGTTGCGCTGTCTCGGGAGGTCCGTTCCGCAACTCATACCACGTACTCAAAGGCGTAGGCGAGATACTCCCGGTCGACGTATATATTCCCGGTTGCCCGCCGCGTCCCGAAGCCATGTTCTACGGACTGATGCAACTACAACGCAAAGTCAAGGTAGAAAAATTCTTCGGCGGCGTAAACCGCAAGCAGAAACGGCAGGAATTTTTTGAAGGGAAATAATCAGTAAACACACACCGATTATTATTATATGGCAACAATTCAAGAAAAGATAAGCGCCCTCGTGCCCGAGGCCACATTCTCCGAAAGCGGGCAACTATACGTCACTGTCCCCGATGCCCAATGGCACAAACTTGCCAAGGCCTTGCACGACGACAAAGAATCGCCTTACGATTATCTTATAGCCATCGTGGGAGCCGACTGGGGCGAAACCCTCGGATGCGTATATTACTTAGAGTCGACATCGACAGCACAACGCCTTGCCGTCATCGTACAAACCGCCGACCGCGAGAAACCCATGCTCCACTCGGTTTGCGACTTGTGGCAATCGGCCAACCTGTACGAGCGCGAAGTCTATGACTTCTACGGCATCGTATTCATCAACCACCCCGACATGCGTCGGCTTTTCTTACGCAAAGACTGGGTAGGATACCCGCTGCGAAAAGATTACAATGCCGACCCGGCTCTGAACCCTATCAGACTCGAAAACGAAGAATCGTACGACACCTCATACTCGGTAGTAGAGAAAGAAGACGGTACACTCGAAGAGCAACGCCCCGTCATCTTCACACCCGAACAATATGTAGTAAACATAGGTCCGCAACACCCCGCCACACACGGTGTATTGCGCCTGCGTACATCGCTCGACGGAGAGATAGTTACCAAGATTGACCCCTACTGCGGATATATACACCGAGGCATCGAAAAACTGTGCGAATCGCTTACCTATCCCCAGACACTGCACTTCACCGACCGCCTCGATTACCTCTCGGCCATGCAAAACCGTCACGCGCTCTGCCTCTGCATCGAAGACGCCCTGCAAATAGAAGTACCCGAACGCGTGAAATACATACGTACCATTATGGACGAGCTCATGCGTATATCGTCGCACCTGCTCTTCTGGGCAACATTCTGCATGGACTTGGGAGGAACAACGGCATTCTTCTACGGATTTCGCGACCGGGAAATGATACTCGACATTCTCGAAGAGACAACCGGAGCCCGCATGTCATTCAACTACAACACCATAGGCGGTGTTATGGCCGACCTTCACCCCGACTTCCAGCGCAAGGTGAAAGAGTTCTGCCGCTACATGCCCGGTTCGCTCAAAGAGTATCACGAGCTCTTTACGGGCAACGTCATAGCCCAACAACGCATGAAGGGCGTAGGTGTCGTTTCGCGCGAAAAAGCCATCTCGCACGCCCTCACGGGACCGTCGGGACGCGCATCGGGATGGGCCTGCGATGTGCGCAAGCGCATGCCCTACGGCGTATATGACAAGGTAGAATTCAACGAAGTACTCCGCACCGAAGGCGACGTCTTCGCCCGCTACATGGTACGTCTCGACGAGATACTCGAATCGATTAAAATCATAGAGCAACTCATCGACAACATACCCGAAGGCGACTACGCCTTGAAGATGAAACCCATCATCAAGCTGCCCGAAGGACGCTATTTCCGCCAAGTCGAAGCCAGCCGCGGAGCCTTCGGCGTATACATCGAAAGCCGGGGCGAAAAATACCCGTACCGCTTGAAATTCAACACACCGGGACTGATGCTCGTAGGCTCGCTCGACGAGTTGACGCGCGGCGGGAAAATCGCCGACCTTATCGCCATAGGCGGCTCGCTCGACTATGTAGTGCCCGATATCGACCGATAATTAACACGCAAAACACAGACAACAAGAAATATCATGTACGACTTTTCCATTATCACCTCGTGGATAGACAGTTTCTTGCGGCAATACCTGCCTGAGTGGGGCGCATTGCTGATAGAATTTGTACTCATAGGCGTTGCCCTGCTACTGTTGTATGCACTCATCGCCCTATTTCTCATATACTTTGAGCGTAAAGTATGCGCCTTCTTCCAATGCCGTCTCGGTCCTAACCGAGTAGGCCCCTACGGCGTTATACAGAGTGTTGCCGACATGTTCAAGATGCTCATCAAGGAGCTTATCCGACTCAACCACGTCGACCAGTTCCTCTTCAATCTGGCCCCCTATCTGGTCATTACAGCATCGATGCTTGCATTCGGGTGTCTGCCATTCGGTCGCGGCCTGCAAGTCCTCGACTTCAACATAGGCATCTTCTTCCTCATAGCAGCATCGTCGATAGGCATCCTCGGCATACTGCTGGCCGGATGGTCGAGCAACAACAAGTTTACACTCGTGGGAGCCATCCGAAGCGGTGCCCAGATGATAAGCTACGAGTTGTCGATAGGCCTCTCTATCATCACGATAGTAACCTTGGCCGGAACCATGTCGATAAGCGGCATCGTCGAGGCACAACAAAACGGATGGTTTATCTTCACCGGCCATATCCCCGCCATCGTAGCATTCCTCATCTACCTTGTAGCCGGTACAGCCGAGACCAACCGCGGCCCGTTTGACCTTCCCGAGGCCGAGAGCGAGCTCACCGCCGGATACCACACCGAATACTCTGGTATGCACTTCGGCTTCTTCTACCTGGCAGAATACCTCAACCTCTTCATCGTTTCGGGAGTAGCCACGACACTCTTCCTCGGCGGATGGATGCCGCTGCACATACCGGGATGGGAGGCATTCAACAACGTCATGGACTATATCCCGTCCATCATCTGGTTCTTCGGCAAGTGCGTTGTCATCATGTGGGTCATCATCTGGTTCAAATGGACATTCCCCCGATTGAGAATAGACCAGCTGCTGAAACTCGAATGGAAGTATTTGCTACCTTTAAGCCTTGTCAACCTTGCCGTAATGAGCATATTAGTCGTATTAGGCTGGCACTTCTAAGATTAGATAAAAACAAAAACAAGATAAAACCATAACCTTATCATCACCATAAAGAAAATTATGAGCGAGAAGATTGGCTACATCACACAAATAATAGGGCCTGTCGTAGACGTCTCTTTTGAAGGCGAGAAAAACGAAGTACCCCCTATCTACGCTGCTCTGAAAATTGAAAAAGAAAACGGAGCAGACCTGCTGGTTGAAGTAGAACAACACATCGGCGAGAACACCGTGCGTTGCGTTGCCATGGACTCTACGGACGGATTGAGAAGAGGCATGAAAGCCATAGACCTCGGACGTCCGCTCTCAATGCCTACGGGCAATCAAGTAAAAGGACGCTTGATGAACGTCATGGGAGAAGCCATCGACCACCTTCCCCCGCTAGACTATACCAACCTGAAATCGATACACCAAGATGCCCCCGCATTCGACGAGCTATCCATCAGTACCGAGTTCCTTTATACCGGTATCAAAGTGATAGACCTGCTCGAACCCTACTCTCGCGGCGGTAAAATCGGTCTCTTCGGTGGTGCCGGCGTAGGCAAGACAGTGCTCATCATGGAGATGATCAACAACATCGCCAAGGGACACAACGGTTTCTCGGTATTTGCCGGTGTAGGCGAACGCACCCGCGAGGGCAACGACCTGCTGCGCGAGATGCTCGAATCGGGCGTAATGTCGTACGGCAACAAATTCCTCGAAGGAATGGAACGCGGCGAATGGAACCTCAAAGACGTAGATATGGAAAGCGTCAACAACTCGCAAGCCACGCTCGTCTTCGGCCAGATGAATGAGCCGCCGGGTGCCCGTCTGCGTGTTGCACTCTCGGGACTTACCATTGCCGAGCAATTCCGCGACGCCGATGGCGGCGGAAAAGAGATATTGCTCTTCATCGACAACATATTCCGTTTCACACAGGCAGGCTCCGAGGTGTCGGCTCTGTTGGGTCGTATGCCCTCGGCCGTAGGTTACCAACCCACCCTCGCCTCGGAAATGGGTAAGTTGCAAGAGCGCATCACATCGACCAAGCAAGGCGCCATCACATCGGTACAAGCCATCTACGTACCCGCCGACGACTTGACCGACCCCGCTCCCGCAACAACATTCAGCTTCCTCGATGCAACGACGGTATTGAGCCGTAAGATATCAGAGATGGGTATCTACCCCGCAGTAGACCCCCTCGAATCGACATCGCGCATACTCGACCCCCTCATCGTAGGCGAAGAGCACTACAACACAGCACAAGCTGTGAAACAATTGCTCCAACACTACAATGAGCTGCAAGATATCATCGCCATCCTCGGTATGGACGAGCTCTCGGACGAAGACAAGCTCGTCGTAAACCGCGCCCGCCGCGCCCAACGCTTCCTCTCGCAACCCTTCCACGTTGCAGAGCAGTTCACCGGCCTGCCCGGTGTGATGGTACCCCTCGAAGAGACCATCCGCGGATTCAAGATGATTCTCAGCGGCGAGATGGACGAATATCCCGAGCAAGCATTCCTCAATGTGGGAACCATAGACGAAGCCATAGCCAAAGGAAAGAAGTTGCTTGAACAAGCTGCCAAAGCCAACAAATAAGAACCATGAAACTCGAAATCATATCTTCAGAAAAAGTACTTTTCAGCGGCGAAGCCGACTCGGTAAGCCTCCCCGGCACCCAAGGAGCCTTTACAGTGCTCAACAACCACGCTTCGCTGGCATCGACCCTGCAAAAGGGGACGATAGAGTACTCTATTGGCAACGAACGCCATTCTGTGGAATTGAACGGAGGCTTTGTAGACGTAGACAACAACCGCGTTGCCGTATGTATCTACTGAGCCGCAGAGGGTTTCTACCGGACTAAAACAAAAGACAATGAAAAAGCACTCGATACTAATCATTTGCTTGGCGCTCATAGCCATTGCAGCCGTCGCGAGCATCGCGCTCTACGACGACTCGCATCATGGCGAAGAGAAACACTTCGACGCCAAAGAAACGATATTCGACCACCTCGTCGACCATTACAGTTGGGAAGTACCTTTTTCGCACAGCCATAAAATATCCCTGCCTGTCATCGTCAAAGAGAAGGAGGGAGGATGGCACATGTTCATGTCCGACAAGATAGAAAAGGGAAAGACCTACGAAGGCTTCTATATCGACACCGACCAATACAAAGGCAAGATTGTAGGAACAGCCGCCGACGGGAGCATATACCGCCCCATCGACCTCTCCATAACGAAAAACGTACTGGCACTCTTCATCACCGCACTGGTGGTATGCCTCTGTATCTTCCCGTTGGTCAATTGGTACAAAAAGCATGGCAACAAAGCCCCGAGGGGTTTCCTGGGAGCTTTGGAATCGCTCACTGCCATGATATATGCCGACATGATAAAACCCATCCTCGGTGAGAAAAAGGGCCGCCGCTTTGCCCCCTACCTGCTCACCGCCTTCTACTTCA
>UQMR01000090.1 GCA_900542255.1 uncultured Porphyromonadaceae bacterium
CGACTTTGGGCTCGAAGTGCTTGGCCTCTTCGTACTCCATCCACGCATACGACATGATGATTACCACATCACCGGGCTGCACAAGGCGTGCGGCTGCCCCATTGAGGCAAACCACGCCCGACCCGCGTTCTCCGCGTATCACATACGTTTCAAACCGCGCTCCGTTATTATTGTCTACTATGGCCACCTTTTCATTGGCAATAATGCCGGCAGCATCCATCAAATCCTCGTCGATAGTGATGCTTCCTATATAGTTCAGGTCAGCCTGCGTGACGGTTACGCGGTGTATCTTCGATTTCAATACCTCTACCAGCATGTTACTCTCCTTTCGTTTCTTGGGGGCGTCGGTAAGCGACATTGTCTATCAGCCTTACATCGCCATTATACACAGTAATACAGCCTGCGATAAACTCACTGGCATTCCAGTCGCGCACGGGCTGCATGGTATATCCGTCTACAACCTCGTAATACTCTACCCGCAGACCGGGCACGGCATCGACACGCTCTATGACAAAACGAATGGTTTCATCGACACTGTGCGTACGGGCATACTCGACACTCTTGAAGAGCGTATCGGCTATCATAGGTGCATGCTTGCGCTCCTCGGGAGTAAGGCGTACGTTGCGGCTGCTCAATGCCAACCCATCGGCCTCGCGGACGATAGGACAGGCTATAATCTGCACCTTAAAGCCTTCGAGACGCACCATCTGCCGGATAACGGCTATCTGCTGAAAATCCTTTTCACCAAAGTAAGCCCGGTCGGGCTCTACCATGGCAAAGAGCTTGCTCACCACCTGTGCGACACCGTTGAAGTGTCCGGGACGGAAACGCCCCTCCATCACCTCGGCGACAGCACCCAGGTCAAACACACGCGTATCGGGCTCGGGGTACATCTCCTCTACCGACGGAGCGAACACAAAGGTACAGCCCGCCTCTTGCAGCAGAGCGTAATCGGCTTCGGGAGTACGGGGATACAATTCAAGGTCGCGTTTATCGTTGAATTGCGTAGGGTTTACAAACACACTTGCAACAGCGACATCATTCTCTGCCACACAGCGTTTTACAAGCGATAAGTGACCGGCATGCAGCGCACCCATCGTGGGCACCAGGCCGATTTGCTTGCCTGCTGCACGGGCATCTTTCATACGTTGTCGCAATAGGGCAACGGTAGTTATTACTTCCATTATTGCTAAATGATTTGAAAAATCGCTGCAAAGGAAATAAATAAACCACAAAAAGCGAAGCCAATCGACAAGAATTTTACGGAAGATTCTATTTCGCCCGCCGGGAGTATGATAAAAACTGCTTTTCGTCGTTGCCGACGTGTTAATACTTCTAACAACCTTGTTTTACAATCGTTTTTTTCGTACCTTTGCACTACATATAATATAGAGTAAGCATCATGAGCAAAACCAAAATCTTATTTGTCACCCAAGAAATGATTCCTTACATGCCTGAGACCGAAATCGCCAAGACTTGCCGCGAACTTCCCCAGGCGATACAGGAACGAGGCCACGAAATACGGACTTTCATGCCTAAGTACGGCAGCATCAACGAACGCCGCAACCAGTTGCATGAGGTTATCCGCCTCTCGGGTATGAATCTGATTATCGATGATACCGACCATCCTCTCATCATCAAGGTGGCATCGATACAGGCTGCGCGCATGCAAGTATATTTCACCGATAACGACGACTACTTCCAACGCAAAGTGGGCGAAGTCATGGACGAAGCCAACCGCGAAGATAATGACGAACGCAGTATCTTCTA
The DNA here is from genome assembly GCA_900542255.1 of uncultured Porphyromonadaceae bacterium. Taxonomy (GTDB): domain Bacteria; phylum Bacteroidota; class Bacteroidia; order Bacteroidales; family Barnesiellaceae_A; genus Barnesiella_A; species Barnesiella_A excrementipullorum. The sequence continues at coordinate 1,771 of UQMR01000090.1, forward strand.
CGCCCGGGGTGTCTTGGAGACGGTGAAAAAACTCCGCTGGGAGCCCGACATTATCCACTGCCACGGCTGGCTGGCATCGCTGGTGCCTCTCTACATAAAGAAATCTTATGCCGACGACCCCTGCTTCCGCAACTCGAAGATAGTATATTCGGTCTACGACAATGCGTTTACCCGCCCCTTCGACCCCAAATTCGCCGAGAAAATCATCTTCCGCAATATCACGGAGGAAGACCTGCCTTTTGCCAACGGCACCGAGGTGGACTATCGCACGCTCACAAAATTTGCCATAGACTACTCCGACGGTATCGCAGCCGGCAGCGCACAGATTGACCCCGAAATAGAACAATACATAGAAACATCCCACAAACCGTTCCTACCCTACCAAACGGACGAAGTGCGCGCCGACGCTTTCGACGAGTTTTATGACAAGGTATGGAATGCCAACCAATAAACCAACCACTCATCCGATGAGATTCCACCACATATTACTATCGCTCGCATGTTGCTGCGCGATAGTCGCTTGTGAAGACACTATCACTACGATAGGCTCTTCGCTCGATGCATCTTCGATAACAATCACCGTAGACTCCACCTTTACACAGGCCTCGGGTCAGTCGGTATTCACCGACAGCATCATAGGTCGCACCACCGACCCCCTGCTGGGCAACCTCTCGCTGCAAAACTACGGTACGCTGGGCACAGGATTCCTCACACAATTTATGCCCACGCTCAACATAGACACCGCCGGAGTAACCGCCGAGACGTTAGACTCGCTCATACTCTTCCTCAATTACTATAACACCGACCTGCTGGGCGACTCGCTTGCGCCTATGGTGATAAACATATATCGCCTCGACCAGACTCTGTCGAGCCCGCTGTACACCAACATAGACCCGAACGAGTATTACAATCCGGATAACCTGCTCGCCTCGCAAGCCTTCGGCAGCTCTCAGGAAGGATATATCGACAGCAGCGACGAAGAGCGCCCCTACAAACGCATCTCGGTAAAGCTCCCCATAGAGCTGGGACGCGAAATATTCAACGAATACAAGCAAAACCCCGATATCTTCGCCTCTCCATACAGTTTCGCCACCTTCTTCCCGGGCGTATATATGGACATCTCTTATGGCAACGGACGCGTCATCAACATCAAAGGCGTATTCATGACCATGTTCTACCGCTCTATCGATGAAGAGGGCGAGAGCGAGAACCTGGAATATACCTACATGGGCGTAACCCCCGAGGTGCGCAGTATCAACCACTTCACACTCACACCCGATGCCACCCTGCAACAAAACGTAAACGACGGCAAGATATACGTACAATCGCCCATAGGCTACATGCCCGCATTACATTTCCCCACGGGAGAAATTATTGCACGCTACCGCGAGGCTCTCGATGCCACCGACGGGCACAAGATACAGAACATACTCAACTCCCTCTCGTTTGTCATACCGGCCATAACCGACGCTACCGGTGTCCTCGACCCGCCGTCGTACCTGCTGTTTATACGCCGCTCGCAAGTGACGGAGTTTTTCGCCGAGAAAAAACTGCCCGACAATGTCAACTCATTCTATGCGGCATACGACAAGGATACGCAGTCATATAAATTCTCCAACCTGAGCCCATACATACTCAACGTCATGGACAATGGCGGCGCCACTCCCGACGACGAAGATATCATACTCTTCCCGGTACAGGTAACATCGGAGACAACCTCGACATACTACAACACTACAACCGAGATTACCAGCATAACCCCCTACTGCGCCCTGCCGTCGATAGTAGAACTGGATATAGCCAATTCCAAAATCACTATCAACTACACGTCGATGAATTCCATATAGGCGAATCTCCCCGACACGACACAGCACACATGCAGAGCCGGACGCAAAGGAGAAAAAAGAGAGCCGACACGAAAAAGAGTGTATGAAAATTTTTGCATTGAAAAAATTTTCATTACCTTTGCAGCGCAAAAGCCACAATAGCTCAGTTGGTAGAGCATTTCATTCGTAACGAAAAGGTCGTGGGTTCGAGTCCCACTCGTGGCTCCCAGAAATTTTTTCTTCCATTTAAGTTAGGGAACGGATTAAACCCGTTCCCTTTCTTTTTTTATATCCCGCTCCTTCGACACCCGCTCCATCCCATACGCCCAGGCCGCAAACCGGCAGCACGGCCCGCCTCCTTCTGCATCCGGCCGTCCACAGACATGAGCCGCCAGAACAGCCCGGCGCAACCACCCCGGCAACTGTCACGAGGAGCGAAAGCCCCTAATAGGGTTACGAATGGATAAAAAATTACAATTTACGCATTTTAGGGGCATCGCAAAGGGAATATAGCAGATGTTTTTGTAACTTTACGCCACGAAGCCCGTCCCGCACCATCGGAGGATATCCCGATACGGCCTTGCAAGCTGCGCAGGCAACCCTATTACGCCGACTGCCGGCTCTGCAAAATGAATGGGAGAAGGCTCATACACATCTTCTTACGCAGCTAAGCCGCCGGCAACCAGTGCCGGCGGCACCATACCGAAGATGAGTCTGCAACGGAAGCTACCGCCGTTGCCCCCGCGCTGATAAAAATAAAAGAAACATAAATGATAAGTAAATGGAATCATTTACCCCTTACATGCCAACAACTTGCCACTGCCAAGGCGCTCGAAGAGACATTCCCGGGATGTCCCACGATATGCAGGTTATTAGCCCAAAGGGGTATAAACTCGGCCGACGATGCAAAAAAATTCTTCAATCCCTCGCTAAATGACCTGCATGACCCGTTTCTGATGCGGGATATGAGAAAAGCCGTCGAAAGGCTCAACAATGCCATAGGGGCCAAAGAAAAAATCATGATTTACGGCGACTACGACGTAGACGGTACTACGGCGGTCGCCTTGGTGTATAAGTTCCTCAGCAGATTCTACTCGGGACTATCCTACTACATCCCCGACCGTTATGAGGAGGGATACGGAATCTCTACCAAAAGCATCAACCACGCCCATGAAAACGGCATCACGCTCGTTATCGCCCTCGATTGCGGTATCAAGGCCGTAGAGCAAATCGACTACGCCGCTTCACTGGGTATCGACTTCATCATCTGCGACCACCATGTCCCCGACGACCGTCTGCCCAATGCCGCAGCCATACTGAATCCCAAGCTCGACGATGAACCCTATCCATACAAGCACCTGTCGGGGTGTGGCGTAGGCTATAAATTCATGCAGGGCTTTGCCATCAACAACGGTCTCGACGTGAGCTCGTGTCTCGAACCGCTGCTCGACCTTGTCGCCGTGAGCATCATATCGGATATTGTACCCATTACCGAGGAGAACCGCATCCTTACCTACCACGGGCTGCGGCGCATCAACTCCAACCCCGGCATGGGGCTGCGGGCCATCATCAAGATATGTCATTTGCAGAATAAGCGGAACATCTCCATCAGCGATATCATCTTCAAGATAGGTCCACGCATCAATGCCTCGGGGCGTATGCAGTCGGGCGTAGAGGCCGTAGACCTGCTTGTGGCGCGCGACATCAACGAGGCATACCGCAAAGGCCGCGAGATAGACCGCTACAACAACGACCGCAAGGAACTCGACAAGCGTATCACCGAGGAGGCCAATGAGATATTGCAGAACCATGTAGATATCAACAACCGTCGCTCTATCGTTGTATATAACAAAGACTGGCACAAAGGGATTATAGGCATCGTAGCATCGCGCTTTACCGAACTCTACTACAAACCGGCGGTGGTGCTTACACTCTCAGACGGGCTCGCCACGGGCTCGGCCCGCTCGGTACAGGGCTTCGACATATATAAGGCCGTAGAATCGTGCCGCGACCTGCTCGAAAACTTCGGCGGGCATACCTATGCCGTAGGCTTGTCTCTCAAAGAGGAGCACATCAAAGAGTTTACGCAACGCTTCGAGGAGTATGTCGCACAAAACATACAGCCCGCCCAGACTACGCCGCAGATAGATATAGACGCCTGTATCGACTTTGCAGAGATAACCCCCGAGTTTGTAGGATGGCTGCGACAGTTCAACCCCTTCGGGCCGGGCAACAACAAACCCATATTCTACACAAGCCATGTCACCGACTACGGCACAAGCCGCCTTGTGGGGCATAGGCAGGAACACCTGAAACTGGAATTGCTGGACAGCACCTCGGGGCGCATCATCAACGGTATCGCATTCAATATGCGCGAGAATTACGAATACATCAAGAGCGGCAAGCCTTTCGACATATGCTACACCATCGAAGACAATCAACACGGCAACAACGATATACAGATTTTCTTACGAAGCATGCGTCCCTGCGAGCCCGCCACGGAGGGCGACCCGGTTTTGTGATTGCAACATCGGCCCGCCACAGCCTCCCCCCAAGAGATATTCCAGAGGAAACAAAAGCAGAGCCTGCCCAACGACGATGAGTTGGCAGGCTCTGCTTCTTATCTGCAAGGGCAATATGCCCGGCTCAAATCACAGCAGCAGCTCGTAATCGACCACGCCCAGCCATTTACCGTGCTTATACCCCACTTCGTGGAATGCCGAAACCTGCACAAATCCCAGTCGCCGGTGCAAAGCGCAGCTTCGCTCGTTATCGGCCGTGATACATGCTATCAGGGCATGGCAGCCCGCACTCCGGCACGCTTCTATAAGATGCTGCATGAGTTGCCGGCCTATTCCCTGCCTCTCACGGCCGGGAGCCAGATATACGGTCGTCTCCCATGTGTGGCAATAGGCGGCACGCTCTTTCCACGCATGGGCATAACAATAGCCTGCAATGCCATCGGCATCTTCATATACAAAGTAGGGATACTCTTGCGCTATGGAGGCGATGCGCTGCTGCATAGCTTCGACACTCAGCGGCTCGGTCTCGAAGGAGATTTCGCTATGGGTAATATAGTCGTTATAAATTGCTATAATAGAGCCGGCATCGGCCAGCGTGACACGACGTATCATCGGGTTCCTCTTTGGCGCAACACTTCATATATCATCACACCGGCTGCTACCGAAACGTTGAGAGAACCTATCTTACCCAACATCGGGATGGCCACCATCTCGTCGCACTGCCGCAATACGGCCGCCGACACACCGGTATCCTCGGCGCCCATCACAAGTGCGACAGGCACGCTGTAATCGGCCTCGGTATATAGCTTGGCACTCTTCTCAGAGGCGGCTATCACGGCAAAGCCGCTATCATGCAAGTAACGTACGGCCTCCTGTATGCTGCGCTCGCGGCATACGGGCAGAGAGAGCAGCGCTCCGGCCGATGTTTTCACGGCATCGGCATTGACCG
>UQMR01000091.1 GCA_900542255.1 uncultured Porphyromonadaceae bacterium
CATCCTGCGCAACGAGCTCTTCATGTGCCGCTCGCAAATCATACAGAAACTCAACGACAAGATAGGTCGTCAAACTATACAAAACATAATCTTCAAATAATTATATGCAGCACGAATTTCACTTCCCTACCTTCCGCCACCGCTATCCGGTGCAACTGCGTTTCAACGACATAGACACCCTCGGGCATGTCAACAACTCTATCTATTTTACTTTCTACGACTTGGGGAAAAGTCGCTATTTTGAGGCAGTAAGGCAATGCAGCATCGACTGGCGCCGGGCCGATGTCGTCATAGCCAACATCAACGCCGACTTCGTGTCTCCCATCTACCCCAACGAAGAGATTGCCGTAGAGACCTGCACGCTCGAAATAGGACATCGCAGCTTCACCCTTTTGCAACGGCTTATAAACGTAGAGACAAACGAGATAAAAGGCATTTGCCGCACCGTCATGGTAGGTTTCGATGTTGCCGCCGGCGTAAGCGCCCCCATCAGCGATGAGTGGAAAGAGGCCCTATGCCGGTATGAACATGCCGAACTGTGCAAAAAGTGAGCAAAATATAACCACCTTTACCTAGGAACACCATATCTTTGCAAAAAATAACTCTTCACAGAGGTATGCACAGCGAAGAGAGACGTTTTTACCATATAATGCCATCATAAGATGAATACCACCGATTCCATTCAAAAGATACTCCATCATGAAGCCGAGGCCATCCTCAACATCCCGGTCAATGACAGCTTCGACAGAGCGGTTGCGCTCATCGTAGAACAAGTACATCGCAAAAAAGGCAAATTGGTAACCACTGGCATGGGCAAGGCGGGACAAATCGCCATGAATATCGCCACGACCTTCTGTTCGACGGGCATCCCCTCCGTTTTTCTGCATCCCAGCGAGGCCCAACACGGTGACTTGGGCATCTTGCAGGAAAACGACATCATGCTGCTGGTATCCAACTCGGGCAAGACGCGCGAAATCCTCGAATTACTCGACCTCACAGCCAACTTCATGCCTCACATACACACCATCGTCATCACCGGCAACGACCACAGCCAACTCGCCGCACGTGCCGACGTGTGCCTCTATACCGGAGGAGCTCCCGAAGTGTGCCCCTTGGGACTGACACCCACCACTTCGACGACTCTTATGACCGTCATCGGCGACATTCTTGTGGTGAACACCATGAAAGAGACCGGCTTCGATGCCGAACAATATGCCCTGCGCCATCATGGAGGATACCTGGGAGAACAGTCGCGAGAGAAAATAAAACAAACCAAATAAAATACTTCATCATGAGAAAAATTATCGGCATAGGAGAAACCATTCTCGACATCATCTTCCGCAACGGGCAACCCACCAAAGCCGTGCCCGGAGGTTCTACATTCAACACAGCCATCTCCTTGGGACGGTTGGGCGCCGATGTTTCTCTCATTACCGAGCTGGGCAGCGACACCGTAGGCGACACCATCGCCGCATTTATGAAAGAGAATAATGTAGGCACGCAATACATAGACCGCTACTGCGCCGAGGAGGGGAAAACCCCCATCTCCCTGGCATTTCTCGACGAGGAAAACAACGCCCACTACTCTTTCTACCACCAATACCCGGCCGACAGGCTCGATGTGGTATGGCCCCGCATCGACAACGACGACATCATCATCTTCGGCTCTTACTTCTCCATCAATCCCCTGCTGCGACAACGCATCACCGACATCATCGAATATGCACAGATAAGAAAAGCCATCATATACTACGACCCCAACTTCCGGGCTGCCCACAGCCACGAAGCGATGAAACTGATGCCTGCCGTACTCGAAAACCTGGAATATGCCGATATCATACGAGGCTCGTCGGAAGACTTCGAAATTCTGTTCAGACAAACCGAGGCCGAGAAGACCTACCGCGACAACATCAAGTTTTATTGCCCCAACTTCATATATACCTGCGGCGGAAAGGGCGTAGAGCTATTCTGCAACAACGGGCATCGCCACTTTGATGCCGACGCCATCAAGCCTGTGAGCACCATAGGAGCCGGCGATACTTTCAATGCCGGCATACTGTACGGGCTCATCAAGCACGACATCACCCGCGACAAGCTCTACAAACTCACACCCGACGAATGGGCTACGATTATGGAATACGCCCTGCATTTCTCGGCACAGGTATGCCTCAGCGAAGAGAACTACCTCCCCGCCGAATACGCCGCCGGTTACAGGCTCTAAATTTCGATTAACGAAACCGTTAGGCTCCGGCCGTATCGCTTTTTTTCTTACCTTTGCGCCCGATTTTACATACGATTGCAGGGTTCTTTCATTTATAGCCACAAACGCTCCGCGAAGGAAACATAAATGGCTGCCCCCGCATGGCTTACAGCCGCAAACTTTACATAAATAATGAAGACATTCCAAGAGTTAGGCATAGAGGCTCCTATCCTGAAAGCCATCGAAGAATTAGGATACAAGACCCCCATGCCCGTACAAGAACAAGTTATCCCGCATCTGCTCGGTGAAGATACCGACCTCATCGCACTGGCACAAACAGGAACAGGCAAAACCGCAGCTTTCGGATTACCGCTGCTGCAACGTATTGCCGTTGCCGACCTATATCCGCAAGCGCTCATCCTTGCCCCCACACGAGAGCTATGCCTGCAAATCGCCGACGACCTGGCCGACTACTCAAAATATCTCGACAACCTGCGCGTCACGCCCGTTTACGGCGGTGCAAGTATCGAGGTACAGATACGTTCCCTGCGCAAGGGGGCACATGTCATAGTAGCTACGCCGGGCAGACTTATCGACCTCGTAAAACGCCACTGCGTGTCGTTAGAGAAAATCTCTACCGTCATCATGGACGAGGCCGACGAAATGCTCAACATGGGCTTCCTCGACAGCATCAACGAGATACTATCCTTCATCCCCGAGGAACGCAAAACGCTCCTCTTCTCTGCGACAATGCCAGCGGGAGTAGAGCAAATCGCCCGCAACTACATGCACAACCCCCAGGAAATCGTAGTGGGAAGCCGCAACGAAGGAGCCGAAAACATACGCCACGTATACTACATGGTATCGGCCAAAGACAAATACCTCGCCCTCAAACGCATAGCCGACTTCTGCCCCAATATTTACGGCATCGTCTTCTGCCGTACGCGCCGCGAGACACAAGAGATTGCCGATGCCCTTATTGCCGACGGATACAATGCCGACGCCCTGCACGGCGACCTCTCGCAGGCACAACGCGATATGGTGATGCAGAAATTCCGCCTGCGCAACCTGCAACTCCTCATTGCCACCGATGTTGCCGCCAGAGGCCTCGACGTAACCGACCTCACACACGTCATCAACTACGGACTACCCGACGATATAGAGACCTATACCCACCGCAGCGGACGTACTGGACGTGCCGGCAAGTCGGGCATATCGGTATCTATCGTACACAGCCGCGAGAAGGGCAAGATACGCGCCATAGAAAAGATAATAGGAAAGAAATTTGAGCGCGAGCACATCCCGTCGGGACAACAGATATGCGAGAAACAGCTATTTAACTGGGTAGACCGCATAGAAAAGGTAGAGATAAACGAATCGGAGATAGAACCGCTGCTGCCGCCCATCTTCCGCCGTCTTTCGTGGCTCGACGAGCAAGACCTCATCCGTCGCTTCGTTTCGCTCGAATTCAACCGTCTCCTCGAATACTACCGCGATGCACCCGATATAGACCTCCCCGACGAGGCCCCGCGCGAACGCAAGAAGAGAGAGAACGCCCCCCAAAACAACGGTGCAAAACGCGAAAAAGGCTCGTGCGTTGCCGAACGCGGATTTGCCCGGCTCTTTGTCAACCAAGGCCGTGCATCGGGTTGCTTCCCGGCCAACCTCATAGAACTCATCAACAACAACGTACCGGGACACATCAATATAGGCCGGATAGACCTTTTTGCCGACTATTCGCTCATAGACGTGGAGGAGAAAGCCGCACAAAAAGTAATCGCAGCCCTCAAACACGCCGATTTCTTCGGCAACCGCGTCTATGCCGAGATAGCCAACCCCGACAAGAAATACGGTATCGACAAGAAAAACCGCTGGGAAAAGGCCAAAGACAGAACGGCCCGGGCGGCTGCCTCCCACGACCGGCACAGAGAGCGTGCTGCCCGAAAAGATGCCAAGCAAAGCGGACACAACTACGAGATTTCCGCCAAGAAGGCTACCCCGCGCAAACGCCGCAAATAACAGGCCCCTTCCTTAGCGTACCATGTTGCCGTGTAACTCCCTGCCGAGACTATAACATTGCAATACTTGCCCGATAAACCCAGACCCGACAACAGGTTTGGGTTTATCGTTTTATTACCATATCATCACACCTTCGAAGATTTATACAGAGTTAATTCCATATCATCTCGTCACATGTAACTATTTAACAACTCTTTTTTACCAACTAATAGGGATTGTTCAGCCCCGTAAACGCTTATACTTTTGCACCAGAATAACACTAATTGCAAAAGAATGAAAAAACAAGCCCTACTCCTCATCCTCGGAGCGACAACGGCCCTCATGCCCGTCCATGCCGAAGATAACGACCTCTCTTCCCAATCCGAAGATACGAAAGAGACAAGCAAGATAACAGAGATTCTATCACGTTTCACCGTAGGCGGATACGGCGAGGCCGTATATAGCTACAACTTTTATAGCGACAAATATACCCGTTATCTCTATCCCGAAAATTATAAAAACGAGACCCACGGACGCTTCGACTTACCCCACGTCGTGATTTACCTCGGGTATGATTTTGGCAAGGGCTGGACCATGGGCAGCGAGATAGAATTTGAACATGGGGGCACCGAATCGGCCATAGAGATTGAAGAAGAGGAAGCCGGCGAGTATGAAAGCGAAATAGAACGCGGCGGCGAAGTAGCGCTGGAACAGTTCTGGATACAGAAATCTATTTTCCCTCAACTCAATATCCGTATAGGACACATCATTGTGCCCGTTGGCGGCACCAACCAGCACCACATGCCCACCGAATTCTTCGGCGTCTACCGGCCCGAAGGAGAGAACACCATATTGCCCTGTACATGGCATGAAACAGGTATCAGCGTATGGGGACGCGCCGGCGACTGGCGATATGAAGTGCTTCTCATCCCGGGACTCGATTCCGACCGCTTCGGGCGTATGGGCTGGATACACGATGGCTCGGGAAGCCCCTACGAATTTAAGATAGGAAACGCCTTGGCCGGAGCCTTCCGTATCGACAACTACTCGGTCAAGGGATTGCGCCTCTCGGTAAGCGGCTACATCGGCAACTCTTTCAGCAATACACTGAGCGGGAATAAAGACAATACGCGCTACGAAGGGGTCAAAGGTACGGTTGCCATAGGAGCTTTCGACTTCAATTACACAGGCTACAACTGCATTGTACGCGGCAACTTCGACTATGGCTACCTCAGCGACGCCGAGGCCATCTCGAAAGCCAATGCCAACATGAGCCAAAACTCGCCATCGTCACACCAAACGGTTGCCTCGGCAGCCATTGCCGGAGGTATCGAGGCCGGATATAATATCTTCGCACACATACCGTCGCTTTGCAAGAAAGGGCAAAAGTTCTATCTCTTCGGTCGCTACGACTACTACGATTCGATGCACAAAACCTCAACACCGCTCTACGAATATTGCGGCCGCAGCCGCATTGCAGCCGGCATCAACTACTACCCCTTGAAAGAAATCGTCCTAAAAGGAGAATACTCGATAGGGCTGCTGAAAGCCCCATATAATAACGAACCTGCCGTTTCGATAGGTATCGCATACGCCGGATTCTTCACAAAATAACCCATTCAACCGGATCTAACATAAATTTCTAAGTCTAACATAAATTTTTACAAGATGAACCACACGAAAAAATTCATGCAGTCTCTCAGTGCGATAGCCATGACTACAATTCTTTCAACCTGTATTCTGGCTTGCTCCGAGAACAATAACGAACCGTCTGCTCCGACCGACACAAAAGATACGGCCCTACAAGCGGCTATCACGGCATACATCGACAATGCCGTAATACCTACCTACAAAACCATGGCCGATGAAGCCATCCTGTTGAGCGACCTCTGCGGGCAAGCCCGCGACCTTTTTATCGCAGGCGACATAGATGCGGCCAATAACCACATCTCTTCGGCCTGCCAACACTGGACCGCATCGCGTAAAGCATGGGAGCTCAGCGAAGCATGGCTTTACGGTGCGGCTGCCGATTACAACATAGACCCCCATATCGACTCGTGGCCTCTCGACCGCACGGCTCTCGTTGCCCTTCTGAGCAACAGCTCTATGATGCAAAACATAGGCGAAGGTGGGGCCGAATGGGTAAGCGCCAACCTCGGTTACGGCCTGCTCGGGTTCCATGCCATAGAGTACATGCTTTATGAATTGTCGTCCGACGGGCTCACGAGCAACCCGCGCAACCTCCGCCATCCCTTCGACGACGGAACGACAGTAACCGACAACCACATGATATACATGGCCGCCGTTGCCGAAGACCTGCGCAACCAATGCGTACGGTTAGAAGCCTCATGGACTGGGATGAGCAATATTACAGCCGAAAAGCAAGCTATACTTACGGAGGCCGAATTGGAACCGACACGCAACTATGGCGAGGATATGAAGAATGCCGGACG
>UQMR01000092.1 GCA_900542255.1 uncultured Porphyromonadaceae bacterium
CCTAACTTTCAATGTTTTCAAAGAGCTTTTATGATTTTTTACCGGACACTAATGAATTAGGATTTAAAATATGGTTATTAGAAATTACAATCAATTGTTTACAACATCGTGTAAGAGCAACATATAAGTGCCTTTTGTCATTAAAACGATGCGCATTTAAAACAACAACCGTATCAAACTCAAGGCCTTTAGTAAGCAATGTTGTACCTATTACTTTGCCTTGAATTTTACGGCCTTTTCTTCTCAATATATTGCGATTGCGCTCTATTGATTCTGCTGCAGAAACGCCAAGACGATCTGCATCTCGGAGGGCATTGCATATATCATGTAAAAAATCCTTTCGATACACTTTCATATCAGGAATGTTTTCAATGGCCTCAATTAGAGAGGCAATGTTAGTATATGATTTCTTTTCCTTTAAGTCTGTAATAATAGTTTCCAAAGAGCTTCGGATCAATTGGTCTGCAACTAATCTTTTGCTTTTTAATTGACCTGTATTTTTGAACCAAACATTAATTTTTGTTTTTGACCCAATTGTGCGCATCAAATTAACTATACTCTCAATTAGAGAACATCCATTTAATTTATCAAACGATATACAGCTCGAATAAAAAATGTTATCATCTATCGACTCTATCATTTTTAACTGGGGGAACTGTTGAATGAACTTTTTCCGAGGCTCTACAGATTCACTTGTCGGGTGTATCAGTAAAACACTATTATCACGCAATGCATTATATATTTCATTTTTGTATAATGACCGTGAAATAGCATAATCATTTTCTGGAGCAATAACAACTTTGATTTCATGATAGTCATGTAAATCAAGTGTATTTGTGGATAGAAGTTTACTGCGTATCGACAAAAGATCTTGTCCTAAAGCAATTCTTCCTGCATTATTCCACCTCCACGGTATTTCCAATGATTGACAATTGTCGTTAAACAACTTAAATGATTCCTCGGAAAAATCCACAATATGCTCTCTTCCAAAGTCAAATATGCCTTGCAGGGGGTCGCCTAATATATGTGTATGAAGTATAGTAGATAAAGACATTATCATTTGGTGTTGACCCACTGTACAATCTTGGTATTCATCGACTATAAGATGATCATATTTTATAGCCAAATACTTTTTTATGGGTAGTGCTTTCAGTATTTTTGTCGCATGCTCTATGGCAAAATGAAATAAGGAGCCTGCATCAGACAATGACGGTATCTCATCTTTATTAAGATGGTAAGCCTTGACCAAATTCAGTGCAAAACCACAAATGGTTTCAAGCTGATATGTAGATGATGGAATATTCTTTAACCGGAATTTTTCTTTTAACGAAGCAATACCTGCATGTGTATGTGTCAAGACTAACACTCGCTTCTCCCCTCTATATGAAGCAATACATTCTGCAATGGTATATGTTTTACCAAAGCCTGCAGGGGCAATAACCATACTCTTATTTGCCGAAAGAAAGGTGTCTATATCCATATCTACTTATCAATCCAAGATGAAAGCATATCTATAATACTTTTAAGCCGACTACCATTTGCGAGTTTGGAATAATGAGTCAAAATACATTTTCCCATAAGTTCACCATATTCTTGTCTTTTATACCATTCCTTCTTTTTCGCTGCTTTACCAAGAGCTAATCTTAGTTCGGAACTTTCGTTTTCATACCAGTCTTTTGTTTGCTCCATTTTATTCTGCATAAAAGCATTTGTGCTATCAAAAATTATTGTCTCGGCTTCTTCGGCGGTCTTATATCCATCTTTTTCTATTTTATTAATTACAATCTGTATAAGTTCTTTGACGGCATTCCAAGGTGCATCGTTAAAAACCTGTTGTTCTATAGAATTATTTTCGTTGCAATCGATTACTTCTACTCCTGTTTGTTTGAATTGTTGTTTGCGGTCATTGACATCTTTACAATCAGAGTCGCATAACAATGCTGTTGGATACAATAGACTATTAAACCCTGTTACATACCCAATCATCCCATTTCCTGTTCCATCTGCAAATCTTATTCCTTTACAAGCCGCAGATTCTTTATCTAAATCTATTCGAAACTGATTAATTGCACGACAAAAGCCAATTTCTGTTGCGCCTTCACACACTATAATTTTTCTTGCAAAAAAAGCCTCCGGATTCTTTCTAATACAACCTTGCATTTCTTCATCAACATGTTGTAAATGTGATACTCCTTTACGTAAAATATAAAGTGCAGTACAAGGAATTTCAACGATAACATTACTAGAATGAGTTGTAATGATTATTTGCTTATCAGTATATTTCGAAAGCCTATTAACAAGGTGCTGAACTCTATCTGGTTCCAGTCCTTGCTCGATCTCGTCAATTAAGATAACACCTGAAGGATGAGTTAAAGCTAATTGAATAGCAAGGGATAAAAGCCGTTTAGACCCTTTCCCTTTTAAACGGAACGGTATTCCATCTTCGTGAATGCTGACCTTGTTCTCGCTAATTGCTATATCTTTATGGTCAAGCATAGCTTTCATTTCATTTAAAGTTATTCCTAACTCACTGGCTACACTTTTGATTTTGTTTATCACATCTTCGAATTTGTTGCCGATATTTGCATCAAATGCATTTTTGGCTTCTCGAACTACATCTAAAACACGATTTTCATCATCAGCTATATGATTACCATTCAACTGTTGATAGAGACTATAAAGAGGATTTCCTTTGTTTAAAGAAAAATGACGATCTGTATATTCTGACACGGAGAAAACATTTAGTTTTCCTCTATCAGTCGCCTTTATTATAGAGGATTCCACACCATTATAGGAAACCACTTCCCAGGAAGGTTCCAAATCTTTTCTAATAGTAAGTCGTATAGTAAGAGCCGGCAAAGCATCATGCGCTTCTTCGGACTCCATATCATCAACTAACTGATAGTCTTTTGTTATTCCGCGAAGATGATCACTGTACTTTAATATCAATTCATCTGGAATATCAGAAACTACTCCCTCTATAACAATAGGTGATGTAGTATCGCACATATAAAAATCGCTATCATTCAGGCGTATACTCCAAGATGGAGCAAAGACATAGGCAATCGCATCCAAAATTGTAGATTTGCAAGAATCTCCACGTCCAATAATACAAGTGATACCGTCCCCAAATATCTGTTCGAAATTTTTTATCCCTCTAAAATGACTAATTTTTAAGAATCTCAACTTTGCCATATTACATTCGTTATATAAACTTTTTGATTCTTGTTATTCGGTTCTCAGCAAATCATTCACAGACACATTTAAGGCCTTTGCTATTTGAATTAGCATTTCTACACTGGGCTGTGTTGTGTTTGTAACCCATTTAGAAATTATGGCAGGATCCTTATCCAACTGTTCCGAGAGCCATTTATTGCTCTTGTTTTTCTCTGCGAGAACGACTTTGATGCGATTCAGTAATTTACGTTCCATATTATATCTCCATTACATGGTTACAAAGATAAGGAGATTCAGAGAATATAATTGACTTGGAGGGTTAAATATTGCAACTCGCAACAAAAAAGTGAGCAAAACATCAATTACAACTACATATTCTTTCTTTATTGGCAGTTTTGTGTCAGGTCCATTTGGTAAACCAATTACTTTTTGTGGGAACTTTACGGTATCAAACTACAAAGAATATTGAATGTATAATTTGATAATCAGAAAGATATAGAACATTATTCGGTTCAAGCGTGGAACTGCGAGTCACACTCTTACTTGAAGGTCGTAGGAAACCATAGATGCAGATGTAACAATAGCAGCCCACGCTATATGCGTGAGAACCACTATGCTATCCTTGCATCTAATTGAAAATTTCCTACGTTTTCAAGTACAAGATAAGCATAACGCCTCTTCTTTTTTCGTATGTCTTGGAGAGAGTTGCCTCAATCCAACTACAAAATTAGTAAGAAGTCGTAATAATATGCACTCTACGGGCGAATTATTACGACTTCGTGGCTGTTTATAATTTCAATCCTCGATTTTGGCTTTTTCTGCTTGTCGGCAGTCCCAACACCTCCATAAACTCATCTTTCTTGCGTCTGAACCGACGTATATGCGAAATGCCGTCTATTTTGAAGTCTTATTTACTGTCGGAGTCAGCTTCTCTACATATAGGGAATAGTGTTTGACAAAATCTGTAAATTCCAAAACTTGGCAACTTCCGATCAGCCGTCTGCCCCCATGCAACAATTTCTCCCCGATGCTCAAATTACACTGTTTTATCCGCTGCAATCCGGCGATTATCTCACAGATTTTCCGTAAGTTTGTGACATGATGCGGCACAAAAACATAACAGTAGCGATTATTGCGGCAGCTATTCTCATAGCGGCGGCCGTGATGGTGACAGGCCGGTTTGTAAAAGCGAGCAACGAGAGCCGCGACTACGACCTGGCCTCCCCCGCCCTGTATGTGAGCCGACCCGAGGAGGGCATCACAGGCATTATCAGAGATTGGCGCGACACGGCTCGCTTAGGCCCTCCTTTCGCGCAGGCTGTTGCCTCCTTGCCCGACGCCCTCGTATCGGCGTGCCGACCGTCGGAGAGCCACCCGGTACTCATAACGCATTATCGCGACGGGAGTCTCGCTTTTTGGGCCGCCGCCCGCAACAGCTCGATACAACGCCTTGTCACATCGTTGGCCCACGACCTGAGCGACGGTTACAGCCCGGTAGAAGAGAGGCGGCCCGATGGCACGCGCCTCTACCATTTTGCCACGGCCGACAATCGCTTTGCGCATCTCTATCACAACCACTCGGTCGTCGGTTACAGTTACCGCCGCGAACTCCTCACCTCGCCTGCCTACGACGGTGTGTTGGCCCGCGCCATAGAGGAGAATACCGTTACAACGATGCCTGCAATCATATATCACGACACGGCATATCGCACCTTCAATGTGAAACAGAGTGCCACGCATATCACATATCGGTGCGCGCTGCAAGCCTTACCCGGCTATCTTACGGGGAAAACCGACTCCTTGCAAACCGATGCCATCCCTGCCTCAGCCTGCGAGATAATGCAGGCCTCGTGTATCACTGCGCCCTTTATAGGAGAAGTCGTTACCCGGGTTGTCCTTGCCGACGACACAGCGGCTGCCGCTGTAATTGCCGCTCCTATCACCGACCCCCGCACGCTGGCCAAGACGTTGCGCCCTTATATGACGCCTTACGGATATCGCATCCCGGCCGACAGCCTCGCCCATATCCTGCCGGCCTCGTGGCTCGGTAACGCCGATTATTGGATAGAGGTGCATGGTACGACACTGCTTGCCTCGACTGAGGCGCAAACCTTGCGCCGGTATGTACAAGCATTGCGCCAGCCTCAACAATTCTCCCCCACGACGCCCCCCGCGCCCGCATTGGGTACGTATATATCGACCGACAGCAGCGTAAACAAGGGGTATGATATGCTCATACCGAGCTTGAAGCTGCCGCCATTTCTCGCAGGGGAACCGCTCATGGTGCAAATCGTTGCAGAGAGGGCGCAACGATACGGAATAGAAATCACTGTGCCATCGCATCCTTGTAATAGGAGTGCTGCAAATCGGTAAGCCGGTCATAGCCGGCAGCCGAGAGGTGAAGCCCGTCGGTAGTATATACGCGTACCGAATCGACCACCTCGTCCTCGGGCGAAAAGCCACACCGGGCAAATGTATCGTTGACATACACCCTGCCCCTATACCGTTCTTGGGCTGCAACGGCCTTGTAGGCTGCCACGTAATCGGCCATCGCATGGCCTTGCTCATTGGGCATGGTAGACAAGCGATGCACCGCCCCATTGGGGAAGGGCGTGCACAACATCACGGGAGCATCGGTATGCTCGATGAGGTAATCCAATATATATTGCAATCCGCCGCAAGAGGTTGTCGTAGCCGTGTCGCCGGGCTCGCCCAGCGGCATGCCATGACCATAGTCGTTGGTACCGGCAAAGAGTATGATAAGGTCGGCATCGGCATGGCTGCACACCTCTCCCACGTATGTACCCAACCACGACGGGCCCCCGTGAGCGGCCGACACATCGCGACTGTAACGGTGACCGCAATAGCCGTGACGATAGACGGTATCGGCATGGAATTTCTGTTGTACAAGTTGCGTATAGCTGCCCTCGGGGGCGCCATATTCGGCTGTTATACTATCGCCATAGAGAACTATATACCGCGCATCGTTCTCCTCGCGGCAAGCGAAACAGAGCAAAAGGGCTACTGCTACGACACAGCATTTGAGCATAAAATTACATTTCATATCTCACGGAGGTTTATTCCCGCCTGCACCGGGTTACAGGTGCATAGACTAATACAAAAAAAGGCTGCCCGACCTATATCGAGCAGCCTCATAGAAAGTGTCCGAGATGAGATTCGAACTCACACAGGCTTTCGCCCACTACCCCCTCAAAGTAGCGTGTCTACCGATTCCACCACCCGGACATATATCATATTCTCCACATGCAAATGTAGCGACGGTGTAGTGCCCAAAACAGGACTCGAACCTGCACGACCTCACGATCACTAGTACCTGAAACTAGCGCGTCTACCAATTCCGCCACTTGGGCAACAATCGTCCCACTTTCAGAGTGGAGAGCGAAAGACGGGACTCGAACCCGCGACCCTAACCTTGGCAAGGTTATGCTCTA
>UQMR01000093.1 GCA_900542255.1 uncultured Porphyromonadaceae bacterium
GGGGGCGCACTCGTCGCGGCAACAAAAACGTCAGTTTCATTGCCCTCAACGATGGTAGCACTATCAAGAACATACAAATCGTAGTAGATCTTGCCAAGTTCGACGAAGAGCAACTCAAACCCGTCACCACAGGCGCTTGCCTCTGCGTCACCGGCAAATTGGTAGAATCTATGGGTAAAGGACAGGCCGCCGAGATACAGGCCGACCACATAGAGGTATACGGCAGCGCCGACCCCAACGAATACCCCCTGCAAAAGAAAGGGCACAGCCTCGAATTTCTGCGCGAGATAGCACACCTGCGTCCCCGCACCAATACCTTCGGCGCAGTACTGCGCATACGCCACCACCTCGCCTATGCGATACACAAATACTTCAACGACCACGGCTTCTTCTACCTCAACACACCGCTCATCACGGCAAGCGACTGCGAGGGTGCCGGCGCCATGTTCCAGGTAACCACGCTCGACCTCAACAACCTGCCGCGCACCGAGGAAGGAAAAATCGACTACTCGCAAGACTTCTTCGGCAAGCAAACGAGCCTCACCGTGTCGGGACAACTTGAAGGCGAGCTTGGCGCCATGGCATTGGGCGGCATATACACCTTCGGTCCTACGTTCCGCGCCGAAAACTCCAACACGCCGCGCCACCTGGCCGAGTTCTGGATGATAGAGCCCGAGGTTGCCTTCAACGACATCAACGACAACATGGACCTCGCCGAGGACTTCCTGAAATACTGCATCCGCTATGCCCTCGATCACTGCACCGACGACCTCAATTTCCTCTGCGAGATGTACGACAAGGAGCTCATAAACCACCTGCGTTTCGTAGTCGACAACGACTTCGTAAGACTGCCTTACAGCGAGGGCATCAAGATACTCGAAGAGTCGCACCACAAATTTGAGTTCCCCATATATTGGGGTGCCGACCTGCAATCGGAACACGAGCGTTTCCTCGTAGAGCAACACTTCAAGAAACCCGTTATCCTCACCGACTATCCCAAAGAGATAAAGGCATTCTACATGAAGCTCAACGACGACGGCAAGACCGTCCGCGCCATGGACGTGCTCTTCCCCCGTATCGGCGAAATCATCGGCGGCTCGGAACGTGAGGCCGACTACAACAAGCTGCTGCAACGCATCGAAGAGCTCAACATACCTATGAAAGATATGTGGTGGTACCTCGACACCCGACGCTTCGGTACAGCTCCCCACTCGGGCTTCGGACTCGGCTTCGAGCGCCTCGTACTCTTCGTGACGGGTATGACCAACATCCGCGACGTGATACCCTTCCCGCGTACGCCCAAATCGGCCGAATTCTAAGATTCCACATACGTCAAGGCTCAGCGCCTTGTGCAACCATAATACCTGCGCCGCTCGATGCAGCGCAGGTATTTTTTTGCTGTTCATAATGCCCACTATCCAAATTATATATATATTTTTTTCAAAAACATTCCCGATATTTTTTTGAAAAGAACATCATATTCAATATATTTGTCAAACCATAAGAACAAAATAGATAAAACTATCGATTTATACTGTCGACAAGCACTTTTCGCAGCACTGCCATGCTCTTATGACAAATATAGATAAACAGACTTTGTGAAATAGAAAATATCATGAAGAAGCACAACCTCATCGGCTCAATATGGCTAATAACGATAGCCTCCGCTCTTTTTGCCCCGGCAGCCTACTCACAATTTCATGTAGGTATCGACTACCGCTACTGTTTAGGAATACGCGAACAGATGATAGGTCGCGAGCTGTACATTGCCGAATACGACATGCACAACTATTACCTGCAATTAACAGCCATATACCAGATAACGCCTCAAATCGCAACAGGAATAGGCATCAGCGCCGGTATGGCCGAATACCATAAATTATACACCTTCCCGGTGTTTGCCACCGTGCGTTTCAGCCCCATCAAAAGCCATACGCCGCTCTACATTTTTACCGACTTGGGCTATACCATACCCTGCAAAGACAAGCGCAGCATGCCGCAAGGATGGATATGAAATACGGGCATAGGTTACAGATGGATGTTCAGAAAACACTTCGGGCTCAACTTCCAGCCCAGCTATTTCATGCAGCAATATAAAGGTGTAAAAACAACCATGTACGAAAGATATACCAACAAGAGTTTCACTCTCGATCGCAACAATCTGCGCCACTCGCTGGCTTTCACCTTAGGTTTGGTATTCTAATATCCCTTACATACATCAGCTTATGCTCGCACTACTGCTATCACTTATCATGGGCTTTTTTATTCCCGACGAGAAGCCTACGCCGCTGGACAAGTTCCATGCCGAGATAGACTTGCGTTACAGCGTGGGGCTGTGCGAGCAGGAGTGCGGCGCAACGTTCCACGACAGCGCTACGCGGCACGGCATGATGGGATTTACCTTCCGGCTGGCCGCACTGTACGACTTCACTCCTGCCATCACCGCCGGTGTGGCAGGAGCTGTAAACCTGCAACGATACCCCGTCCACGAAAATTTTGCGTTCCTCGGCATCATCCGCTACCGCCCCATCGTCAAGCATCGCAACTTTTTCCTCTTCGGCGATGTGGGTTACGCCCCGTCGTTCGGGTCGGAAAGTATCCCGCGCGGCTGGGTATTCAACACCGGCGCGGGGTATTGCGTGATGTTCCGCCGCCACTTCGGGCTGAGCCTGCAACTCGGTTATATGCTGAACCAATTCATCTACCGCGAGCCACAAGCGTATATGATACCCCAAGAGGGATACTCGGGCAGCGCAGCATTCCTGCGCCACTCGTTGGGCGCAAGCATCAGCTTCGTATTCTGATACCCTGTAAAGAAAACTCAAAAAGAGACATAAACAGAACTGTATGAAAACAAAACTTACCGCCTTTATCGCCGCGCTCCTGCTATGGACAGCCCTGCCCTCGCAAGCGCAATTTCATGCCGAACTCGGCTACCGTTACGGACTGGGACTCAACGAACAGATGTTGGGCGAATGCGTATATCGCGACCAGTACAAAATGTACAGCAACACCATCCTGCTCAACTTCATGTATGACATTACCCCCCAAATGTCGGCAGGAGCGGGCGTAGGCTTCACACTCTGCGAGACAGGCTCGCACGGCTCACTGCCCATATATGCCACCTTCCGTTACTCGCCGCTGAAAAAAGTGCCCGGCTTCTACGCCTTCACCGACCTCGGCTATGCCCCACCCATAGGCCCGGGCAAAAGCATCACATGGAGCATGGGGCAAGAGCAGACCCGTTACGAGGGGCTCAACTACGGCTGGTTGTGGAATCTGGGCGTAGGCTACCGCATCATGTTCAGAAAACATTTCGGGCTCAACTTCCAGCTGTGCTACAACCTGCAACAGTTCGGCGGCACCAACATCCTCGTGAATAACGAAACGACACAACAAAGCTACTACGATATCAGCGACAACTTGCGACACTCGCTCAGCGCAGGCATTGCTTTGGTATTTTAGCAGCCACGCATACAGGCCGGGGAGAACCCGCGCAATTCATAGCAGCCTGCATCGCCCGCAACCGCGGATGGTGCAGGCTTGCCTGTCAGAAATGTAACGTACAATAGAGGCTAATCCGATAATAATGCGTATTTTTGCAAAAAAGCTGTAAGCCTCAGCTTGCAGCGGTGCGATTTTTTATAATTATACAAAAAACATTACACTTTAATGAGATGAGAAAATGGCGCATTGAAGATTCCGCCGAGTTGTACAACATCAACGGTTGGGGATTGAAATACTTCTCTATCAACGAGAAAGGGCATGTGCAAGTAACACCGCGCGAAAACAGCGCTTCGGTAGACCTGCGCGAACTGATGGACGAGCTGCAATTACGCGACATGACAGCTCCTATCCTCATACGCTTTCCCGATATTCTCGACAACCGCATCGAGAAGATTTCGCGTTGCTTTGCACAAGCAGCCGAGGAGTATGGATATACCGCGCAAAACTTCATCATCTACCCCATCAAGGTAAACCAAATGAAGCCTGTGGTAGAGGAGATTGTGGGCCACGGCAAGAAATTCAACATCGGCCTCGAAGCCGGTTCAAAACCCGAGCTGCACGCCGTACTTGCCATCAATACCGACAAGAACTCGCTCATCATCTGCAACGGCTACAAAGACGAAACCTACATAGAACTGGCCTTGCTGGCACAAAAGATGGGACGCCGCATCTTCCTCGTTGTCGAGAAACTCAACGAGCTGCGTCTCATTGCCGAGATAGCCAAACGCTACAACATGCGTCCCAACATAGGCATTCGCATCAAACTGGCCAGCTCGGGCAGCGGCAAGTGGGAAGAGTCGGGCGGCGACGGCAGCAAGTTCGGGCTCAATTCGAGCGAACTGCTCGAAGCGCTCGAATTTATGCAAACACATAAGTTGACCGACTGCCTGCGACTCATCCACTTCCACATAGGCAGCCAGATAACCAAAATACGCCGCATCAAGAATGCGCTGCGCGAAGCCGCACAATTCTATGTGCAACTGCAACAAATGGGCTTCAAGGTCGATTTCGTAGATATTGGCGGCGGCCTGGGCGTCGACTACGACGGCTCGCGCTCCTCATCGAGTGAAAGCAGCATGAACTACTCCATACAGGAGTATGTCAACGACTCGGTATCGACCCTCGTAGACGCCTGCAACAAAAACAAGCTGCCACAGCCCAACATCATCACCGAGAGCGGCCGTTCGCTCACGGCACACCACTCGGTACTCATCTTCGAAGTCCTCGAAACCACTTCGCTCCCCATCTGGGAAGACCGTGAGGAGCTCGACGAGAATGCCCACGAGCTGGCCAAAGAGCTATACAATATATGGGACAACATGAACATGCCCCGCATGCTCGAAAGCTGGCACGATGCGCTGCAAATCAGAGAAGAAGCCCTCGACCTTTTCAGCCTCGGGATGCTCGACCTTGCCACCCGCGCGCAGATAGAGAAACTCTTCTGGTCTATCGCAAGAGAGGTAAACCAGATGGCCCTCGGCATGAAACATGCCCCCGAAGAGCTGCGTGCCATACAACGGCTGCTGCCCGACAAGTATTTCTGCAACTTCTCGCTCTTCCAGTCGCTGCCCGATTCGTGGGCAATAGACCAGATATTCCCCATCATGCCTATCGGGCGGCTCGACGAACGTCCCGACCGACTGGCCACGCTGCAAGACATCACCTGCGACTCCGACGGCAAGATAACCAACTTCATCACCAACAACAACATGACGCCCGGCGCCATGCCCGTACACACCATAGGCAAAGAGCCTTACTACATAGGCGTGTTCCTCGTGGGTGCATACCAGGAGATACTGGGCGACTTGCACAACCTCTTCGGCGACACCAATGCCGTACACATCAGTGTATATAAGGACCGTTACGAGATAGACCAAATCATCGACGGCGAAACGGTGGCCGAGGTACTCGACTACGTACAATTCTCGCCCAAGAAGCTGGTGCGCAGCGTAGAGACATGGGTAACCACCTCTATGAAGGCCGGTATCATCACACCCGAGGAGGGTCGCGAGTTCCTCTCGAACTACCGTTCGGGACTCTACGGCTACACCTACTTAGAAACCGATTGACGCACGTCGCAACCGCCCCCACACCGAGCTATGCGATACTTTCTATATCTCGCCTACGACGGAGCAGCCTACCACGGCTGGCAAATACAGCCCAACGGCACTACCGTGCAAGAGTGCATAGAGAGGGCCTTAGGCATGGCATTGCGCTGCCCTACACCCATAACGGGTGCAGGGCGCACCGATGCCGGGGTCAACGCGCGGCTCATGGTGGCACACTTCGATACCGAAAATCCCCTGCCCGACACCGCGGCCCTATGCAACAGGCTGAACAGCATACTGCCGCGCGACATCGCCATATACCGCTGCCGGCCTGTCATCGCCGAGGCTCACGCCCGCTTCGACGCCCTGTCGCGCACCTACAAATACTACGCCACCGACCACAAGTCGCCCTTCACGGGACGATACGCCTGGCAATACCGAGGCGAGCTCGATTACGAAGCGATGAATGCCGCCGCCCGGCGCCTGACAGCATATAGAGACTTCACCTCATTCAGCAAGCTACACACCGATGTGAAGACCAACAACTGTACCGTCACCGAGGCACGCTGGGAGCGCGAGGGAGAGGGCTACACCTTCACCATCACCGCCGACCGCTTCCTGCGCAACATGGTACGCGCCATCGTAGGCACACTGGTAGAGGTAGGCAGGCATAAAATAACGGTAGAGGATTTTTGCCATATCATAGAGGCCCAAGACCGCTGCTGCGCCGGTACTTCCATGCCCGGCAACGCCCTCTTTTTGCACGACATAACCTACCCTGAGCACCTCTTCCTGTAACATCGGCGACAGGAAGACACCGCGCACACAAGGAGCCAAAACATACGCAACAGCCCTCTTTTTCACATCGCAGCTTACCGGATAAGCATTT
>UQMR01000094.1 GCA_900542255.1 uncultured Porphyromonadaceae bacterium
GCGGATGTGGTGTGCTTCGGCTTGTGGGTTGACCCGATGCTGGCCAAAAACCACGGGGTTTTCCTGTCGTCGCGGGAGGTGCCGGGCTCGCTCGATTTTATGTTGCAGAAGCCTTCGGTAGAGGTGTTGGCCGGTTGGGCGGCTACGCATTATTCGCTGATGGACATAGGTATATGGCTGCTGAGCGACAGGGCTGTGGAGCTGTTGTCGCGGCGCTCTTATCGGGAGGGACGACTCTCGTTTTATGATTTGTATAGTGACTTCGGGTGTGCCTTGGGGTTGCATCCGGGTATAGAGGATGCCGAACTGAATGCGTTGAGTGTGGCTATATTGCCTTTGCCGGGCGGCGAGTTTTACCACTATGGTACGAGTCGCGAGCTGATCTCTTCGACGCTCTCCATACAGAATCTGGTGAATGACCAGCGCGATATTATGCACCGCCGTGTGAAGCCTCATGCGGCTATGTTTGTGCAGAATGCTGTCGTGGATGTGCCGCTGCTCCCCCGGAATGGCGAGTTGTGGATAGAGAACAGCCATGTGTCGCGGGGATGGAAGCTGAGTGAACGGCATCTTGTCACGGGTGTGCCGCGCAACGACTGGTCTTTGACACTGCCGGCCGGCGTGTGCGTCGATGTGGTGCCCTATGGCGAGACGGCCTATGTGGCGCGTCCGTATGGTATGAACGACGCCTTCAAAGGCAATATGCAGCAGGCTGTTTTTTGCGGTATGCCGTTGACCGAATGGCTTGCATTGCGAGGTATAGAGTGCTCGCTCTTGGAGCCGTATGACGATATGCAGGGGATGCCTCTTTTCCCGGTGTGCCGCGATGTGGATGAGCTGGGCAGGATGTTGCATTTCATGATAGACAGGCCCGACGTTGAGGAGTACCGCTCGTTGTGGCTCTCGCTGCCGCGTCTTTCGGCCGATGAGATTTCGGCTTCGGCACGGTTAGACCGCCTGTATGCGCAGCGCGAAGCGTTCCGCGACGAGAGTTGGATGGCTTTATCGCGAAATTACAAGAATAGTGTCTTTTACCAATGCGACTTGAAAGATGCGGCACAATGTTTTGCCGCTCGTTCTCTGCCGTTGCCGTCGCCGCTTGGTGCCGATGTGCCGGTGATGACGCGCATCCCCGATGCGATGTTCAGGGCCGAGGTGCTGCGGCTGAAAGGCGATGCTGCATGCGGGGCGTATGAGCGTGAGGCTTTCGGTCTGTTGCGCGACGCTGTGGTGGCTTCGTTGCCCGAAGCGCGGGTTTATCCCCGTTGCGGCGTTTATCCCGACCAGATTGTGTGGGGGCGTTCGCCGGTGCGCATAGACCTCGCGGGCGGATGGACAGATACGCCTCCGTATTGCATGTTGGCGGGCGGCAGTGTGTTGAATATGGCAGTGGACTTGAACGGGCAGCCGCCTATACAGGTGTATGTGAAGCGTTGCAAGGAGCTGCGTATTGTGATGCGCTCGATAGACTTGGGCGCCGAAGAGCATGTGACGGACTATGCCGCACTGGAAGACTTCGCCCGCGTGGGTTCGCCATTCTCTATACCGAAAGCGGCGTTGGCATTGGCCGGTTTCGTACCGCGTTTTTCGGCCGAGAAGTATGCGAGCTTGCAGCAGCAGTTGCAGGCGTTTGGGTCGGGTATCGAGGTTACGTTGCTGGCAGCCATTCCGGCCGGTTCGGGCATGGGAACGAGTTCTATATTGGCTGCGACGGTGCTGGGTGCTTTGGCCGATTTCTGTTCGCTGGCGTGGGACAAGGTGGAGATTGCGCGCCGTACGATGGTGCTGGAACAGTTGTTGACGACCGGTGGCGGATGGCAAGACCAATATGGCGGAGTGCTGCACGGGATAAAGTTGCTGCAGACGGTGCGTGGCGCCGGCCAGTTGCCGGTGGTGCGCTGGTTGCCCGATACGCTCTTTACCGATGCCGAGTATAGGCCGTGCCATTTGTTGTATTACACGGGTATCACCCGGGTGGCCAAAAATATCCTGGCGGAGATTGTACGCGGCATGTTCTTGAACTCGGCCAAGCATCTGTCGATGTTGGAGGCGATGAAGATGCATGCCTCGGAGTTGTATGAGGCGGTGTTGTGTAACGACTTTGACCGTATGGGACGGCTGGTAGGCCGTACGTGGGAGCAGAACAAGTTGCTCGACAGCGGTACTAATCCGCCCGAGGTGGAGAGGATAATAGAGATGATAGCGCCCTATACGCTGGGATATAAATTGCCGGGGGCCGGTGGCGGGGGTTACCTCTATATGGTGGCACGCGACCCGTCGGCGGCAGCCCGCATACATTCTATTCTCGAAAGCAACAAGCCTAATGACAAGGCTCGTTTTGTGGAGATGTCGCTCAGTCGCAACGGCTTGCAAGTGAGCCGGAGTTGAATGACAGGGTGATCGTATTGTGGACAGCTGTGAGTGCTGCGAGATGGATATTAAGACGAGAAACATGAAAAACAGTTTGATACGGAGATAAATATAAAATTCTATGACACGCGAAAGGAAAAATTCTATTGTAGGTATGCGCGATGGCGGCAGCTATCTGATCCCTTTTATCCTTGTGACGTCGCTTTTTTTCCTGTGGGGCTTTGCCCATAGCATCTTGGATGTCCTCAACAAGCATTTTCAAGATGTTTTGGTGATTTCGAAGGGGCGTTCGGGGCTTGTACAGGCCGTGGTCTACGGGGGCTATTTCCTGATGGCCTTGCCGGCGGGCAAAATCATGGAGCGATTCGGATACCGTGTGGGCGTGGTTGTGGGCTTGTTATTGTATGGCATAGGTGCCTTGATGTTTATTCCCGGCGGACGGTTGATGTCGTTTGAGTTTTTCCTGCTCTCGCTTTTTGTGATAGGTTGCGGGCTTACCTGCCTTGAAACGGCGGCTAATCCCTATGTGACGGTGTTGGGCGAGAAGGAGTCGGCTGCCCGACGTCTTAACTTGGCACAGTCGTTCAACGGATTCGGGTGGATATGCGGTCCTTTGGTGGGCAGCTTATTGGTGCTCGGCGAGGAGGGTAGCAGTGTGTCGTTGCCTTATGCCGTGATAGGTGTGGTGGTGCTGTGTGTGGCTGTGCTATTCTCGCGGGTGCGGCTGCCGGAGATAGAATCTTGTGCCGATGAGACGACCGATGTCGCAGAACGGCCTTTGTTTTCGTATAAGCATTTTGTATTCGGAGTGGTGGCGCTATTCTTTTATGTTGCGGCACAGACGGGTATCAACAGCTTTTTCATCAATTATGCTGTTGAGGAGGTTTCGGGTTTGTCGGCCAAGAGTGCCGGTCTGATGCTCTCTTTCGGCGGTATGGGTTTGTTTGTCGTAGGTAGGATGCTCGGCAGCTGGGTGATGCAGTATATCTCGGCGGTGCGCTTGCTTACGGTGTGTGCCGTGGGTGCCGTATTGACGATGGCGCTTGTGGTGTGCCGACTGAATGAAGTTTCGATGGCTGCTTTGTTCTTGTGCTATTTGTTTGAGTCAGTGATGTTTCCGACGATATTTGCCATTGCCATCAAAGGGGTGGGGCGGCATACCAAGAGGGCGTCGTCGTATCTTATCATGAGTATCGTGGGTGGGGCCGTTGCGCCGGTGGTGATGGGAGTAATAGGCGACCGTTATGATATGGCAACGGGATTTGTCGTACCGTTGTTTTGTTTTGTTGTCATATTGGCGTACTGCTTGTTTATGCGCAGGCGCCAGGGAATATTTCGATAGGAAAGTGTGTACTTGTTGGGCTCTCTGTGCAGCTGTTTTGTGGGTTTGCGGGGGGAGTGCGGCCGATGCTCTCTTATGGTGTGGCCGGGATGGCTTGTGCGGGTAGTTGGCCGCGGTGGATGGCGATATAGGGCGTGTATGTAATCGCGGGGGAGTGGGGGTTATAGTTTGAGATGAATTTTTACTTCGCCGTTTTCTTTGCAGAGTAGATAGATGCTCGAATGTAATACGATGTATATATAGTCGGGGTCGTCGATGATGGCGTGTATGTGGTTGATGGGAAGTGTGTTGAGCAGGTTGTCGTTGTCGCCGATTTTTATGTGTCCGTTGGTAATTGTGATGTGAAATTGTTCGATGTATGGGGCTAATATCTCTTGGGCGTGCAAGTCTTCGGGGTTTTGCGGTTTTGTGGGATAGAGCAAGAAAAGTTGTTGAAATGAGAGCATTGTGATTTCTGTATTGGTTGATTTCTTTTTTTGATATAACAGAGATAGGGAATTTTTGTTTATTCCCTATCTCTGTGTTCAGGCGGGTATTACAGGAGGAATCCTAACAATACACCGGCTGCTACGGCCGAGCCGATAACACCGGCAACGTTGGGGCCCATGGCGTGCATCAGCAGATAGTTGGTAGAGTCGTATTCCAAACCTACGATTTGTGAAATACGCGCAGAGTCGGGCACCGCCGATACACCGGCATTACCGATGAGAGGATTAATCTTGTTGTCTTTCTTCAAGAAGAGGTTGAAGAACTTAACAAAGAGAACTCCCGATGCCGTTGCCACGAAGAACGAGAAAGCTCCGAGGATAAAGATAAGTATCGAATTGAGTGTCAAGAACTCGGAAGCCTGCGTGGAAGCACCTACGGTGAGACCCAGCAGGATGGTAATCGTATCGATGAGCGGACCGCTTGCCGTGTTAGCCAAACGACGTGTAACACCACTCTCCTTGAGCAGGTTGCCAAAGAACAACATACCCAACAGAGGCAGACCCGATGGCACGAGGAAGCAAGTGAGCAACAGACCTACGATGGGGAACATTACTTTCTCGGTGTGCGATACGACGCGCGGCGGTTTCATGCGGATGACACGCTCTTTCTTGGTCGTGAGCAGTCGCATGATAGGCGGTTGTATCACAGGTACCAATGCCATGTAGGAGTAGGCCGACACAGCGATTGCGCCCATAAGGTTGGGAGCCAGCTTCGACGAGAGGAAGATGGCTGTAGGACCGTCGGCACCGCCGATGATACCAATGGCACCGGCTTGCATGGGGTCGAACCCTAAGGCAAGCGCCAGCATGTATGCGCCGAAGATACCAAATTGTGCAGCTGCGCCGATGAGCATCAGTTTAGGGTTGGATATCAAGGCGGAGAAGTCGGTCATGGCTCCGATACCCAAGAAGATGAGGGGAGGGTACCATCCGGAAGTAACGCCTTGATACAGGATGTTGAGTACCGAGCCTTGCTCGTAAATACCCACTTGCAATCCGGCATCCATGTTGAAGGGAATGTTGCCGATGAGCATACCGAACCCGATGGGTATGAGCAGCATAGGTTCGAATTCTTTCGCTACGGCAAGGTAGATGAAACCTATGCCTACGAGAATCATCACGAGATGCCCGATTGTGGCATTGGCTATACCGGTGTATCCCCAGAAGTCTGCCAAATTGTTTTGCAGGAAATCAAGAAATTCGCCCATATTATTCTATTGTTACGAGTACGGCTCCTTCGAGTACCGATTCTCCTTGTTTTACATTGATTTCTGTGATTTTGCCATCACGGTCGGCTTTGATGCTGTTTTCCATCTTCATGGCTTCGAGGATGATGATGGTGTCGCCTTTCTTTACAGTGTCGCCGACGTTGACATTAATATTGAGGATAACGCCGGGCAGGGGCGATTTGATGCCACTCTTGCCGGTGTTTGTAGCGGGACGGTTCAGCGTTGCTGTGGGAGCAGCGGGGCGAGCCTTCACGAGCGGTTTGATGGCAGGTTTCACTACTTTTTCCATCTCTACGAGGTAGTTGGTGCCGTTCACTTCTACGTGCGCGATGTTTTCTTCTATTTCACCAATTCTTACCTTATAAATATTGCCGTTGATGGTATATTTATATTCTTTCATTTTTTTGTTATTTATTAGCAGGTGTTACAATGGTTACTTGTGCGGAGTTTCCCGCAAGGTGTATATCTTGGAGTTCCACGGAGAGTATCGACGTTGTACTTGTTGTATGGTGAGTACCGTCTCTTCTACGTCGTGTACGTCCTCTTGCATCTCGTGCATAGCGAGGGCAATGGCAGCAAATACTTCACCCGGAGTGTCTCCTTTGCGCATTTCGGCGCGTACTTCCTCGGGGCTGAGGCCTTTTGTCTTACCTGCTTTGCTGTGGGCATGGTATGTGCCGGCAAAGTTGATGAGCTTAAAGACTAAGTATAGCAGGATGAGGCCGACAAACACAACCATCATAGCAGTAATGGACATGCCGATACCGCTTTTGTCGTGTTTCTCGAACTTCTCCATTTTCTCGTTTTTGTCGAGAGTCTTGTTGTTCGTGCTGGGGGTGACGTATTTATCGTCGCTTCCGCCTTTGATTTCCCAATCGTTTCCGCCATCGATGATGCGGGCGTATGACTCATCGGTTTTGAGCGTGCCGGCGGGTATGCGTACCTCGTCGAGCAGG
>UQMR01000095.1 GCA_900542255.1 uncultured Porphyromonadaceae bacterium
TAGTCCTGTTTGTCGAGTATAATTCAGTGCTGCAAACGAAAATGCAATATATACCGGAGCGAGTCAAAGTTGAGATAAGTTGTCGTTCTCTCATGGAACCGTCGGAACAGATAGAAATGCGTTCTATGATAGAAGATGCCTATCCGGATGAAGAGTTTTCATTACCGACATTTACTGTCTCTACCGTAGTGCCGGGACGGACATTCATGGAAAAGGTTTTTCTTTTGCATGAAGAGTTTAACCGTCCCAACGGCTGTACACATATCGAACGTATCACACGGCACATGTATGATATTGTTAAAATGATGGACAAGCCGTTTGCAATGGAAGCGATGCAGAATGTACAACTATATGAAGACATTGTGTCTCATCGTAAAAAGTTCACAGCATGGAGTGGATTGGATTATACGAGTCATCTTCCACACACAATATCGTTCCTGCCTCCTGAAAGCATAGAAGATATTTTGCGTGACGACTATAAGCAGATGCAAATCGGCTTCATCTATGCCAATGCACCTTCTTTCGATGAGATTATGGAACGATTGAGTGAGTTGCAAAATAGATTTAGAACATTGGTATGGAAAAATAATCGTTAACGGTATGGCTAGAATAAATGTTGATATGACCGAAACTATTATTTTTGATTGATAAAGAATACAAAACATGGTTCAATATGGCACATAGTTTCATAACCAATAAAGATCGTCTGCTCTCGGACATTATCACGGGTATCTTGCCCAAATCGGATGCCGTAGATATTCTTGTGGGCTATTTCTATTTTTCGGGATACATACAGCTTGCCGATAAGCTCACTGATAAGCATCTCCGTATTTTGGTTGGTCTTGATATAGACACTCGGATTTCAAATCGTGTCCGTGAGGTAGAAGAGTTGGTGGAATGGCAACGCATCCGGAGTAAGGTTCGTGAGGAATATTTCAACAACTTAGTGAGACTCATTAATGAAACGGATAATACCGATACAGATGAAACCATCCGAATATTTCGTCAATTTCAACATAAAATTTATAATGGCACATTGGAAATACGTAAGACCGAAGACCCGTGTCATGCGAAAATGTACCTTTTTGCTTATAATAGCATCAATAATGAAAATGGAGAACAACCCGGTGATGTAATCACAGGATCAAGTAATCTTTCCTATCAAGGTTTGCAAGGTAGAATAGAAATCAATGTACGGTTTACAGACAAGGGGAAATATACGGAGGAAAACAAATCTTTGACGAACTTTGGTCAGATGCTATTGTTATATCACCTCCACGCTTCTTTGTAGGTAGGATTACGATAGTAATGATAATGTTAAACAATAATACAACACAGATTATGAAGAGACTCATTCTTGCAGCATGGATATGTTTAGGTTCATTTTCATTTGGATATAGTCAAAGTTCGGATGAAAAGATAGCTGATGCCATGAATAATTCAGACTGGTTTGCATTGGATTCTTTATATCAGACAGAACCCAGAGATTCAATCAGCGATTTTTTTGAAATATTCTCCCGTTGCCTTATAGGAAACAGGCTCAATCGTCCCGATGTTTCTATTCCTGCGTTTACGGAATTATTCGACACCCAGTCAGAAAATCTCGATCTTGGCAATATGCTCAGTTCCTCTATGATGTTTGCAATGGATTTAAGCAGGATTGGAGATAACAAGAGTGCTGCAAAAATGTTATCTTCAATTCTCGGCTCCATACGCGCTTATCTTGATAGTACATCCATTGCGGGTGTGCAGCAATTTATCAATCAGTACGAAGCACTGTCTGCATACAATCCATATAAAATCACATTTGAAAATTCGGCAGGAACCATTCCATTTGAGATTGTACCTGTTGGTCCGGAAAAGAATAATTCGGTATTGATGCATCTAAGAGAGAGTTATATTAATGGAGTTGAGGCCGATATTACTTTTGACACAGGAGCAGGAGTAAATATTATCTCAGAATCAATGGCCCTTAAATATAATTTAATTCCGCTTGATGCATCTAGTACTGTTGGTGGAGTAGGTATACAAAATGGGGGTTACGCAATAGCCAAGGAATTGAAAATTGGAGATATGACTGTTACGGATGTTCCTTTTTATGTCATAAATATAACAACCAACAACGAAGAGGCCGACAAATATATTGACTGTTTCGATATTGTTGTAGGTAGCGAACTGATGTTACAACTCAAAGACCTGACCATTGATTTTGTTAATCATAACATTACAGTTCCATCGGTCGCTCCCGAGCGAAGCCAAGTCTCTCCAAACATCTGCTTTTCATCCAGTATGAATTTGTTGGGCAAAGGCATCATACATGGTAATAAAATGTTAATGAATATTGATACCGGTGATGCTTCGTATGGTTCGTTAGACAACAGATTCTTTGAGAATAACAAAGAGTACATCACTACTCATTGTAAATTAGATACTATCAGAGGTGCAGGCATTGGAGGTGTACATATATCGGAGTGTTATCGAATGCAAAACGTGGAACTTGCATTAGGAAATAGACAATTATCGGTACCCGAAATGGTTGTTCTATTGGAAAAGAATACCGATGGTATATTATATTCTTACCAATGTAATTTAGGGCTAAAATCGTTGATGCTTTTTGGCAAAGTACGATTCAATATGGTTGATTTTGTATTGTCGACGTTTGAATAAGAGTAAATCTTGCAAACAAGGAGGGGATTCAAGATATAGAAACAACAATAATCTATTATGCAGACGAAGGAGAATTATTGTCATCCTTTCGTCTGCATCTTTTTTTGTGCCTTTGTAGCATCAAGTGTTATCCATTGAAGCATCTCTTTTCTGGCTTTTCGCATTTTTATTTTTGCAGGTGTGTAGCACTGCCTTCACAATGCAAGGGCAAGGATATAAAGAGAATAGCAAGCTGTTTTATCGGTGATTTTCGTTGTTTATTTAATGAAGCAGGCGGCGGACCGGCATAGTCGAATTTGAAAAGTGTGGGTGTCCCGTTGCCTCTGCTCCCATTTTTTTATCTATTTTTGTTTTCGTATTATCATCAAAGTCGTTTATACATGATACTCTATTTTTCGGCAACGGGCAACAGCCGTTATGTGGCTGCTGCATTGGCACAAGCCTTGGGCGAGCAGACGCTTGTCGATTTGCGGCCATATATGAAGGTGGGCGCCGCTCCCTTAACCATAACACTCTCTGCCGGCGAAACTTTGGGTTTCGTTTTCCCCGTGCACTCATGGGGTATGCCTAAATATTTGGCGGAAGTTCTCACCCGAATGCACGTGAAAGGTTATGTGGCGGGTGAAAATTATACCTATATGCTGAGCACTTGCGGCGACGATGTCGGCTATCTGCCCAAACTGTGGAATAGCGTGATGCAGAAAGCGGGTATAGCGACCGATGCTGCCTTCTCTCTCATTATGCCCAATACGTATGTGCTGTTCCCGGGCTTCGATGTAGATGCCCCTGCTGTGAGCGACCGGAAGCTGGCCGAGGCTCCGGCTGCCGTTCGGCGTATCGCAGACCGCATTGTCGCCCGCAAGAAGGGCGATTTCACCCATCGCGGCAGTGTGCCCGGCCTCAAAACGAATGTGATATATCCTCTTTTTGTCCGCTATGCCACAAGCGACAAATCTTTCCGGGCAGATGCCGACGCTTGCATCGGTTGCGGGCAATGTGTGCAGTCGTGCCCGGTGGGCAATATTACGCTCACCCGCAGAAACCCCGGCAAGGAGGATAGATATATGCCCGAGTGGCAAGGCCGCTGTCTCACCTGCATGGCCTGCTATCACTATTGTCCCACGCATGCCATCGGTTATGGCTCTAAAACAAAGGGAAAACATTTCTATACCTGTCCGTTGTGATAGAATTGCAACGATATGAGAAAAGATTCGCCAATCCCTGCAACTCATTCATCGGGCGCAGTGCAAGGTACTGCTTATGCCGTCCTGTTTACGATAGGATTTTGTCATTTGCTCAACGACATGATACAGTCGGTTATTCCGGCACTCTATCCGTTGTTGAAAGATTCTTATGGATTTAGTTTTGCGCAGATAGGCATCATTACTTTCGTTTTTCAGTTGGCATCATCTATTTTCCAACCTTTCGTAGGCAGTTATGCCGACCGCCATCCGCTGCCTTACTCGCTCTCGGCGGGTATGTGCTTTACGTTGGCCGGGTTGGTAGCACTTGCCTTTGCAACCGATTTTCTGCTCATACTCCTTGCCGTGGCTGTGATAGGCTGCGGCTCCTCGGTTTTTCATCCCGAAGCCTCGCGGGTGGCGCAGATGGCGTCGGGGGGCAAGAAGAGCCTGGCGCAGTCGATATTCCAGGTGGGCGGCAATGGCGGTAGTGCCATAGGGCCACTGTTGGCGGCATTGATTGTGATACCCTATGGGCAGCACGCTGTCGGGTGGTTTGCTTGTGCGGCGTTGTTGGCGGCGTCGTTATTGGCCAGGGTGGGGCATTGGTACAGCCGTCGGCTTGCCGTGGCGCGCGAGCAGCGCGGGGCCATGCCGGTGCCGACGTGTACGTTGCCTCGGCGTATGGTCAACCGGGCGATGGCCATCCTGGTGTTGATGATATTCTCCAAATACTTTTTCAATGCCTGCATGACCAGCTATTTCACCTTCTATCTTATCGAGAAATTCGGTGTTACGGTACAGCAGTCGCAATATTGCCTCTTTGCCTATCTGGCTGCCTTTGCCATAGGTACGCTGGCCGGCGGTTTCCTGGGCGACCGCTACGGCCGCAAGTATGTCATCCTTTTCTCTATTCTCGGGGCGGCGCCTTTTACGCTCGTCATGCCCTATCTTGGGTTGTCGGGCACTATCGTTACGGCAGTTGTCACCGGGCTTATCATCGCCTCTGCCTTCTCGGCCATCGTTGTCTATGCTACCGACCTGCGGCCCGATAAGGTGGGCATGGTAGCCGGCATATTTTTCGGTCTGATGTTTGGGCTGGGAGGTATCGGGTCGGCCTTTTTCGGCTGGCTGGCCGATGCCACGAGTATCGAGTTTATCTTCGAGGTGAGTACGTGGTTGCCCCTGTTGGGTATTGTGGCGGTATTTTTGCCCGATGTGCGGCCGGGAGTCCCTTCTGCGCGGGAGTGAGTGCAACTTTGTAGAAATGCCATATGGAAAACAAGATACTCATACAACACTATCAGTCGCCATGCGGCGAGTTGGTCTTAGGCTCCCGGGGCGACCGCCTCTGTTTGTGTAATTGGGTTGTGGAGAAGCATCCCGGCAGAGTAGAGCGTCGCCTGCAACATCTGCTCGGTGCTCGTTACGAGCAAGCCCCGTCGCCTGTGGTAGAGGAGGCCGTGCGCGAGTTGGAGCAATATTTCAGGGGCGAACGCAAGGAGTTTGGCGTGCCGCTGCTTTTTGCCGGTACGGGCTTCCAGCAGCGGGTATGGACCGGGTTGCAGGAAATTGCCTATGGCACGACGCTCTCGTATGCCGCTTTGGCGGCGCAAATAGGCCACCCTTCGGCTGTGCGAGCTGTGGCCAATGCCAATGGGGCTAACGCCCTCTCAATCTTTGTGCCATGCCATCGCGTGATAGGCAGCAACCACTCCCTGACGGGGTATGGCGGCGGTATGGCGGCCAAAAAGTTTCTGTTGGAGCTGGAACGCCGGTATAGCCTCTGATGATAGGGGCAGGACGGCATCTGTCGCGATAAGGCGGTTGTCGCCATCGCCTCACGTTGCAGTTCTGTGAGAAAGGCCGTTATATCGGTGCAAGAGATGGTTCCTGTGCTGCGGCAGGGACGTTGCCCGAGGTTGTGCCGGCTCTCTGTGGAAAATAGGGCAATAGCGGAAAAGGGAAATAAAAAATCATTATCTTTGTCCTGTATAATGCACTCTCTGCGGCAAGGCGGCTGCATGGTGCAAGGAGCAGGCTCGCGCCTGCACGCAAGCAGAAAACAAGAAAACCATATAGATTATGAAATTTATCGTATCGAGCACGGTGCTGCTCTCGCATTTGCAAATTATCAGCCGAGTTATCAACTCGAAAAATTCGATGGCCATTTTGGATAATTTCCTTTTTGAACTGAAAGGCAACCAGCTTGTCGTTACAGCTTCCGACCAGGAGACCGTAATGACGACTACCATCGAGGTAATGGACGTGACAGGCGAAGGATGCTTCGCCGTGTCGGCAAAAATATTGCTCGACCCCCTGAAAGAATTGCCCGAGCAACCCCTTACTTTCGACATCAACGACGATAACTTGGAGATATTCATCAATTACCAGAACGGTCGTTTCAATCTC
>UQMR01000096.1 GCA_900542255.1 uncultured Porphyromonadaceae bacterium
GTATCGTATTTTCATTATTTTTGTAAAGGAATAAGGAAGTATTATGATTTCATCTGAGATACAACAGGTAAAGCAACGTTTCGGAATCATAGGCAATACGCCCTCTTTGTTGCAGGCGGTAGAGCGGGCCGTGCAGATTGCTCCTATCGATGATGTCGATGTGCTTGTCACGGGAGAGAGTGGTGTGGGAAAGGAGTTTTTCCCCCAGATTATCCACGCATACAGCGTGCGTAAGCATGGTAAGTATATCGCTGTCAACTGTGGTGCGATACCCGAGGGTACTATCGACTCGGAGTTGTTCGGCCACGAGAAAGGCTCTTTTACAGGTGCCGTAGCAGCCCGCAAGGGTTACTTTGAGGAGGCCGATGGCGGCACGATTTTTCTGGATGAAGTAGGAGAGCTGCCATTGACGACACAGGCACGGCTGTTGCGCGTTTTGGAGAGCGGCGAGTTTTTGCGCGTGGGCTCCTCGGCGGTGTTGAAGACCAATGTGCGTGTGGTTGCCGCTACCAACCTCGATATGGTAAAGGCTATTTCCGAGGGCCGTTTCCGTGAAGATTTGTATTATCGTCTCAATACCATACATATCGAAGTGCCGCCGTTGCGCGAGCGTGCAGAAGATATACCTTTGCTTTTCCGCAAATTTGCAACCGATTTTGCCGAGCGTTACCGTATGCCCTCTATTCAGCTTACCGAGGATGCCCGTCATATACTCATGTCTTATCGCTGGCCGGGCAATGTGAGACAGCTGAAAAATGTAGCCCGGCAAATATCTATCTATGAGACCTCGCGCGAGATATCGGGCGATATCCTTAAAGGGTATCTGCCGCAATACACCGTGGGCTATCTGCCGGCATTGCATCCCGGGCGGGTTGGCGGTGAAGCGGGCTCCGATATGTTTGAGCAAGAGCGTAAAATGATATATGAGGCAATATTCAAGATGCAAAAAGAGTTGAGCGAATTGCGGGCCGACGTAGACCGTTTGCTGGCCGAGCGGCAAGCTCCTGCTGTTGCCGAGCTGCCTCGTATGATAGCACACCCTTCGGGTACTACTACACATATAGCCTATCCGCCGGCCATGCAAGTGAGCGATGCGGTACACGAGCAGGTAGATATTCCGCATGGGGAGGTTATCCCCACCGACTATTATGAGGAACAGCCGGCCTCGCTCGAAGAGACAGAGCGCGAGACGATACGCCGTGCCTTGGCCCGTAATAATGGAAAACGTAAAAAGACTGCCGAGGAGTTGTGCATCTCGGAGCGGACGCTTTACCGCAAGATAAAAGAGTATAACCTTGAATGAGATATGAAGAAATTTGCTGCGTGCCTGATAATATTAATGCTGTCGTCTTGTACGATATCCTATAAGTTCAACGGAGCTTCTATCAACTATAACTTGATAAAAACCATCTCGGTGAGCGATTTCCCTATCCGGGCGGCATTGGTGTATCCGCCTCTTTCGGAAGTTTTTACCAACTCCCTGAAAGATGCCTATACGCAGCAGACGGCGTTGCAGATGGTAGATGTAAACGGCGACTTGCAGGTCGAGGGCGAGATTACCGGCTATGACCTTTCGCCGCAGGCTGTGGGTACCGATGCGTATGCTACGATGACACGGCTTACGATTACCGTGAAGGTGCGTTTCACGAATACCAAGGAACCTCAATATGACTTTGACCGCACCTTCTCGGCCTATCAGGATTTTTCGAGCACCCAGATGCTTACCGACGTGCAAGATGGCCTTATAGAGACTATTACCGATGAACTGGTGGACCTTATCTTTAATGCAACGGTAGCAAACTGGTAAATAGATGGACGAATTGTTGCATTTGACCCGCTTGTTGGAGCCTCAGCTGGCAGGCAGTGAGCCTGTCACTCGTGAGCAGGTAGAGAAGTGGCGCGAGCATTATCCCTACTTCTCGTTGCCCTTGTTGCTCTATTTGAAGCAGAACCAGGATTGCGATGCGGGTCTCTGTGCAAGGGCTACCGCCCTGATGGGCGATTTGGAGCGTTTGGCTTCGCTGACGGGAAGAACGGGCGACTTTACCTCTTTTTATCCCCCCGAGAAGGAGTCTTGTGCCGAGACTACCGACGATGCCATAAATCTCTTTTTGAAGACTTATGGCAAAGATTGTGACTCGGAAGATGAAATTGTTTTGCCGGGTGAAGTCGGGGCGGTATATGGGGCAGAGATGGCAGAGGAGCGACCGCATGCCGGGCATACAGCTCTCTCGGAGAGAGAAGATACGGCCGATACTTCGTGTTTTGCGGCCATACCGGCATACGATTATACCAGCATGTTGGAGGCTATGCCCGATGCGACCGATGCGCCGCCCATGCAGGACGACGAGCTTTTGTCGCGCTTTATCGAAGCCGATGAGAGCGGCGAGCGAATGTTTTTGAAAACTCCTGCCGATGGCAGACAGGCGTTGGCGGCTCTTCCCGAGGTTGCCAAAGAGACTGATTCAGAGCCTCTTTTCACAGAAAGCCTTGCCAAAATATATATCCGGCAGCGTAAGTATGCCAAGGCATTGGAAATAATTCGTAAGTTAAGTTTGAATAATCCGGAAAAAAATATTTACTTTGCAGACCAAATCCGGTTCTTAGAGAAACTGATTATTAACATCAAAAACTAAACTATAAAATGTCAACATTTCTTACTATTCTGATTCTTATAGCTTCTTTGCTGATGATAGGAGTCGTGCTTATACAAAAATCGAAAGGAGGAGGCTTGGCTTCTAACTTCGCATCGTCGAACCAAATCATGGGTGTCCGCAAAACGACCGATGTTGTAGAGAAAGCTACGTGGACCATT
The DNA here is from genome assembly GCA_900542255.1 of uncultured Porphyromonadaceae bacterium. GTDB lineage: Bacteria > Bacteroidota > Bacteroidia > Bacteroidales > Barnesiellaceae_A > Barnesiella_A > Barnesiella_A excrementipullorum. The sequence continues at coordinate 2,816 of UQMR01000096.1, forward strand.
GCCGTCATTATCATGGTACTGAGTATTGCCACAGTTTTCTTTATGCCTTCGCATCGCGCTGCTTCTGATGTAGAGCAATCGTTGATAGAGATACCTACTTTGCCGGCAGCTCCTGCAACTTCGGGTTTCGAGACAGCTCCTTCTGCTGAAACTCCTGCCGAGGCTCCTGTGCAAACACCTGCCGAAACACCTGCTCAGTAAAAAGCCGGTACAGCAAGACATAAAGAGGGTGACCCATAGTCGGTAATGACAAAAGGGTTGCCCTTTTTCGTTGCCTTTCCCAATCTCATCGGGCGGGGAGAGCTCTTTCCCTGCAACCCGCGTTACCCAAGCCATAGGACCCGTGAAAAATCGAAGAGGCCGACCCCAGGATACTTTCGGGGTCGGCCTCTTTGGCGTTGTATGCTCATCTTATAGAAGAGACTCTGACAAGGCATTGTCAGAGTCTCTTGTGTTTGTTGTAACTCCTTGCGTAATTAATCTAACGGCAGCGTATAACCTATACTTACCATGATATTGCCGGTATGGATGCTGCCATTATAAGCAAGGTTTTTGGCGGTAATGTCGAATAAGCCCAAGTCGTACGCTGCTCCAATGAAGAATTCTTTGTATTCGAAGCCCAATCCGAATTGCAGTCCCGCATCGAAGCGGTGAAGGTTGCCTTCTCCCTCTACGAAGGGATTGCCCAAGAAGTCGCCTATGTCGACGATTTCGCTTTTCAGGATGACATCTTTTACATTACCGCCCACACCGCAGGCTATAAAGGGCCCGGCATTGAGTTGCAGCTGGAAGTCGTCGGCCAGTTTGATGCGGAACGATGCCAGCACGGGAATCTCCAAATAGTATAGTTCGTACAGCCGTCTCCAACTGAAATCGAATTCCTTTTCTTTCTCAGAAAGGTAAAAGTCGAAACTTTTGGTGGTGAAATATATACCCGGCTGTATGTAGAACCAGTCGGTAATGCCTACGTCGGCAATGATGCCGAAGTGCCCGCCGAACTCGTTGTCGAACCGGGTGTCCATTCCTATCTCCGACATTTCTTTTACGAGGGTGTTGTGATAGGAGCCGCGTGACGACGAGATGTTCAGTCCGCCGCGAAAACCTATGGCTACGTCTTCGCGCTCAATTTTGTCGGCAACGGCCGTGTGGCAGATGCAGCATAAGCCTAACAAGGTGATGATGATGTTTTTTCTCATATTTTTATCAGTAGTATTGTTGGGTGTGATTATCGCGACATTTTCTCTTTTATGAAGGCGGCTATCCACTCGGCTGTTTTTTGGCAACCTAAGATGGAGGAGTTGATGCACATATCGTAGGAGGCTCCGTCGCCCCAAGTTTTGTCGGTGTAGAAGTTGTAGTATGCCGCCCGTACTTTGTTGCGCTTTGCGGCTAATTCTTCGGCTTCTTTTTCGGTAACACCGGTGTTGCGGCTTACGATGCGTTGTATGCAATCGTGCATGGGTGCGTGGATGAATACGCTGAAACAGTTGGGGTTGTTGCGCAAGATATAGTCGGCGCATCGGCCTACGAAGACAGCCGGATGTGCCTCGGCAATCTTGCGTATGACATCTGATTGCAGCTTGAAGATGGTCTCTTCCGACAGCCCTCCTATGGCCGGTATGCCGTTTATGCCTGCCATCCAACCCATAGATACGGCATTGATAAAGCGGTTGGGCGCTTTTTCGTCGGCGCGTTCAAAATGCTCGGCGCAAAGTCCGCTCGCCTTTGAGGCCTCATAAATGAGTTCTTTATCGTAGTATTTTATGTCCAGTAATTCGGCAAGCATCTTGCCTATTTCACGACCTCCGCTTCCGAATTGACGACCTATGGTAATAACCAGATTATGACTCATAGTGTGATGATTTTGGAAAGGTAATTCTGTATGTTTACAAGAAAAGGCAGGGAGATGGGCGACTTTTTCTCCTTTTACGGGGATGTAAAACTCTTTCTCATGCCTCTCTTTGAGAACAAATTTAATAAATAAAATGATGTGTTGGTGTATAACTTATAAAAAGTTTTTTTCTTCGATGATTATATAGGCTTGATAGGCAGTGTTGTCGAGCAATGGAGTGAGGGGCAGGTATCCTTTGACGATATGCCCTTTGTCGATAACCGGCGGGTGCTTCTCCTGCATGATGCTGTGCCGTTGCAGGTGTTGCTGGGGCGAGGGGGCATAGGCTACGTGATAAGAGCCGCTGCTTCCTTCTGCCACAAAGCTGCGGGTTATATGGTTGGCTACGATGCCCATGTTTGTGCGCAGATTGAGCTCTATACAGGGGTGTAGGCGTAGAGTGGTATCGGTATGGCGATATATGATGGCATCTATGCCGAAGTAGCCTTTGTAGTGTGGCGCTATGAGTCCGGCGGTTACCTCCTCCAAAGTGTGCCGGGCATCGTAAAGCGTGGCAAGGGGTATATATTGCGACAGGTATTTCTCTATGGCTCGGTCGGGGGCAAGGATATTGCCGGTGTAGCAGCCGTGTCGGTCGGTATGGAAGAGCGAGTAGCCGACAAATCGGGTGTGTGAGCCGTCGCTATGGAACTCAAAGGCAAGGTCGGCTACCTTGTCGAGGAATACTTCGCCCATGATGTACCCCTGTTTCCGCAATATACCTTCGGCTTGTCGGGCTGTCGAGTTCCCGTACAGGTTATCGGCGCGTAAGATTCCGCGGCCGCTGCTCGACCATGGAGCTTTGAGGAGGGTGGCGCGGTGCGATTTTACGAAATGTTCTATCCCGGCGGCATCGTATAAGACCTCGGGCAGCGGCGGCATCGGGAAAGAGGGTTTCAGGCTGGCAAAACGTTGTAATATTTCGCGTGTTGTGGCGCGTCCCGAGAGTTGCCGTATCTGGGCAATTTGTTGCTCATCGGGGAGCAGATGCTTCTCTATGCCGGCCTTTTCGAGACGTTGGCATATATAGTCGCTCCATCCCCACGGGCAGCCTTCCCATTCTCCGGGAGGGAGGTGAGAGATGGCTTGTGCGGTGATTCCTAACGAGTCGATTGTTTGTTGCAGGTCGTAGGGCGGGGTGTGTTGCGAAAGAACGAGGCTTGCATCGCAGGCATACCACAAGGGGAGCAATGAAAGGTCGTCGGCAATTTTGCGGGCGACGGGCGGCGGTGTGTAGTATCGCTTGCCAGAGGCAAGAGCCATGTCGTTTTCGGGGGCAAAGAGGTAGACTTTACGTGATGCCATATTGTATGATTCCTGTACAAAAATAGTGAAAGGCGAGAGCAGAGCCAAACGAAAACGAAGTTTTCAAGTTTTGGGCAGTGCCGAGCCGCATCCTATTTTATCCAAAAGTAGTGAAAGGCGAGAGCAGAGAGTGGCGGAACCGAAGTTTTCAAGTTGGGCTGTGCCGAGCCGCCTCCTATTTTATCCAAAAATAGTGAAAGGCGAGAGCAGAGAGTGGCGGAA
>UQMR01000097.1 GCA_900542255.1 uncultured Porphyromonadaceae bacterium
CTTTGTTATCGACAAAGGGCGCGCATCCAAAAAGCGGCTCACGTGCCGGCACCACAAAGAATTACACCCCTTGAAGCCTATGGCCGAACGTTATGCCGACGTTTTCAGGGCCATGTCAATGCCTTATACCCCACAATTCACGACTCTATACCCCGAGGGGAAAGGCGATGCCGGGCTATTGTCCGCCCTAACGCCCCCCAAAAAGGAGGGAGAATATTGGATAGGCATCGCACCCTTTGCCAAACACGAAGGGAAGATATACCCCCCCGATGAAATGGAGCGCGTCGTAGCGCTGTTAAGTCGGCACGAAAGGCTGCACATCTTCCTCTTCGGTGCCGGCAGCGAAGCCGAACTCCTCGCCCGGTGGCAGGAACGCTATCCGCGAGTCATCTCATTGGCATCACAACGCCTCGGGTTCAAGGTAGAACTATCCCTGATGAGCTACCTCGACGTGATGCTCTCGATGGATTCTGCCAACATGCACCTTGCCGCACTGGCCGGCGTTCCGGTTGTATCTGTATGGGGAGCAACACACCCCTATGCCGGATTTTTGGGGTACACCGCCTCTCCGGCCGACGTCATACAAAGCGACTTGCCATGCCGTCCCTGTTCGGTCTTCGGCAATAAGCCTTGTTACAGAGGCGACTATGCCTGCCTGAGAGCAATCAGGCCCGAGCGCGTGGTCGAAAAAGTGCTTGGGCACACAAGCCTGTAAGGAGCCATCGTGGAAAAACTCTCACAAGGGTACGCCATTTATCGGTAGAATAATGTACTTTTGTAGCTCCAAAACACAAAAGAATGCAAGGCGCAACAACAACCCGTATAAAACTCTGCGACACCGAAGTACAGTACAAAGTGTGCGGTTCGGGACGTGCAGTGATATTGCTGCACGGCTGGGGATGCAATATGACCACTCTCGCCTCGATAGAGAGCATGCTATCGCCGCATTTCACGGTATATTCACTCGATTTTCCCGGCTTCGGCGGGAGCGAGACACCCTCCTCCGTGTGGGGCGTAGAAGAATATACCCGCATGCTCGAAGCCTTTGTTGCAGCCCTCGGCATAGAATCGCCCACCTTGATAGGGCACTCTTTCGGCGGACGGGTCTCTATCCTCTACGCATCGCGCAACCATACACATAAAGTAATACTGGCAGATGCCGCCGGAGCAAAGCCTCGCCGGTCGTTGAAATACTATTACAAAGTCTATACATACAAACTCGGCAAACAGCTGCTCCGCCTCCTCTTAGGGAAAGAGAAAGCCGAGCAACGTTTGGGAAAAATGCGCCGCTCGGCAGGCTCGGCCGACTATAACGCCGTAGACGGCATGATGCGCCGCATCTTTGTAAAAGTAGTCAACGAATACCTCGAAACCGTAATGCCCCTCATCAAATGCCCCGTGCAACTGATATGGGGCGCCAAAGATACCGCCACACCGCTGCGTGAAGCACGGGTAATGCTGCGGCTCATCCCCCACGCCGACTTAGCGGTCATCGACGATGCCGGGCACTATTCGTTCCTCGACAATCCATTCCGTTTCAGAGCCATAGTCATGGCATTCCTCAAAGAAGATATATATAACAAACAATCATCATGCAATTGATTCACACCATTGTACATGTAATATTCACGATTGCGCTGCTGTTCTACCTCTTTGTGGCGCTGCGCTACGAATTGCAAATGATGCAACAAAACTCCTACCGCAACAACCGATACCTGCGGTGGCTGCGCAACAGCGGCATCCTCTCCTCGCCGCGAAGCCTTACCCTCTACTTTCTGCTTCTGCTCTACGGTTCGAGTTTCGCCCCCTTTGCCACAACGGTTATCGAAGCCGTTATTGCCATTGCCCTCATCCTCTTTGCCGTCAGGGAGCTGCGCACCCGCTACAAAAAACCTGTGGTATTCACACACCGCGCCACAAGGCTCTATGTGGCAGCATGGGTAGTGACTACGATAGTAACCATTGCCATAGCAGCCATTTTCCCCACCGATGCACAGCAATATGCAACCGCCCTTACACTGATAGCAGTCCTTGCCTTCCCCTGGGTAATGATGCTGTGTGCCAATACCCTCATGATACCTGTCGAGAAACTGATAAACCGCGGTTTCTATAATGAGGCGAAAAAAATCCTCGCCGACATGCCGCACCTCACCATCATAGGTATTACAGGCAGCTACGGCAAGACCAGCACCAAGCACTATCTCTACCGCATCCTCAGCGAGAAATACAACGTCATCATGACCCCGGGCAGCTACAACACCCCCATGGGCGTGATACGCACCGTACGCGAAATGATGAAACCCTACTACGACATCTTCATTGTAGAGATGGGCGCCAAGCAGATAGGCGACATCAAGGAGATATGCGACCTCGTGGCTCCATCGATAGGCATTGTCACCGCGGTAGGCGAACAACATTTGGAGTCGTTCAAAACGATAGAGAACGTACAGCGCACCAAATTCGAACTCATCGACGCCCTTCCCTCCGACGGGCTGGGCATACTCAACAACGATTTCCCCTACGTAGCCTCACGGCCTGTCACCAACGTACCCGTGCTGCGTTATGCCCTCGAAGCCGGGAAGGCCGACTACCATGTAGAAGATATTGTTTACGATGAGGTAGAGACCCGTTTTACCATCGTAGGCGGCGGACACAGGCTGCCGCTAACGACCCAACTGGTGGGCGACTGCAACCTCTCGAACCTCATGGCCGCCGTCATCGCGGCCTTGCACCTGAATGTGCCCGAAGAGGCCATACGCTATGCCGTGAGCCGCATAGAACAGGTCGAACACCGCCTCAACATCAAGCGTGCGCCCGGAGGGCTCTCCATCATCGACGACGCCTTCAACTCCAACCCCGATGGAGCTCGCATGGCCCTCGATGTATTGCGCCGCGTGCGGGCAACGCGCCGCATCGTCATCACCCCGGGCATGATAGAACTGGGCAACAAACAGGCCGAATACAACCGCCGGTTCGGCGAACAAATGGCGAAAGTTGCAGATTATGTCATGGTCGTAGGCTCATACAACAGAGATGACATCCTCGAAGGATTACAAGCAGGAGGCATGAAGGTAGAGGGCGTCTTCTGCGCCGACAGTTTTGCCACGGCACAAGCCCGCCTGGTAGAGATAGCCCGTGCCGGCGATGTGGTACTGTATGAAAACGACCTGCCCGACACATTCAAATAAACGACAGAAACAAGACTATAAAATCATAAGCACATGAAAACGACAATAGGCGTATTCTTCGGCGGCAGGTCGGTAGAGCATGAGATATCGGTACTGACAGCACTGCAAGCCATGTATGCCATAGATGCTTCACGCTACAACATCATACCGATATATATATCGAAAGAGGGTCGCTGGTACAGCGGCGAGCCTCTCCTGTCGGTATCGAACTACAAAGATATGGCAGCCCTGAAAAGCCGCTGCGAAGAGGTGTACATGAATCCCGAGTATGGCGATTACAACCTCTACCGGCGCAAGAAACCGCTTTTCGGCTCGCCCGTTGCAGCGACCCTCGACGTAGTCATCCCGGCACTGCACGGCACGAACGGCGAAGACGGCGTATTTCAGGGCCTATTAGAGACCATCGGCATCCCCTTTGCCGGCTGCGACACCCTCTCGGCAGCCATAGGCATGGATAAGATTGTCATGAAGATGGTGCTCGAACACAGCGGCATCCCCGTGGTAGACTATGTATGGTTCACCGACAAGCAGTGGGCTACGACTCGCGACAAGTGGGTAGAGGAGATAGAGCGCAAGATAGGGTATCCGGTCATCGTAAAGCCTGCCAACTTAGGGTCGAGCGTAGGCATTGCCCGCGCCGACAACCGCCAGGAACTGATTACAAAAGTCGAAGAGGCCAGCCGTTACTCTACACGCCTCATCGTAGAAGATTTGGTAGAGAACCTCAAAGAGATCAACTGCTCGGTATTGGGCGACTGTGACGACTACGCCACCTCGGTATGCGAGGAGCCCATCAAGAGCGGCAAGATTCTCTCGTACGAAGACAAATACATGGGAGGCAGCAAAGGCGAGAGCGGTATGCAAGCCAGCGAAAAACGCATCCCGGCCGACCTCTCTGAGGAGCAAACACAACGGGTACGCTTCCTTGCCGGCGAGACATTCCGCGTGCTTTCGTGCCACGGCGTGGCTCGTGTCGACGTGATGATCGACGACAACTCGGGAGCCATATATGTCAACGAAATAAACGCCATCCCGGGCTCGTTCTCCTTCTATCTGTGGGAGGCCACCGGCGTACCTTTCGACGAATTGATGGACAAGCTGGTATCGCTCGCCTTGAAGCGGAAACGCGAGCAAGCCCATAAAACCGTAAGTTACTCACAAAACATCTTCGCTCTCGGCAGTGGCGTGAAAGGCGGTACCAAAGGCGGAAAACTCGGAAAATAAGCTCCTGCAAGATATGGATGTGCATGCCCCGCAGCAACCCCACACTTCGTGCCTATATGCCGTAGTGCAAGCTGTGGAGAGCCACGAAATAAGAGTGCGACGCTCCGACAATACGGAGCGTCGCATCTCATTGATGGGGGGCGACCTCGCAACGGGCGGCTACCTCCCGCTGCTGCAACCGGGCAACAAGCTGCACCTGCTCGATGCCACCGACGACGGCATCACCCTCCTACCGCGGTTTATCGTAGCAGAGCCCGACTTCCTGATTGATGTCAGCCTCCTGGCCGAATGCTGCCGCTCCTTCGGCCACCTGTGGCAGCTCTATTTTGCCGACCGCATGCGTCCCCGGCACCTCAACCGCCACATCTTGTTGGGAAATGCCGCCAACCTCATTTTCGACGAGATGGTCAATGCCGACACCCCCGACTCGGTGGAACTTGCCGATGCAATAAAGAAAGTTTTCCTCTCATCGCCGTTGGAATATGCCGTGTGCGACGACATCGATGCCTCGTTCTTTACCGACCTGGCCTTACACCACAAACATCTGCTGCAAGCCGTAAAACAGGAGTTCCCCAAAGCCTCTCTCCGATGCAGCGAGGGTATAACAGAGCCCACATTCATCTCCCCGGCCCTGGGGTTGCGCGGGCGGCTCGACTTTTTGCAGACCGACGGCCGGCAAGCCGCCGGCATAGAATTGAAATCGGGCAAAAAGTCGGGCGGATACATCGTCGATACGCACCGGGTGCAACTCTCCCTCTACCAACTCATGCTCCACTACTCGTTGGGGGTAGAACGCCCCGACTTTTATGCACTCTACTCGCGCTACGAGCAAGACTCACTGGTCAAGAACCATCTGTCGCTCCCGCTTATGCAACAGGCCATAGGCGTGCGCAACAGAATCGTTCTGGAAGAGCTTCGCTATACGACCGACAAGCACCCGCTGCGCACCTTGACAGAGGCTATGGAGCATCCTGCATACGAACAGCCCTCCCACCCCTTGGTGCGATATGTCGAGAACGACCTGTATCAAGTAAGCGCCTCATTGCGCCGATTCAGCGCCGATGAGGTTTCGGCACGCTATTTCGACCGCTTCTATCGTTTCCTTTCGCGGGAGCAGTATCTGTCGAAAGTATCGCGCACGACCGCCGAACACACGGGCGCTACCGCACTATGGCAAGCCTCCATTGCCGAAAAACGCGCCTTGGGCTGCATTATGGCACCTCTTTCTCTGCAAGAGAGCCATGCCGGCGACGAGAACCCGCTCTTACGCTTCTCATACAGGCAAGAGACAGAGACGGCCATGCCCAAATTCCGCGACGGCGACATCGTGCTGCTATATCGTTACGGCGACGAAACAAGCCGGGCCGCCGACAACATCCTGTTTCGCGGTGTAATCGCGACCGTAACCTCGGGCGAAGTCGTGGTGCGCCTGCGCGACAGGCAGCAAAGCCGCACACTCTTTATCTGCGGCGACCTCTATGTGTTAGAGGCCGACTATTCCGACATGACCTTCAAAATGCAATTTGCCGGACTCTTCGCCTTCTTGCAGGCACCCGAGCCACGCCGCCGCCTGCTGCTGGGGCAGGGCGACTACCGTCCCCGCATAGGTACTCCCATAAAGCCTTCTTACCCCTACGAATCGGAAGAGATAGAGCAAATCGTGACCACGGCTGCCGGTGACGGCGAAATCTACCTGCTGATG
>UQMR01000098.1 GCA_900542255.1 uncultured Porphyromonadaceae bacterium
CCGTCTGAATGCAGTATTACATTGATGAGTGTTTGTGGTGCAGGACGCATGGAGCTTATGCTGATAATCTCGGCCGGTACTTCCGGAAGATTTATGCTTATCGGCTCGCTTTTCTCAGGTATAGTGGCCATGATGCCCGATATTTCTATACCCAATTCGGGTAGTGGCCCGGATGTGTAGCCTGTCGCATCTAATGCTTCTTGCATGCCCGGAAGCATGCTGATGGATTCCAGGAAATTGATGCTTGCATCTTCGAAAGAGGGGGAGATGGGATTTATTTTTACTTCCGGTATGGAGATGGTTGTAGGGGAGTTCCCCTCGAAATGTATGGCGTATTTGCCGTCTCGTACCGTAAGGATGTCGTTTTCTTCGATAAATTCTGTCAGATAGAATTTTGTGGAGTTCCCTACCGGGGCGGTAAGCCCGTTCTCGAAGAGTTGCATGTCGCCCGAGATTTTATTGATGTCGTAGGTGTCATCGCATCCGGTTGTGAGGCATACAGTGCCTGCGATGAGGAAAAGTGCCACTGTTTTTTTCGTGAGATGTTTTTGTTTCATTAGTTAGATTGTTAGTGTGTAAAATTTTTGCAAAGATAGGTCATTATAAGTGGATATAAAAGGGTGTAGGGCAGTTTTATTTGTCGTGACACGATTATGGGTGGAGTATGGTTGCAGATAGCGTGTTTTATTTTATCTTTGTCGTATGGCTAGTAACGTCGAATTATAAGTTGATAAGTATGCGCAAGAGATTATTATACGCAACAGGGGTTGCGATGCTGTCGTTATGTGCCGGCATGTCGGGCGCAAGCGGTGCGGATAGGCGCGTTGTAGCTCCTGACAAAAGCAGCTCGGGTACGGTGGCCGAAACTCCGCCGCCGTTGGTTCTCGACAGTGCGCTCACACCGGCTGTCCCCTTTACACCGCTTGCCGTCACGATGTATGGTTATGCCAAGCGGGTGTCTGATGCTCGCGAAACGTTTGTTTTGCGTAATGAGACGCGATGTTATCATATTTCGCGAGTGATGGTGAAGATTGTCTATTCTACCCAAGATGGCAAGCCGTTTCATACGCGGGAGGAGCTGGTTGAGTGCGACCTTATGCCAGGCAGTTCGCGTGTGGTAACGTTAAAGAGTTTCGATACGGCCAAGACCTATTATTACTATTTGAATCCGCCGGTCAGGGCGGCGGGTATCCCTTATATGGTGCGGTATGACATATTGCGCTATGATGTGGTAGTAGAGTAGGGCTGTTTCTTACATAAGAAAAATTATCCGGCCGGGCTGCAACAAATCGAAGGAATCTGTTGCAGCCCGGCCGGGTCTCTATGAGGGATGCCGCCTGTTGAGTGCCGCGGCTTGCAGACGATGGATGTCAGCAGGCATGAAGCCGGTGCAGAAGGGGTCAGAAGGTCTCGGTGACAATGCGTATATCGGAACGCGAGGGCATGGATGCGGTTATCCATAGCTTGCCGCCGCTCACTTTGTCAATCGATACCTTTTCGCACAAGATATACTCTACGGCACTGTTATTATTGTCGCGCAATGCGATGATACCGTTGTTCAGTGTGCCGCGCACCGAGAAGTCGCCTTCGGCCGAGAGTCGCAAGAACTGGCCGGTCTCGGTGAAATAGAATCCGTAGGCGGTGGTGTTGTCGTCGCGCTCCCAGCCCGAGGCATCGATGCCTTTCTCGCAAGAGACTTGCAGTCCCGGTGTCGTCTCGGTATTGAGCGTCTCAGAGAGCCAATTCTCTACACGCGGTGTGGCGTATATGAGGAAGTCTTTCTGGGCTGCGCTGCGCTCGATGGTGATTTGACAGGTGAGCGACTCGTCGCCTTTTGTCACGGTCAGTGTGCAGGAGCCTACTTTTACGCCTGTTACCGATATGGTCGCGTCGCTGTTTTTGGTGCAGGCGGCGTTGCCGTTGTCGGTACTGATGTCGAAATCGGTACCTCCCGAGACGGCAATGATAGCCGTTTCGCTCTCGGCAACGGTGAGGACGTCGGGGTTTATGGCAAAGAGGTTGGCGTTTATGCCTTTGTCGGGGGTACAGGCAAAAAACAGGGTGAGGCATGTCATGGCAGCGATGAGCCATGTGCATTGTTTATGGAAGTTGTTGCGATACATATTTCGGCTTTGATTTATTCGGTGATTACGACTCTTACTTGTCCCGTTATATGTGCTGTCTTGAAACGGATGGTGTGGGTGCCGGCGGAGAGGCTCGATGGCGAGAATGTGTTGTCGGCAAGGGGATTATTGTCGATGTACCATGTGACAGCCTCGTTGTTGTTGCGCAGGGCGAGCAAGATGTCGGGCGATGTTTTGGAGTAACTTGCTTTGAGGTTGTCGACCGATACTACGGCGGGTTCTACCGGCATACACAGGCCGCGTAGCTGTACGATAATATCGTCGGGCAGGTCGCCGCATTGCAGGGTCAGTTGGGCTTCATGGAAGCCGTACTCCTGGGGATGGAAGTTTACGAAGAAGGTAGCCCCGGCTCCGCAAACCTCTTCGGGATAGAGTTGCGTTGGTGTGATGTCGAAGCTGCTGCTGTTGGCCCCGCTTACATACAGGTATATGGGCGAGATGATATATTCGCCTTTTACGGTGTATGAAACGGTGTGGCTGCCGCCCATGACCTCACTGCCGCACAGGATTGTAGTACCCGACGTGATGTTGAGTTCGGACGCCGCAGTGGCGGCCCCGCTGAAATGGAAGGCATACTCGGTGGAGTCGCCCCATATATATTCGGCCAGTTGCGGATAGTCGATAAATGGGTTGCGGTTGTATTGGAAGCTGTAAACGGCATTGTTGCGGTCTATCTCCTTTTTGCTCACCGGGTCTTGGCGATGCCATTTGAGCAGCAGAGCTTGCGAGTAGTTGTTGAGTGTGGGATATGTGCCTGTCGTAAACATATTGGGACCTGCCGATACCCATGTGTAGTCTTGATAGCAGGTGACGAAATACATGTACATGCGCGCGAAGTCGCCTTTGTACTCATCGTGCGGCTCGAATACGTTGAACGGCATGCCTGTCGCTTTGCCTATGCGCGTGTAACCGTTGTCATACGAGGCAACGCCGTCGACTTCGCCCAGCGCGTAGTTGGATTTGGCCGAGTTGGCATCGGCGTCGGCCGGTACGAGGTGGTGCAGGTCGAAGGAGGCATCTACTGAGTAGGGGTAGTCGTCGCCCCACCAACTTTTGGGTACGCTATGCTCGATGTTCATATCGCGATGCGAGCCCGTTGCGGGGAAATAGCGCACTGTGCCCGAATACATATCCCAGATAGAGCCGTCGGGGCGGATGTCGCTTTGGCGAAACACCACCCAAGTACCGTTGGCGCCATACTGGATGCGGACGTGTTCTTTGATAAGTTTGTGCAGCTCGGTTTTCAGGTCGCCGCGGTTGCGCCCCTCGATGTTGTCGGGGTAGTAGTCGCGGGGCATGTCGGCACAGACGGAAGCCGTGTATAGCAGGGCGATGCTTGTCAGTATATTCCGAAGGTTCATAATTCTGTTGTCTGATAAGATTCTATATTGAAATCCTGCAAAGATAGTGAAAGGCGAGCGTAGAAAAAACAAGCTGGCATGATTTTTTATACCGAGCCGCCTTCTGTCTTATGTAAAGATAGTGAAAGGCGAGCGCAGAAAAACAAGCTGGCATGATTTTTTATACCGAGCCGCCTCCTATCTTATGTAAAGATAGTGAAAGGCGAGCGCAGAGAGGAGCGGTAACGGAGTTTTCGAGTAAGGCTCAGCCCCGAGGCTCCTTAATAATTAAAAGGAATACAAGTTATGGCGAAATTATGCTTGCAATGGCAGGAGATGCCGATATATGGCATGTTGTGAAAAATCTCTGTTGCACAAATAGAGTAAATATCTGTGCAGCAGAGAATAACTGTTTTGTCAAGATGGCGGTACGAGCCCGGTTATAGTCGCCTGTGTGCTCGTTGGCGGTTGTCAGCGGCGGATGTAGTGGGGCATTTCGTCGGGGATAACCATAGAGATTTCCACCATGCCGCAAATCTTGCCGTCGACTCTCCAAGGCGTTTGGTATATCATCTTCTTTACGCCCTGTTTTTCTATCGTGTAGGCGTTGGAGTGGCCTGTGGCGAGCATCTCCTTTATTTTCTCTTGCGAGGCGGCACTGTGACAGTCGAAGAGATTATGACCTATGAGGTCGCCGTGTTTGGCAAAGGTCTCTTTGGCTTTGTCGTTCATATACACGATGATGCCTTGGGCGTCGCATACGGTGATGGCGCAGTTGGTGGCATCGTACCAGCGGAGTTCGTTTGTGAGTTCCATAAGTATAATAGCGTAGGGATGCAATCATCAGTATACCGCGCGGGCAACACGGGCAACGCTGCGGGCGGCCATGAGCGAATAGAAGTGTATCGATGGCACTCCGCTGGCGATGAGTTGGCGGGCCTGCATGGTACACCACTCGACACCCACCTCGGTAGCCTCCTCATTGCTTTTGCATCGTGCCAGCTCGGTGGCGAGCGGGGTGGGCAGGTCTACGTGGAATATTTTGGGCAGTACGGTGAGCTGCGAGAGGAGATTGATGGGTTTCAGTCCCGGAACGATGGGCACCGTGATGCCGTTTTCGCGGCAGCGTTTGACAAAAGAGAAATATTTCTCGTTGTCGAAAAACATTTGTGTCACCACATATCCGGCGCCGGCATCGACCTTTTCCCGCAGGCGGCGTATATCCTCGTCGAGGTTGGGCGCTTCGTCGTGCTTCTCGGGATACCCCGCTACACCATATTCAAACGGATGTGTGACGGGAGCTTCCATTTGAGTGCCGTCTAAGAGGTATCCTTCGTTGAAACGGTTGATTTGTCGGGCAAGTTCTATGGCGTGGGCATGGCCGCCTTGCATGGGTGTGAATTGCTTCTCGTGCTTGGCTTTGTCGCCCCGCAAGACCAGCAGGTTGTTGATGCCGAGAAATTGCAGGTCGATAAGAGCATACTCTGTCTCGGTAGCAGTAAATCCGCTGCATATAAGGTGGGGTATGGCGGTGAGCCCGTAACGGTTTTGTATGGCGGCCGCCACGGCAACGGTGCCCGGGCGCACCCGCTCAGATACGCGGCGGAACAGGCCGTCGGGCGTATCTTTATAGACCAGCTCGCTGCGGTGCGAGGTGATATTGACGTATGCCGGCTCAAATTCGCGCAGCATGTCGATGGTAGCAAAAGTACGTTCTATGGAGCTGCCTCGCAGCGGAGGTAATATTTCGAAAGAGAATCCCGTGCGGGTGGGATTTTGCAACAATTCAGTAACAGACATTTTCTATGATGAATATAAAAGATTTGATGCAAAGATACGAAAAGGCGAGCGCAGAGCCAAACGAAAACGAAGTTTTCAAGTGCGGGCTAAGCCGAGCCGCCTCTTATCTTATGTAAAGATAGCGAAAGGCGAGCGCATCGCTCGGCGGAGACGAAGATTTCAGTGCAGGCTAAGCCGAGCCGCCTCCCATTTTATCGAAGAAAGAAAAGAGAAAGAAGCAAAAGTCTGTAAAAGAGTTATGCCCGATTATTATAAGACCCATATATTTGTTTGTGAAGGGCTCTTTTGAAACACAATTTGCATAAGAATAAATTTGTATAACAGAAAGAAAGTGCTATTTTTGCAACGGACGCAATGTCGCATGTGCCATAGAGAGGATTTATGTAACACAACAAAATACACGCAATGAAAAAATTATTATTTCCAACCCTGATCTGTTTGACTATGATCGGATGTCAGAATGCCAAAGTAAACCCGTTCCTGAGCGGGTATGATACGCCCTTGGGCGTACCCCCTTTCGAGCAGATAGAGAATGAGCACTATTTGCAAGCCTTTGAAGAAGGTATCAATCGCCACAATGTGGAGATTGAGGCAATAATAAATAACCCCGAGGCTCCTACGTTTGCCAATACCATTGCCGCCCTCGACCTGAGCGGCAGGATGCTCAACGATGTAAGCCTTGTATTTTTCAGCGTTTTGGAGGCCGAGAGCAACGATACGTTGCAACAGATAGCCGAGAAGG
>UQMR01000099.1 GCA_900542255.1 uncultured Porphyromonadaceae bacterium
ACGGGCAGAGAGAGCAGCGCTCCGGCCGATGTTTTCACGGCATCGGCATTGACCGATACGCTGCCATGTGCCGGCAGTACGATAGCGTCTGCACCGGCACACTCGCATGTACGTGCTATCGCCCCGAAATTGCGCACATCGGTGATACCGTCGAGCAAGACGATAAACGGAGTGCGCCCATTCTCATAGAGCCCCTGCACCACATCGCTGAGGCGGTAGTAGGTCACCGCCGACAAGAATGCCACCACTCCCTGGTGATTTTTCCTCGTCACACGGTTGATGCGCTCTACCGGCACCCGTTGCACCACGATACCGGCTGCACGGGCGGCATTTGACAACTCTTGCCACAGCGCACCCTGCAACTCTTTCTTCACCAATATCTTATCTATCTCTTTTCCGGCTTCGATTGCCTCCAAGACGGCACGTATGCCAAAGATGTAGTCGTTCTTATCCATATAAAATTACATTGTCAATCGTTATTTTCGGTCCGCGCGGCCAACAAAGCGCGCGCATTTTCTACGGCCGCATCGGTAAGGCGCGTACCGCTGAGCATACGGGCTATCTCCCCGACACGTTCATCGTCGCCCAACCGCAATAGATGGGTGCGCGACACCTCGCCTTCGCTCTCTTTATAGACCCGGTAATGGGTATCGCCCATAGCGGCCACTTGCGGCAGGTGGGTAATGGCTATGACCTGCATGTGGCGCGACATCTCTTGCATGATGTGCCCCATGCGCGCGGCTATATCGCCCGACACCCCGGTATCTATCTCATCGAAGATGATGGTGGGCAAGGCCAGCTCGCCCGATACGAGCCACTTGATACAAAGCATCAACCGGGATATTTCGCCTCCCGAGGCTACATCGCCTACGGGCTGCAAGGCCTGGTTTTTGTTGGCCGAGAAACGTATGGAGACTTGCTCGGCCCCGGTCTCATCGCACTCCTTGGGCAAGAGGTCAACGGCTACTCTTACGTGAGGCATCCCCAACGGAGCGGCCACCTCCATGAGCCTGCGCGCCAGTAACGGCGCCACCTCCTCGCGACGGCGGGTAAGCGCGGCAGCACACTCGTGCAACCTTGCTGCCGCAACGTCCAGCTCTTTTGCAACTGCTTCTATCGCCTCATCGCCATGCTCTATACGCTCTAAACGTGCGGCATACTCATCGCGCAGGCTTATCAGCTCGTCGACATGGTTTACTTTGTGTTTCCGCTGCAAGGTATACAGCAGGTCTATCCGCTCTTGCACCTCGGCCAACCGGGCAGGGTCTACGACAAGGGCCTCGTTCCAACGACATAGCGTGGCATCTATATCCTTCAAGTCGATATAGGCCGTCTCTATGCGCTCCGACACCTGCTGTTCGTTACCGAAGAATCCCTCTATTGCCCTGCTGCGCGACTGCAAAGCATTCAACATCGGCAAGATACCATTCTGCTCACTGTCGAGCATGGCGGTAAGCTCATAGAGTTGCGTTTTCAGCTCCTCGGCACGCGACAGGCGTTCTTGCTCGGCCTGCAACTCCTCCTCTTCGCCCGCAACCAGCCGGGCTTCGTCGAGTTGCGCCCACTGGAAGCGCAGATAATCCTCCTCTTCACGGCTGTGCGCCTGCTCGGCCTGCATCTTTTCGAGTTGCTGCACCAGACGTCTGTGCTCGATATATGCCTTGCGACAGGCATCAAGCTCGGCATTGTCGCGTGCCAAGACATCGACCAGGCGTAACTGGAAGCGGCTGTCGGCCAGCAAGAGGTTCTGATGTTGCGAATGGATATCGATGAGCCGCTCGCCCAACTGTTTGAGCTGCGTTACGGTCACGGGGGTATCGTTGATAAAGGCGCGCGACTTACCGGAGGGCGAGAGCTCGCGGCGCAAGATGCACTCGTGGGCATCGTACTCTATATCATTCTCCTCAAAAAAAGCGGCAAGGTCATAGTGCCCGATGTCGAAGTATCCCTCGACGATGGTTTTCTGCGTGGCATCGGTCACGACACGTATATCGGCCCGCTGTCCCAGAATGAGCGACAACGCACCCAGAACGATAGACTTTCCGGCTCCGGTCTCACCGGTTATCACCGACAACCGGGGCTCGAAAGCAATCTCCATGCGGTCTATCAACGCATAGTTGCAAATTACCAACTTACGAATCATGCCGTCACTTGTTATCAGTTCTCTTCTTTGATTTTTTCGAGGCGTGAGCCATCGGCCGGGTAGATATTGAGCATAAGGTCATAGATATCGCTTTTCTCGGTGGCCGATGCCTTAGAGTATATGTTTATCACTTCATCCATCTTGGCTTCCTTAAACATGGGAAAGAGTACCGACGTAGGTACGTTGCTGTACAACCCGGGCAGGGTCTGCAACGCCTCGGTAATCGTAGAGCGGGCTTTGGTAACACCCAATACCATCTCATCGAGCCCCTTGCGGTGGTATTGATACCACATCTCCCTGAACGGCTTGGTTGTGGGCTCGACAAACGCCGAGAGCATGGCACTGCGGTTGCGGTTATTATCGAAGGCTTGCCAGCCCTTTTCCTGTGTAGATTGCCCCAACGAGACCATGTTGCGAGCCATCTCGAAGAAGGCGTCTCCTCCATAGAGCGTAAAGCTGTCGAAGTCTATGCCCAAAATAAGGTAGGCATAGAAGTTGAGGATGCACGTGAGATTATTCTCATAATTATTGGGAGAGAATACGAGCGGGTCGTATTCTTGATAATCGAACTCTACCTCTTCATCCTGAAAGTTGATAAGCGTTGTCGTATAGGAGGTGTTATATACCGGACGTCGCGACTGTATCTGCAAGGTGCAGCTAAACCGATTGTCGGTATATTCCGAGACGATAAACTGCAAAGTACACTCGATGCGCTCGATAGGCGAAAGCTGCACCGACGAGAACTGCGTGTTGTTCATATACTCTGTTATCGAAGATTGCAACGTATTGAACACCTCTTTGTTGGTACCTTGTATTTTGTCACTGTTGACGACTACGCGGCAATTGAGTTCCTGGCAATATGCCATCGCACAGCCGGCCACAGCCATGAGCCATATAATGAGACAACGCTTCATATCATCGTTTTATATCATAAGTTTTGCATATAGGCAGCCATATAGGCTACTATGTCGCCGGCTACCTCGCTCTTGGGTTTGCAAGGGTAGTCTTGGCAAGAGCCGTCGCAGCCTATTATCGTCACGCGATTGGTGTCGCACCTGAAACCGGCTCCTTCGTGACGCAACGAATTGAGCACCACAAAATCGAGGTTCTTCTTGCGCAGTTTCTCGCGGGCATGTGCATTCTCATCGTCGGTCTCCAAAGCGAAGCCCGCCACACACTGCCCCGCGCGCTTCATAGCACCCAGGGCGGCAGCGATGTCGCGGTTGGGTGTGAGTTGCAAGGTCATTTCGTCATCACTGCGCTTCAATTTCGTCGCACTATATTCCACCGGTTTATAGTCGGCAACAGCGGCACACATAATGGCGGCATCGCACCCGGGGAAAGCTGCCACCGCAGCATCGTACATCTCATCGGCACTCTCTACATCAATGCGTTTGATACCGGGGTGGCGTGTCTTCAACGTAACAGGGCCTGCAACAAGCGTCACTTCGGCTCCTGCCTGCGCACAACATTCGGCCAAGGCGAAACCCATCTTTCCCGACGAGTAGTTTCCTATAAAACGTACGGGGTCTATTTTCTCGTATGTGGGGCCGGCTGTTATCAACACTTTTTTGCCATCGAGCAGCCGGCTCGCAGCAAAAAAGGCCTCCAAGGCAGCCACGATATTCTCGGGCTCCTCCATGCGTCCCTTGCCTACGAGGTGGCTGGCCAGCTCGCCGCTGGCAGGTTCTATGATATGGTTGCCATAGGAGCGCAGCAACTCTAAATTGTGCTGCGTAGAGGGGTGGGCAAACATGTCGAGGTCCATAGCCGGAGCGACAAATACGGGAGCCTTGCTCGACAGGTAGGTCGTCACCAGCATGTTGTCGGCAATGCCGTGCGCCATCTTGCCTATGGTAGATGCCGTTGCTGGGGCTATGAGCATGGCATCGGCCCAAATACCGAGGTCGACATGGCTGTGCCACGTACCGTCGTTGGCCGTAAAGAACTCGCTCACTACGGGTTTGCCGCTTAGAGACGACAGGGTTACAGGCGTAATAAACTCTTTGCCTGCGGGGGTCATCACGACTTGTACCTCGGCGCCCTTCTTCACCAACAGGCGCAACAGGTATGCGGCTTTATAGGCCGCGATACTGCCTGTGATACCCAAAACGATATGTTTTCCTTCGAGAGACATGCTCCTATTATTTATGTGGCGATGTATTCATCATGCGCATTCTGATGCGCGTTACTATATTCTTGGTATCGAGGGGGAAGTCGCCCTGCATCATCCAGTTGTAATAGCCGGGGTCGCGGGCGAACACCTCGCTCACGGCCATTCCCTTGTATTTCCCGAAGTTAAACACCTCGACATTGCGGTCGTTATAGACGATGCGCCCGGCCAAATCGACATTGCGATTCTGCGTAGAGAATTTCGAGAGGAATTCCACGTTGTTCTGCAACGACGGATAGCGGTCGAGCTGGGCTTTCAGCACCTCATAGGTAGCGCGGGTGTCGGCATTGGCCGAGTGGGCGTCGTCGAGCGTCTTTCCGCAATAGAACATATAAGCCGCCGAAAGGGTGCGTTGCTCCATTTTGTGAAAAATCGTCTGTACGTCGATA
This sequence comes from uncultured Porphyromonadaceae bacterium, assembly GCA_900542255.1. GTDB lineage: Bacteria > Bacteroidota > Bacteroidia > Bacteroidales > Barnesiellaceae_A > Barnesiella_A > Barnesiella_A excrementipullorum. The sequence goes on from UQMR01000099.1 coordinate 4,706, forward strand.
AAACGGCACGTCGTAAAGTCGAGCGATATGCCGGCCCTCAGGCACTCCTCCATGAGCAGAGGCACATCGAATCGGTTGCTGTTATATCCTGCTATGTCGGCTCCGGCAAAAATCTGCGCCACCCGGGAGGCTATCTCGGCAAAGTGGGGTGCATCGGCCACATCGGCATCGGTGATATGATGCACGGCTGTTGCCTCGGCCGGGATATGACAACCGGGATTGACCCGCATGGTCTCGCTCTCTTCCCGTCCGTCGGGGTAAACCTTAATATACGACAGCTCTACGATGCGGTCGTGTGTTATGCTGGTTCCTGTGGTTTCCAGGTCGAAGAATACCACCGGTTTGGTCAGTTTTATTTCCATAACGGTATGCTTTCGGGATAATGCCGTTATCTGTTGTTGAGCAACATGGGCATAAGCAGCATGAGCAGGTCTTCGTTCTCCTCGTTGGACACAGGACAAATGACTCCGGCACGGCTGGAATCGGACATGGCCAGCGTCACCTCATCGGATTGTATCGTATTGATAACCTCGATGAGCTTGGGTGCATTGAAACCGATGGTAAACTTCTGTCCCGAATAGTTGCACGACACACTCTCGGTGGCCGAGATGGAGTAGTCGATATTCTGTGTAGATACCACCATCCTGTTATTCTCGAAAGCAAACTCTACCAACCCCAATGCCTGGTCTGAGAAGACCGATACACGGCGTAATACATTTACAAAGAGTGCGCGGTCTATCGTGAGCACGTTGGTGTTGTTCTGAGGTATCACCGAGTTGTAATTGGGATAGTTGCCTTCGATAAGACGACACGTGAGCACAAAATCGGAGAGGGTGAAACGGGCACTCTTCTCGTCGAACTCTACGCGTACATCGCCGGTCTCTTTCGGCAAAACGGTCTTCAACAAGGTGGCGGGCTTTTTGGGCAGGATAAACGACGAGGTCATACCGGTCTGTACCGACAGCTCGTGGAAACGCACCAATTTGTGTATATCGGAAGCCACAAAGGCCATATACTCGGGATGAATATCGAAATATATACCGTTCATGATAGGACGGTACACGTCGTCGGCCGTAGCAAAGAGCGTATAGCTGATACCTTTCAGCAGATTGTCGGATGAGATGGTAAAGCTCGAAGCTTCGCTGTCGAGAGGACGGCCTTGGGGATATTCCGTACCGTTGATGCCCATGAGATTGAAACGACCGTTCTGGTAATTGATGAATATCTCCAAGTTATCGTCGTTG
>UQMR01000100.1 GCA_900542255.1 uncultured Porphyromonadaceae bacterium
TTCGTACCGATGCGTAAGCCCGGAAAGCTCCCTGCCGAGACGTGGAGCGAAAGCTACAAGAAGGAGTATGGTACCGACACGATAGAGATACATGTAGATGCTTTGGATGAGAACGACGTTGTGCTTCTGCATGACGATTTGTTGGCCACGGGCGGTACTATGTATGCGGCCTATCTGTTGGTAAAGCGTTTCAATCCTAAGAAAATCTATGTGAATTTCATATCGGAGCTGCTCGACCTGAATGGCCGTGCCATGTTCCCCGAGGATGTGGAAATAGAGACATTGATTAAATATTGATGTTGTGCCCGCCGCCGACCAACATATAAGGGATATTCTGGCTCTCTTGCCCGAGACACCGGGCGTGTATCAGTATTTCGACAAAGAGGGGAAGATTATATATGTAGGTAAGGCGAAGAACTTGAAGCGCAGGGTTTCGTCGTACTTCAACAAAGTGCATGAAGATTCTCCCAAAACAAGAATCTTGGTGCGCCATATTGCCGATTTGAAGTACATTCTTGTCAATACCGAGGAGGATGCTTTGCACCTCGAAAATTCGTTGATAAAGAAATATAAGCCTCGCTACAATATTTTGCTCAAAGATGACAAAACCTATCCTTGGATTTGTGTCACCAACGAAAATTTTCCCCGGGTCTTTCTCACGCGCAGGGTCGAGCGCAAGGGGGGTGCCAAGTATTATGGCCCTTATGCCCATGTGCATATAGCCAAGACTGTACTGGAACTTTTACACGACCTTTTTCCGTTGCGTACCTGCCGCTATGCCCTTACTACCGAAGCTGTCGAAAAAAAGAGATATAAGGTATGCCTGCAATATCATATAAAACGATGCAAGGGGTGTTGCGAGGGATTGGTTTCGTCTGCAACGTATGCCGGTTATATCGATGCTGTGAAGCAGATACTAAATGGCAATACGCAGCAGTTGAGCAACCTCCTGTTGCAGGAGATGCAGGAGTTGTCGGCCCAGTTGCGGTTTGAAGAGGCTCAGGAGGTGAAGCTGCGGTATGATTTGGTAGAGCGTTATAAGGCAAAGTCGGTTGTTGTGAGTACAACGATACACAATGTGGATGTATTTTCCTACGAAGAGGATGAATCGCTCGCCTTTGTCAATTATATGCACGTGAAGGCCGGTTCCATCGTGCAGTGTGTCACCATCGAGTATAAGAAAAAACTCGATGAGACGGCTGCCGAGATTCTGGCTCTTGCCATTGCAGAGTTGCGTTCTCGTTTCGGCAGCGATACGCGCGAAGCTATTGTGCCTTTTGCACCCGAGACCGAATTTGAGGAGTTGCATTTTCTGATTCCCGAGCGTGGCGACAAACGCAAGTTGCTCGACATATCGCAGCAGAATGTGCGACAATATAAGATAGACCGTCTGAAACAGTCGGAGAAGCTCAACCCCGAGCAGCGCGCTACCCGCATATTGTCGCGCCTGCAAAAGGATTTCCGCCTCAGCGAGCTGCCTGTACATATCGAGTGTTTCGATAATTCCAATATCCAGGGAACCAATCCAGTCGCATCGTGTGTGGTTTTCAAGATGGCGAAGCCGTCGAAAAAAGATTATCGGCATTTCAATATCAAGACCGTCGAGGGACCCGACGACTTCGCCTCGATGCGAGAGATTATCTATCGCCGTTACCACCGTTTGGTAGAGGAGGGGCTGCCATTGCCGCAGCTTATCGTAGTAGATGGTGGCAAGGGGCAGTTGAGTGCGGCCCTCTCTTCGTTGGAAGAGTTGGGCTTGCGGGGCAAGATTGCCATCGTCGGTATTGCCAAGCGTTTGGAAGAAATCTATTTCCCGGGAGATAGTACGCCGCTCTATATCGATAAAAACTCCGAGTCGTTGCGTCTGATACAACATTTGCGTGATGAGGCGCACCGTTTTGGTATTACACATCATCGCAATCGTCGCAGCAAGTCGCAAACGGTATCGGCTCTCGATGGTGTGAAGGGGGTGGGAGCGCAGACGCGCGATAAGCTGTTGCGCCATTTTAAGAGCGTGAAGCGGATGGGCGATGCCTCTATGGAGGAGTTGACAGAGATTGTCGGTGCGGCAAAGGCCGGGCTGGTATATGCTGCCTTGCATAAGTCTTAGTTGAAGTCGCCCGGTTGCAATGAAAACACCCTTTTTATAAGGTGTTTTTTAATTATTTGATAATCAGAATATTATTATCGATTCGGAGCACCAAGTGTTGCGTTGTGACAGCCCCTGAAAAGGAGCCCGTAGAGGGATTGCCGGGTTATCGCCATGACGGCATGTCATATCCATGAAACGGGAATGCTGTTATGTGATTGTAAACCAGTCGCTTGTGATGAAATGTGGCTTCCATCCCTCGGGGTAGGTTATAAATAGAGCCCTCGGGGTATCTATATCTCGTTTATTTTTATTTAATTTGCATATATCGATATATAGAGTCGTATGAGAATTGTTATACAACGTGTACGGTATGCATCGTTAAGCATTGGCGGCAGCGAGTATTCGGCCATTGGCAAAGGCATGGTTGTGCTGATAGGTGTTGAAGAGCGCGACACGATGGACGATGTGGAATGGCTTGTGAAAAAGACAGTCCAGATGCGCATCTACGATGACGAAAACGGTGTAATGAACCGTTCGCTCATAGATACCGGCGGAAATGCTCTTGTCGTGAGCCAGTTTACCCTGCATGCCTCGGTAAAAAAGGGCAACAGGCCGGCCTATATTCGTGCTGCGCGTCCCGAGCATGCGCGCCCGCTCTATGAAGCCTTTTGCGAGCGCATGTCGCAAGCATTGGGGCGAGCCGTCGCCACCGGCGTTTTTGGAGCCGATATGCAGGTAGAGTTGTTGAATGACGGGCCCGTGACGATATGTGTAGATTCTCAAAACAGGGAGTGATATGACGATTGACGAAGCGCAAAAACAGGTCGATGAATGGATTAAAAGCTATGGCGTACGCTATTTTGACGAGCTTACCAACATGGCGATTCTTACCGAGGAGGTAGGCGAAGTGGCGCGTATCATGGCACGGCGGTATGGTGAGCAGTCGGCGAAAAAAGATGAGAAGCTCGATTTGGCCGATGAGCTGGCCGATGTGTTGTGGGTACTCTGTTGTATTGCCAACCAGACGGGGGTAGACCTTACGGAGGCTTTTGCCCGCAATATCGAAAAGAAGACGACCCGCGATAAAGAACGACATAAAAACAATATAAAATTATATGAGCATGAATAAGTACGAAGAGGCTTTGTCGCTCTATTCAACCGACATAGACGACGCTGCCGTGCAGCAAGCCGTAGAGAAGATTGTACGAGACAACTTCGATACCTACAACAATGTAGAAGTATATAAAAAGTTATTTAACAGTATCGACCTTACCACATTGCGTACCGAAGATAATACGGCAACGGTAAGTCGTTTTACGCAGCGTGTCAATGCCTTTGAAGAAGAGCATGGCGAGTTGCCCAATGTGGCCGCTATCTGTGTATATCCCAATTTTGCCGGGACGGTACGTATGAATCTCGATGTATCGAGTGTAAAGATTGCTGCTGTTTCGGGCGGTTTCCCCTCCTCGCAGACCTTTACCGAGGTAAAAGTTGCCGAGACGATGCTTGCCGTGAAAGATGGTGCCGATGAGATAGACATCGTCATCAACGTAGGCGATATGCTGGGCGGCAACTACGAAGAGATGTGCGACGAGATTGCCGAGTTGAAAAGCGCTTGCGGCGACGCACACCTGAAAGTGATACTCGAAACTGGGGCCCTTAAAACCGCCTCGAATATCAAGAAGGCCTCTATCCTTGCCATCTACTCGGGTGCCGATTTCATCAAGACATCTACCGGAAAGCAAGAGCCGGCTGCCACTCTCGAAGCCGCTTACGTGATGTGCCAGGCCATCAAGGAGTACTACGACAAGACCGGTATCATGATTGGCTTCAAGCCCGCCGGCGGTATCTCCACCACGGCCGAAGCCGTAAAATATTATTGTGTGGTAGCCTCTGTCTTGGGCGAAAAATGGTTGAATAACAAATACTTCCGTATTGGTGCCAGCCGCTTGGCAAACAATTTGCTGGGCGATATCCTTGGCGAGCCCGTCAAATTCTTCTGATACCCGTTTTCGGTTGTTGCCGAACGGAGAAATCTCGCTATATCTATTACGGGGCTGTAACGAACCAAAATATTCGGTTGTAGCCCCGTTCCTTATCTTCGTGAGAAGGACGGAAACTATTATGATATGACACTTGAAGAATGTTTTTACTCTCTGAGGCTCAAAATGTTGCGGGTTTACGAATATTGTCTTACTTTTGTTCGGTAAAAGATTACGGGGTTACAATGTATATTTGTCAAGGTAGGGGTATCCGTTGTTTTCTATCAAAGGAAGGAAAATGAGTCGCATGATTTGTAAATCACTAATTTATTAATTCGAAATATGAATATGAAAAGTTCATTTCTGTCAGATTTTAAGTCTTTCGCCCTTAAAGGTAATGTGATAGACATGGCCGTGGGTGTTGTTATAGGCGGTGCATTTGGTAAGATAGTATCGTCGTTGGTCTCGGATGTGATTATGCCGCCCATAGGATTGCTCATAGGGGGTGTCAATTTCAAGGATTTGAGCATTACGCTCAAAGAGGCAACCGATACTGCTGCCGCCGTTACGCTCAACTACGGGGCATTCTTGCAAACGATTATCGACTTTCTGATAATAGCCTTCTCGATATTCCTCTTGATACGCGTTGTGGCCAATATTGTCAGAAAAGTGCAGACCGCCAAAGAAGAGGAGCAAAAGGCTCAGGCTCCTGCTCCACAGCCTACCGTAAGTGACGAGGTGAAGCTGCTTGCCGAGATACGCGACTTGTTGAAGTCGGAGAAGGAGAAATAAGAGAAACAAGAAGAAAGAAGACATTATGCTATGAGAGTGCAGTCGCGAATATGTGTTGCGGCTCTATGGGTCGTGTCGTTTTTTGCGTGCGTAGCAGAAGTGACGGTATCGGCCGTTACGGGTACTTCGTGTCGAGTGTCGTGGAATGCCGTAGAGGGAGCCGAGAGTTATTATGTAAGGGTCGGAGAGGCGGCCGAGCCGTTTCTGTTGGCCTTGAATATGGCCGATTATGACAGCGATGCAGCCTGCCGGCAAGCATTGGAGTCTTGCGGAGTATCATTTTCCAATATAGCACTGTTTACGTATTCCGGTTATACGGTTTATGGTATCTGTTTGGGAGATGATTGGTCGCGTGGCTATATAAAGTTGCCGGCTGTTCCGCGCTCGGGCGTTTACAGGTTGTCGGTATCGGGATATGCCTATGCTCCCGACGTATATGCTACGCTTTATGTATATGAGAATGCCCCCGACGGCAGTTTATTGCAATACATGAAGTTTTGCAATTATGACGATTATTATGAGCCCGAGCAATTTGAATGCTCTCTGTTGCTCGAAGCCGGTACACAGCTTGTGTTGTCGGCCGGGCTGCAAAATATTGCCGGGGCAGGGGATGCCAACGGTCGTATTATCTTGCATGATATTGCCTTAGAGGAGTTTTCAGCGCCGGATACTGCGCTTCCGCTTTTTCAGGAACAATATGACGCGCATACATTTTCATGCGAAGTAGAGAATCTGCAACCCGATGTGGTCTATTGTTGTGAGGTGACGGCAACGGCCGACGGTGAAGAGGTGGTCGATACGGCCTGTTTTGCCACGCTCCCTTGTACCGAAGTATATCCTTTGCCCGACAGTGAGATAGGCTATTCCGCCATTGACGTTACAAGCCGTATGTGCGTTACCTTTCCGCAGCCGGTGAAGTCTTGTGATGTTGCCAAGGTTATGATAACACCTCAGAATTGGACGTTGGCCGAGGGTGAAACGCAAGCGGCGGTAAGGCTGTTGGATAGCAACGATGACAAGAGTGTGGTTTTCCAAGTCAAC
>UQMR01000101.1 GCA_900542255.1 uncultured Porphyromonadaceae bacterium
CGCTTTTAGGATGCCGGTTATACAGCCCGTCCGTCAACTCGGGAAGCGCATCGGCATGCACAAACAACATCACCAAGATGCCCACGGCCATGAACAATAAGGCAAAGCCAAACAGCGGATAGAGACGCCCTATCAGCTTGTCTATGGGCAAAAGCATCGCCAACATATAATAGAGGAATACGATGGCCACCCACCACCATTTGATGGGCAAGACAGCATCTATTTGTTGCAGCCAGCCGGGCAGAGCACCCGAAGCATCGGCGGCATACGTCACGGTGAGACCTGCCAGCAAATCGGCCGGATTTATCACGAAGACGGCTCCTACCAAGATAAGCAGCAAAAGGGCGAAGACACGCATTCCCTGCTTCACGCCCGTGCCCAACTCCTCGCCTACTATCTCGGGAAGGCTCATACCATCGCGCCGCAACGACATCATACCCGAAAGATAGTCGTGCACCGCTCCGGCGAAAATCGTACCGAAAACAATCCACAAGTAGGCTGCCGGGCCAAACAAGATACCCATGATAGCACCGAAGATAGGGCCTAAGCCGGCTATATTGAGAAACTGTATAAGGAAGACTCTCCACGTAGGCATGGCTATATAGTCTATCCCGTCGGCCTTGGTAATGGCAGGCGTCGGCCTGTTGCCATCTACTCCGAAGACGCGCTCTACAAACTTTCCATACACAAAATATCCGCCGACAAGCAATATCAACGCTACTACAAATGAAATCATGATATTCTCTCTATTTTTATATAATATTACAGACCTATACGACAAAAATAGTCGTTTTACAGGGAACTTGTTCTACCCTGCCGCAAAATTGTCGGGCAAAGCGGCAAAAACGGTTGTCGCGCCCACTCCTGTCTCGCGAGGCTGCAAAGCCCTGAGATTTATGCACCCGCTCCTTACCGGCGGCCGCATCGGGCGATATGTGCCGGTGGGAATAGCGCCCGGCCTACTCACCCGGCCTCATTGCCGGGATGGGATGCATGTCCATGACATTCGCAATCCTTCTCGTGACAGGCATCGCCCGTCTCGAACTCCAACGTGGCATGTGCTATACCTTCATGGGCAAGTCGCTCTTTGATGCGGTGTTTCAGCTCTTCCATCTTCGCCACATCGCACACTACGATATGCGCCGTAAGTGCATTCTCGGTGGTACTCATAGCCCATACATGGAGGTGATGCACTCCCATGACACCGGTATTGTCGGCAAGGGCCTTGGCAACGGCATCCATATCGACATTACGCGGCACACCGTCCATCGACAGGCGCAGGCTGTCGGCCAGCAGACTCCATGTAGAGAATAGTATGACAACAGCGATAGCCAGGCTTATAATGGGGTCGATAATGGTAAAACCCGTGAATGATATGACAATACCCGATAACAAAACGCCTACCGAAACAAGGGTATCGGCCACCATGTGCAGAAAGGCGCCTTTCATATTGAGGTCGTTTTTGCGTCCTTTCATGAGCATCCACGCCGTAAGCCCGTTCACGACAATACCGGCTCCGGCTGTCCACGAAATGGCGGCCCCATCGATAGGCTCGGGCGACTGCAATTTACGCACGCTTTCGAGAGCAATGGCTCCTACCGCCACCAGCAAGATAATGGCATTGACCAACGAAACGAGAATCGTACTCTTGCGATAACCGTAGGTATAACGGCGATTGGGGGCCACCTGTGCCAGCTTATAGGCAAGAAACGCCAAAATCAGCCCGAAAACGTCGCTCAGGTTATGGCCGGCATCGCTCAACAGGCCCAGAGAGTTGTATGCCAAACCGACTGCGACTTCTACAAAGACAAAAAGAAGATTCAGCACAATGCCGACAACAAGCGCCGTCCCGGCAGCTGCGGTCATTTCGTGATGATGATGGTGATGGTGATGCAATTCCATACTATCTATAAAATTATATTATACGACAGAGGCAAAGGTAAAAAATGAAAGGCAAAAGCGCAATAGCAATACCAGACATGCACAGCCTGAAAAAATATATACCGCAGCAGCCTTTTCCATGCAATATCTCCTGCCTGCGGCACAAGCAAAACAAGGCCTATGTTACCCGAAAGAGAACAAAGTGAGCGCAATCAATGCCAGAAAGTCATACAGGTGTTAATTTTGACAGTATGATATGTTAAACGTGTCAGTATTTTCACGTTTTACGGCGGTGGCACGCCTCTTGCAATATAGTTAGTGCAAGCGTTGCAAAAGACGCCTGCCAAACAAAACAAGAAAACAAAAACAAAAACAAAAATGGAGGATATAATTATGAAACCCGCAAGAAGATTCAACAACGTATTTGACGCTCTTTATGGAATGCTCGATAATGATGCATGGCTGGCACGTTCTACCGGCAACAACGTTCCTGCTGTAAACATCTCTGAGGATGACAAGCAGTATGAAATAGAGTTTGCCGTACCGGGTGCCAAAAAAGAGGATTTCAACATACAAATCGACGAAGAAAACCAATTAGTCGTTTCTATGGAGAGAAGTGTTGAGGAGAACAAGGATAAACATTATCTGCGTCACGAGTTCAGCCACACACTATTCCGTCAGACTTTTGTTCTCCCCGAGGACATCAAGAGAGACGAAATATCGGCTCGTTCCGAGAACGGCGTACTCTACGTAACGTTACCCAAACTCACTATCGAACCCACAAAACCGGCTATTCGCACCATCAATATAGACTAAGCCGAGAGGCCCAACATTCGTTAGTTATTAGTGTTGTTAGTTAAACAAGGCGCCCCCTTGCCGCATGGCGAGGGGGCGCTTTACTTATATGGCCCGGGGGATGCACCGCAGCGTTTGTACGGCATCGCCGCCGCTACGGTAACCGTCAGTCGCGACTCACCACCGTACCGGTAGCCTGGCGCGTAGGCATCACAAGCACCTCGGCAACCTGCATATAAGGAGGCATGGAGGCTGCAAAATAGGCCACCTCGGCAATATCCTCTCCCGAGAGGGCGCGCACGCCGCGATATACATTATCGGCCGCCTTATGGTCGCCGCGGTAGCGCACGACCGAGAAATTGGTCTCCACCAGGCCGGGTTTTACGAGTGTAACACGCACGGGAGTATCTACCAAATCTATACGCAACCCGTCACTCAACGCCTTTACGGCAGCCTTCGTAGCGCAATAGACACTGCCGCCGCCATACGCCGCGTCGCCGGCAATAGAGCCTATGTTTATCACATGTCCGCGCCCGCGCTCTACCATACCGGGCACCACAAGACGTGTCATATAGAGCAGCGATTTTACATTGGTATCTATTACCACATCCCACTCCTGCATATCGCCCTCATACTCCTTGTCTACGCCGATGGCAAGACCGGCATTGTTTACAAGCACATCTATGTCGCGCCAATCCTCGGGCAACGAAGCCAAGGCCTGCCGCACCGCCTCACGGTCGCATACGTCGAAAGGCAACACATAGGTTTCGCCGCCCTCGGCATCTATCGCGGCTTTTACATCGGCAAGACGCCCGGCATTCCGCCCGTTCAAAATCACGCGATACCCATTTGTCGCAAACTTGCGCGCACATCCGAGTCCTATGCCCGACGACGCTCCGGTAACCAACACTACGCTTTTTCTCATATCATTCCATTTTACGGCAAGCGACATTGCCTGCTGCCGGCAAAGGTAGTGTATGCAATGAGCAAAATGAAATAAAAAGCGATGTTTTTAGGCCCAGTGTCGAACGGCGGCACCTCTTAAACAAGCCGCGCGGGAATCATGCAGGAGAGAGATATGCACCCCGCATAGGATATTCATGGCATCCACTCTACAATACCCGTTACAGGGTGTTGGCGCCGCCACTCTTCAAAAGCCTCATAGTCGCACACGCCGCCCTCTATCACGGCCCGGTAGTATTCTATGCCCGCTATCTTGGAGTCGGGCGGCGTCTCGTATTTGAGCCGCAAGATGACTTCACGGCTTTCGGGCGTGAGAGCTGCCGCAATACAGGCTGCCTGCCGCTCGAAATAGCCGTCGTAACGCGAGCCCCGCACGATGTGTATCATATCTATCTGCCACATCTCGCCGCACTCATCGCGAAAAGCCAAATGCCACTCTATGCAAGCCTCCTCGGTATGCAGGAGGTTGAGATAAGAGAGATGCTCCACGCCGCAATGTGCCGCTATGCGGGCTACGGCGGCAAAACTATCTTCGATGTGCAGCGGCGACGAATAGATGTGGTAGTCTATATCGCGGTGCGTCATGAGCAGCCCCATGCTTACCGAGCCCACCAGATGAGGCTCGGCACCGACAGCCTGCCACGCCTCCTCGATACCGAGGCGATGTATGATGCGGCGTGCCCGCTGCATCATCTGTTCCGATATTTCGGCAATAGAGTTTGTCATACCTTACGCTCCCGCCAGTTGGCATATTTGAAGTACAGCGATGTACACACCAGCATCACGCCCCAATAAACATACTCTACCGACCAACACCAGGCCACATCGGCGCGCCAATAGAATATGATAATATATATCATGAGGGCATACAACAGCGTGGCGATTATCTCTATAAAAAGAGCAAAGCGTGTATTGCCGGTACCCGATACCGAATGGAAGAGAACACAGCCGGGTATTGCCAGCAGATTGAATCCCAACATGACATAGAGCGACGTCATAGAGGCCTCTATCAGCTCCATGTTATTGGTGAATATCATAAGGAGCAGCGACGGGAAGAGGGCGATAAGTATCAGTATAGGCGCCGTAACGGCATAATTCATCCCTATGACACGACGTATCACCGTGAGCACGTCGTCGGCACGTCCGGCACCCAAAGCGTTGCTTACCAACGTACTCGACGTGGCGGCAAAAGCAAGGATGGGCATAAAAAGCAACGACGAGCCGCTCCGCACAATGTTGGTGATGGCAAGCGGCAGCTCACCCAGATGCTCTATGCCAAGGAAGAAGACGAACCAAACGGCATGGGTAAGAAAGTTCTGCAACATCGTCCACACCGAGAGCGACAAGATGCTCTTCACTATCGAAGGGACAAAATGCAGCCGTCCGCGCAACCCGTAGCGCGCCGTATCGACATGACAGACCGTATAAAGGAAGAAATGCAACGACGCCAGAGCCTCTGAAAGCACCGAACCGAGAGCTGCGCCGGCAATACCCATTGCCGGGATACCCCATGCGCCAAAGACAAGGATATAGTTAAATACCACATTGGCACAGGTCATTATCACCGAGTTCCATATCAGCACTTTGGTACGGGTGATGCCTACATAGAAAGCCCGACCCATCACATTGACGGCCGAGAAGAGCAAGCCCCAGATACGCCAATCGTGATAGTCCATGCACTTCTCGAAAATGCGCGGCGAGGTCACTATCGACGAAAGCAACAACGGCGACAGCCACATAGAGAGGAGGATAAGCAATGCGGCAATGACAAGCAGGAAGATGACACCTTGCAGGACAATGCCGCCGATACGGTCGTAGCGGCCCTCGCCGTTGCGTCGCCCTATCAGTACCTGTGCACCGATGCTAAATCCGAACACAGCCATAAAGATAGCCATATAATATACCGATGCCAGAGCGGTAGCGCCCAGCTCTACCTCGCCCACACGCCCCATATAGGCAGTATCGGTGATGTTGATAATTGTCTGCATCACCAAACTGATGAGTATGGGATAGGCTATATGCCAAATCTCTCTATACTTATACATAACGCTCCTTCTCTTTGTGTTTTTCCATAAAGGGTGTCCCGAACAACAACAAGCTCATCTCCCGAGACAAGTGAGATGAGCCTCAACCCGTTGTTGCGGGCAAATTATTTTATCAGCTTATTGGTTGCTGTGTCAGGGAATACGACTTTGGGCTCGAAGTGCTTGGCCTCTTCGTACTCCATCCACGCATACGACAT
>UQMR01000102.1 GCA_900542255.1 uncultured Porphyromonadaceae bacterium
GGAAGAACACGAATTACCTTTGCCTGTGGTTATGGGGACTCGGCTACGGTATGCTTGTTTTTCCCGATATGTTTTTATTCCGTAAGATTGCAGCCGTTTATATGGCCTTTTCAGAAAGAAATGTTATCTTTGCAGGTGAGATAAAGAGTTATTTGAAAGCATGAGAAATATGGCGGTTCGGAACAGTCCGGCTTTTTCTTATCCATTGCCCGTTCTCGTGCGAGTTTTATCCAATCTGTTGATAGTCAAATAAAACCTACCTGATTACAACAAATATACGAAAAGGCGAGAGCAGAAAAAACAAGCTCGCTTGATTTTTTATGCCGAGCCGCAGCCTATATTATCCAAATATAGTGAAAGGCGAGTGCAGAGACAAACGAAAACGAAGTTTTCAGATTTGGCTATGCCGAGCCGCAGCCTATATTATCCAAATATAGTGAAAGGCGAGTGCAGAGAGTGGCGGAAACGAAGTTTTCAGATTTGTCTATGCCGAGCCGCAGCCTATATTATCTAAATATAGTGAAAGGCGAGTGCAGAGAGTGGCGGAAACGAAGTTTTCGAAGTTTGGCTATGCCGAGCCGCAGCCTATATAACAGGAGCGAAGCAGTAAGGCAGACAAAAAGAAAGGGCAATGCAAATGTAAGTTGTACCATTTGCATTGCCCCGACACAACCCGACACCTCTTGCCAAGAGACACAGAGGCGGGGAAGCGGTTGCGTTGTTTTACCTTCAATAACGGAATGGGGGCTCTCATGGATGATAGCCCCCTGATACTGTTACACCCCGGTGGGTAGTACGACGGGCTGTTGTGCGGGTTGGGTAGCCGGCGGCACGGAGGGTTGCTCACCGGGCTGCATGGCGGACATGGCTGAGGCGGCGGCGAGCTGTTCCTCGGCTTCGACCCGGAGCCGCTGCAAGAGCTTGTCGGCAAAGGGGAATGCACCTGTTTCGAGAAGCGACTGCAACGAGATGTGACCGGCATTGAAGAGAGCCAGCAGGAAATCGTTGGAGACTTGCCTGTATACGGGAGACTTTACAGACTCGGCTATCGTGAGGTCAAACTCGGTATTGCGCACCTCCTCGGGGGTGTAGGTGCCGGCATCTTTCCCGCAAGAACTTCCGGCAATGGCTATATAGCGCTCATCGTCGTAGAATTGCTGTATGGTCTTCATGATTTTGGTGTCGCGCTCCTCCCGGAATATCTTGAACGACTCGAAGATATCGAGGAGGTTGGTAGCCGAGTATTGTATTTGCTGGGCATACAGGGAGGAGGCTGTACCGCCGGGCACTGTCTTTCCTTGCATGGCGCTGTGTACGCCCGATATATCTTCGAGCAACCGCATCTGCAACGAGAGCAACTCATAGGCTCCTACATTGGTGGCATTGACAGATATCTGCTGCGGCATGGTATCGCCGGGCTTGGGGCGGAATGGTATGACGCCGTTGTAGCGACTCCACTCGGATGCGATGTCGTCGAGGGTCATGCCGTCGGGAATCTGGTCTTCGGGGAAAAGCAACACCCCTTTGGCACTGCTGCCCATGATGAAATCAATCATCGTAATCAGACGGTTGATGTAGCGCTGCTGGTCGATGACATCTTCTACAAACGAATGTATCTCACCATCGAGAAGCGGATAGAGCCTGAGGGCATAGGGATGCTCGCCATGCCAATAGGGAGACTCGCCTTCGTCGAGTATGTCGCCCAACGGCGAGAGGAAGCGGTAATACCAGAAGTTGTCGACAAACCACTCGGTCTCTATCACCGGCACATTGTCTTCCTCGACGCCTTGTTCGGCAGCGGCGGCTTTGCGCTCACGGTTGATTTGCTCTATGTGGCTGCGCTCGTCGATGTCGACTTTGTAATATTCACCTGTGAGGATGTCGTGACAACGGAGGCGAGGACGGCTCTCGAGCTTCCACACCTCGATAACCCGACACAAATCTGTCGCTACGGGCATATAGAAACCGAGGTTGTCGAGCCGCTCGCCGGTAAGCGTATCGTAGGTGTGGTAGAGATTCTCTTCGGTCACGTCGCCGTATATCTCTGCGAGCCGTTTTGCACCGGCTTCGTCGCCTGCGGAGAAACGGGCTATCACATCGGAGAGTGACATGTCGTGCAGCTCCCCTATGAGCGTACAGTCCCACAAGCGGGTATCTTCCATGTTGTTGAAAAATATGCGTGACGGCGGTATGGCATCGACCCATACATCTTGTTTGCCGCGCCGATAGCCGTACCCTATTTTGTGGAAGCAACTGCCCGAGATGAGAAACTCTTCCAGCGTGCGGCTGTCTAACTCATATAACCGGTTGTGCTGATAGGCATATTGCATGGTGGCACTCATGAGCTCGCCCAGCTCTTGCTCGCGACGGTCGCGTGCCACGCAGACGGGCTCGGTCTGCATGGAGCGGAACTGCCCCAGGACGCTCTTGATGAGTTGTCGTATCATGTTGTTTTTGAGCGGCACCTTGCCTTGCTCGCGCAGGTACTGCTCCTCGGTAACGGTACGCCCATCGGGCAGAAGCACGGTGTCGCCCCACTGTTTCCCGAAGGTATAGTTGCGGTTGCGCACCCGTTGCCGGCGGTATGCGTCTATGGCATCCCATGCGGCATGGGCCTCTTCGAGTACGGCAAATCCTTCGCGGGCAAATGTAGATACGGCCGGCATGGCCTCCTTATCGCCTTGCGGCATCAGCTTGCGGCGGTTATACGTACGATAATTGGCAGATTTCATATAATTGTTCTTTTGGATGAATGATACCGCAAAGTAAAGTGCTGCTTACAAGAGTATTGTGCAATAGGATGATGTTGTGCTTGGAGGTGCAATGAGAGAGCCAATATTGGGGGTGCGGAGCGCTCTTGCCTTGCCGCTGCTGCATGCCGGCATCTGTGCCGGGGCATAAAAAAACGTGACGCCTATCCTCACGGATTGCCGTCACGCAGCTCTTATTAGAGCTTATCCCATAAAAATTAGGGAGGGGTTTATCTTTTCTTGTATATCAAGTTCTTTTTCTTACTCTGCAAAGCTATCATTATATTTTGAGAAATGCAAGCGAAAGGCCGTTTTTATTGTATCGCCCGACGGGAGACCGATGAAATTAAAGGGGGCATATCGTTCCGTATTGCTCTCGTTTATATTATCTTTGCAACATCAATAAAAACAATAGCGTTTAATTTTAATTATACTATGGGAAAAAAGATTCTGGTGACCGGCGGTGCAGGATATATCGGCTCGCACACGGTTGTAGAACTGCAAAATGCAGGTTATGAAGTTGTAGTGGTAGATAACTTGTCGAATTCCAACGAGGAGGTGCTCGACGGCATTAGCCGCATCACCGGCATACGCCCGGCTTTTGAGAAACTCGACTGCCGCGACAAAGAGGCTATGCGCTCGGTATTCACGAAATACGAGGGGATAGAGGGTATCATACACTTTGCCGCCAGCAAGGCTGTGGGCGAGTCGGTGAAGATGCCGCTGCTCTACTATCGCAATAATCTTGTATCGTTGCTGAACCTGCTCGACCTCATGCCCGAGTTTGGGGTGAAGGGTATCGTCTTCTCGTCGTCGTGCACCGTGTACGGACAACCCGATGTCTTGCCCGTAGACGAGACGGCTCCGATAAAACCTGCGGTTTCGCCTTACGGAAATACCAAACAGATTTGCGAAGAGATTATTACCGACACGATACATGCGGGAGCTCCTTTCCGCGCCATCTTACTGCGCTACTTCAACCCGATAGGTGCACATCCGAGCGCCGAAATCGGCGAGTTGCCGCAAGGGGTACCGCAAAACCTTGTGCCTTACCTTACGCAGGCTGCCATGGGCATACGCAAGGAACTGAGCGTCTTCGGCGATGACTATAACACGCCCGACGGTTCTTGCATACGTGATTATATCAATGTCGTAGACCTTGCCAAAGCGCATGTCATTGCGGTAGACCGCATGGTAGAGAATCGCTCGGCCGAAGCGGTTGAGGTATTCAACTTGGGAACGGGCCGCGGCGTATCGGTTCTGGAACTGATTGCTGCTTTTGAGCGGGCTACGGGTGTTCCTGTGCCTCATAAGATTACGGGCAGACGCGAAGGCGATATAGAACAAGTGTGGGCCAATCCCGAAAAGGCAAACAAGGTGCTGGGCTGGACGGCTCAGGAGAGCCTCGACGATACGCTGGCCTCGGCATGGAAATGGCAAGTAAAATTGCACGAGCGCGGTATCATGTAAGCGCCTGATGGCATAATATAACAACCCTATAAAACATCCCCTGCTTGCAGCCTCGACAAGGGCGACAAACAGGGGATTGTCTTATCTTCTTGCAGCGGCACCGGCCGGTCACGGGCGGTGTGTATTACAGCAGGAATGTCAGCAGCACCTGTGCGATGATGACTCGCAGAAACATGGAGAAGGGGTATACCGTGGCGTATGCCACAGAGGGGTTGTCGCCGGGGATGGTTTCGTTGGCATAGGTGAGGGCCATGGGGTTGGCCATACTGCCGCACAGCATGCCCACGGTGGTCCCGAAGTCGATGTGTAACCACTTGAATGCCAGCACGCCCATTATAAGCACGGGGAGAATGGTGAGCAGGAAGCCGGTGCCTATCCACATCAACCCTTCGGGACGGAAGACGGTCTCGAAGAAGTGCTCGCCGGCGTCCAGCCCCAAGCAGGCCAGATATAGCGACAGCCCAAGGGCCCGCAACATGAGATTGGCACTGCGGGTGGTATATGTAACCATGTGTATGCGCGGGCCGAAGGTTCCTATAAGGATACCCACGATGATAGGACCTCCTGCGAGGCCCAATCTTACGGGTGCCGACATCCCGGGGATGTTGAAGGGGATGGCTCCCAATGCCAGGCCTAATATGATGCCTACAAATACGGCTATCAGATTGGGCTCTTTGAGGCTTAGTACGGCATTGCCCAGCACTTTCTCTACATTATGGACGGCGGCTGCCTCTCCTACTACGGTAAGGCGGTCGCCCAGTTGAAGGCGCAACCCGGCGGTAGCCAGAAGCTGCACGCCGCTGCGGTAGACGCGGCTTATATTGATGCCGTAGAGGTTGCGCAAGTGCAGCGAACCGAGTTTCTTGCCATTGAGCTCGGGGCGGGTCACTACGATGCGCTGCGAAATGAGACGGCTGTCTATGGCATTCCAATCGATGTCATCTTTATTCCAATCGGTGTGCTCCTGCTCGCCGAAGAGCAATGCGAGTGCGGGGGCATACTTTTCGGAGGTGACAACCAGCATACGGTCGTTCTCGCGAATGACGGTCTCTGAGGTGGGTATGCACACCTTGCCGTTGCGCCACAATCGCGATATGACGAACTTGGGGTGGCTGAGCCCGGCAATCTCCTTGATGCTTTTATCGAAAATGGCAGGATTATGGGCCTGAAAGGCTGCAATAAAGGGCTGGTTGGCGTTATCGGCCTCCTTGACTTCCAAATCTTTGTCGCGTACCCACACCTTGCGGATGAGGAGGATGGAGAGAATAACTCCTACCACTCCCAAGGGGTATGCCATGGCGCAACTCAAAGCCGGGGCACTGGCATCGACCCCCATCTGTTTGAGTGTCTGCTGCGCGGCTCCCAGTGCCGGGGTGTTTGTAGTGGCTCCACATAGAAGGCCTACCATATCGGGCAAGGAGATGGGCAAGAGCCATGTTCCGGCCACGGCCATGAGCGTGCCTATCAGTACAACGCCGGCGGCAAGGATGTTTTGCTGTACCCCGCCCTTACGAAACGAGCTGAAAAAGCCGGGCCCCACTTGCAGCCCAAGGGCGTAGACGAAAATCACCAAACCGAAGCTCTCGGCATA
>UQMR01000103.1 GCA_900542255.1 uncultured Porphyromonadaceae bacterium
GCTCCATGCGTCCTGCACCACAAACACTCATCAATGTAATACTGCATTCAGACGGTTTCCCGAAACAAATCACAAAAGCCAAATTCGATTTTACATTCAAGATACCGCAACAACTCATCGTTGAGCCGACACAAAGCGATGTTACGCTCGATGAATACGGCAATCTCCACATCTCACGCGAAGTCAGCTGCAACAACGGCTCATGTACCGAAGAGATACCATTACTCATCAACTCTGTCTATTTCGAACCGGCAGCCCTGCGACAACCCGACGGTAACATCGCCATAGAGACCGACTTGGTATACAGCGGAGCCATCAGCATCAACGAGCAATTCGATTTCAGCGGATGGGACCCCGATTTACTACTCTCAATCGGAGCAGAATCCGGAGCTATACACATAACAGAGGCATCGATCTGCATAGAAAAGGCCATCGACCCCATAGAATATACGTATGAACTGAACGACCTGCCCGATTTTCTCCAAAACGAAAATACCTGCCTCGACCTCACATCTATCATGATAAACCTCTCTGTGGCAAACAACAGCCCCGCCGCCCTCGAAACAGAGTTGAAATTACAGTCGGATTTTCTCGACGGCAGTACCTCGGGCGACTGGCTAAGCACCCTGCAACCCATTGCAATCGCCCCGCTGACTACACAAGATATCATTGTCACAAACGACGATACATACGCCGGCACTCCGGGATACATACCCGGGCTCGAAGCCCTTATGTACCGTGTACCCCGTACCATCAAGGTAAACGCTACCCCCCGCATACCGGCAAACGAGATAAGCATTGAGTTCAACACCGACTATGCCCTCGATTTCGGGTACGACATCAACGTTCCCATCTCGTTCGGCAACGACTTCTTACTCCATTACGAAGACACCTTCCCCGACTTAAACCTCGACATGTCGGGCATATCGGATGCCGCGACCAGTTTCGAGTTAGAAGGCGAAGCCGTCAGCACCCTCCCCATA
The DNA here is from genome assembly GCA_900542255.1 of uncultured Porphyromonadaceae bacterium. Classification (GTDB taxonomy): domain Bacteria; phylum Bacteroidota; class Bacteroidia; order Bacteroidales; family Barnesiellaceae_A; genus Barnesiella_A; species Barnesiella_A excrementipullorum. Next base: position 984 of record UQMR01000103.1, read on the forward strand.
GACCTTGACATGACCCTTACGCCCTTAGACGCCGAGGGGAACGTAATGCAAGATATCGTCATCAGCCAAGAGGCCACCTTGCGCGGCAATGCCACAACCCACTTCTCCATCACCGTAGAAGACCGCAGCAACGGAGCATTGCAACAAATCGACGCCATACACTTCTCGGTATCGGGTACGGCCGAAAACGGCGGAGCGCTAAGCCCCGACCAATATCTGCAATTCAATAATTTAAGAATCGTCCTGTCCGATGGCATCAAAATACAATAATCCTCACCCCATAAAGAATACACACATCACAATGAAAACAACATACGTACAATATATACTCGCCATCTTGCTGATGGCTGCAACCGCACAGCTGCCGGCGCAAACCCTGCACTCGGCCTACTTCTTGGAGAGCATGGTACAACGCAACGAGCTAAACCCTGCATTCGGAGCAGAATCAAATTACATCGTCGTACCCGTAATAGGAGGTTCGCAAATAGGTATCCACTCCAACGTCGGCATGGGTAACTTCTTTTTCCAACGCGGTGACAAGCTCGTCAACGGACTCTCGCCCCAAGTAACCGCCAACGAATTTCTCAGCGGCCTGCCCACAAACAGCCAGCTCGAACTATCCGTAGAGATACCCCTCGTATCGGTAGGATTTCATGCTTGGGGAGGCTTCAACACCGTCATACTGAAAGAACGCAGTTTCATTGCGGCCAACATGCCCTCTACACTCTTCGAGTTCCTCAAACAGGGACAAAATGCTCAGGGCGTTGCACAATACGACATAGACAACCTCTCCCTTTATACCGACCACTACATAGAACTCGCCTTCGGACACCAACGGGAACTCCCCGCCTTGGAGGGATTCTCATACGGAGCCAAAGTAAAATTGCTGGTAGGGGCATTAGGCGGCTCCATCGATATGGAACACATCGGTATAAACCTCTCGCAGGAACGGTGGTACATCACCTCAAAAGGTTCCGCGCAACTATCGAGCGGCATGCACTTCGTATATAACGAAAACGGCGACATAAGCAATATCGCATTCGGTTCATACCAACTGGGCGGTTTCGGCTTAGGCTTCGATTTGGGAGCGGCATACACCCCACAAGCCCTGCCCGGCCTCACCGTATCGCTGGCACTCACCGACATAGGATTCATCTCATGGAGCGACATGGAACGTGCCGTAGCGGGCGGGACATTTGAATACACCGGATTCGACAACATAGGGGCACCGGGACAACCCGAAGCCTCGGAACAACTCGACGGTTTGCTGAACGATATGGCTCAGGTCATAAACGTCACGCCAACCACACCGGCAACCGTCACCAACTCACTGCGCACCACACTGAACATTGGAGCCGAATATGCCATACTCGGCCGTAAGATATCGTTCGGCATCCTCTCCTCTACCCGTTTCGGCCATCCCTACACCTACGCCGAAGGCATGGCCGTCGTCAATTTCAGGCCGCTCTCATGGCTGCATCTCGCCATCAACGGCTCGGCATCGACCGTCGGAGAGGCATTGGGAGCCCTCATCAACATCTGCCCCAAAGGCGTCAACATATTCGCCGGATGCGACTACATATCGCCTACGACAAAATTCGGAGCACAAGGCATCCCCGTAAACGGTGCCAACTTCAACTTCCGTGCAGGCTTTGCCTTCACATTCGGCCATCGCAAGTAACCCCACACCGGGTAAGCCACAAAGCCGGCCAACACCGCTCCGCCCTATACCGGCAGCCCGGAAAAGAGATACGCTTCCGACCATCCCGTTCTCCGGGCGGAAGCTCCCGGCATCCCCTTGATACACACCTCGCACGGCAGCGGCTGAATTTTTCATTCAGCCGCTGCCGTGTATATGCAGGGTTGCGAAAAAATCACTATCTTTGTGCGTTTTTAACTATTCATCGTCATGACAGCAAGTAAAGTAAGGGTGCGTTTCGCCCCCAGCCCCACAGGGCCTCTGCATATAGGCGGTGTGCGCACCGCTCTCTACAACTACCTTTTCGCCCGCAAAAACGGGGGTGAAATGATTCTGCGAATCGAAGACACCGACTCCCAACGGTTTGTACCGGGTGCCGAGGCCTACATTATAGAAGCCTTGGAGTGGTTGGGCATCAAATTCGACGAGGGCGTAAGCTACGGCGGCGAATACGGGCCTTACCGCCAATCGGAAAGAAAAGAGATTTACCGCCGCTACGTAGATATGTTGCTCGACAACGGCAAAGCCTACATCGCATTCGACACACCGGCCGAGCTGGAAGCCAAACGCAACGAAATGCCCAACTTCCAATACGATGCCTCGACCCGTATGCAGATGCGCAACTCGCTTACACTGCCGCCCGAAGAGGTGCAAGCCGCCATCGAAGCCGGCACGCAATATGTAGTGCGCTTCAAGATAGAACCGGGCGAAGATGTTGTCGTAAACGACATCATCCGCGGCGAAGTAGTTATCAACTCCTCTATTCTCGACGACAAGGTACTCTACAAATCGGCCGACAACCTGCCCACCTATCACCTGGCCAATATCGTCGACGACCACCTCATGGAGGTCACCCACGTCATCCGCGGCGAGGAGTGGCTGCCGTCGGCGCCACTGCACGTTTTGCTATACCGCGCTTTCGGCTGGGAAGAGACGATGCCGCAATTTGCCCACCTGCCCTTGCTGCTCAAACCCGACGGAAAGGGGAAACTAAGCAAGCGCGACGGCGACCGGCTGGGATTTCCTGTCTTTCCGCTCGAATGGCACGACCCCAAGAGCGGCGAAATTTCGTCGGGATACCGCGAAGCCGGGTATCTGCCCGAAGCTGTCGTCAACTTCCTCGCCCTTTTGGGATGGAACCCCGGCGACGACCGCGAAATCCTCTCGATGGAAGAGCTCATCTCACTCTTCGACCTGCACCGTTGCAGCAAAAGCGGCGCCAAATTCGACTACGAAAAAGGAAAATGGTTCAACCACCAATACATCCAACAACGCAGCGACCGCGAGATTGCCGAGATGTATCTGCCTCTGCTCCGCGAGAAACACCACGACTGCGAGATAGAGAAACTCACCCGCATCGTAGGGCTGGTAAAGAGCCGCATCAGCTTTGTCAACGAGCTGTGGGAGCAAACGGCATTCTTCTTCGAAGCGCCCACCGAGTACGAAGAGAAATCGGTGCGCAAGCGCTGGGACGAAGGCATGGGCGCCCGCATGGCCGAGCTGATAGAGATACTGCGCTCGCTCCCCACCATGGAGTCGCATGCCGCCGAAGAGGTTGTCCTGGGATGGATTACACAAAAAGGATACCACATGGGCAACGTGATGAACGCATTCCGCCTTGCCGTAGTAGGATACTGCAAAGGACCGCACATGTTTGACATCACCGAAATCATGGGTCGCGAAGAGACCATACAACGAATAGAGAAAGCCATAGAACGCCTCGGTTAATGTCATTTCGTCGCCTATACGGATGCCGCATACTGCTTGTTCTCGTGCTATGCCTCCTACCGGGTATGGCACGAGCACAGTCTTTATTATGGAGTGCCGAATGTGTACCCTACTTCGACAACCGCGAGTACACCTACGCACGCACTCCATCAGAGACCCTCTTTGCCACGCGGTTATCGCCGACAATAGGCGTAGGATTCGGCAACCACAGCATAGTGGCCGGTGTAAGCTGGATACAACCCATAGACAGCCGGTGGGACGAAGCGACCTTCAAACCCACGGTTTACTATCGCTACGATACGCCCGAGTTCGCCATGTCTATGGGACTATTCCCGCGCACGCAACTCATAGAGCCGCTCGACGACTTCATGGCAAGCGATTCTCTGACGTTTTTCAGCCCCAACATACAAGGGGCACTCTTCCAGCATCGCAGCAAACTCGGGTATGTAGAGGCCTTGTGCGATTGGCGCAGCCTCCCCACGCGCACAACCCGCGAAGCATTCATGGTGGTAGCACAAGGGCGCATCAACATAACCCCTTACCTCTTTGCCGGCGGAGCAGCCGTCATGAATCATCTGGCTCGTGCCAGGGAGGAACAACCGGAGCACGCCACCCACGTAACCGACAACCTGATGATACGCCCCTACGTAGGCGTCGACCTCACGCACTATACCCCTCTCGACTCACTCACACTGCGCTGCGGCTACCTTGCCACCTTCGACCGCGAACGCGGCGTCACCGACTGGCTGGTATCGCATGCCTTCGTAGCCGACCTCACCCTCGAATGGCGCTTCCTCGGGCTGCGCAACAGATTCTACTACGGTACAGCGGCACAACCGCTATATGACCGATTCGCCGCGCTGTTATACCAAGGAGAAGCCTACTACACAGCCGATTGGCACGACCGGTTAGACATATACGGCTACATCTTCCGCAATAGCTTTGTCAACTGTTACGCCTCGATAGGGCTCTACTTCACACCCGGCGGCCAGGTAGGTTGCCGGCAGCTGCTCACCGTGAGAGCCTATATCGACCAAGATTTCAAAGCCCGCCATAAATCGGGCAAACGAATACGCAATATTTTCTGACTGAACAAAAAGTGCTATGATGAAACATATATACAACATAGGTATTGCATGCTACCAACGTCTCGTCGCGATGGCGGGACACTTCAATACCAAAGCCCAAAAACTCACACAGGGGCAAGCCGATGTATTCGAAGCTCTGCAACAGCATCTCTCGCCCGAAGGCCGCTACACATGGATACACGCCTCCTCATTAGGCGAGTTTGAGCAAGGCCGCCCGCTTATCGAAGCCCTCCGGCGAGCCAATCCGCAACACCGCATCCTACTCACCTTCTTTTCGCCATCG
>UQMR01000104.1 GCA_900542255.1 uncultured Porphyromonadaceae bacterium
TTTGTGTCGGACTGAAGCAGAACGGTCTGAAAGAGGTTCTTGGCATGTGGGTCGGCAAATCGGAAAGTTCTTCTTTCTGGATGGGCGTCCTGACCGATTTAAAAGCCCGTGGAGTACAGGATATACTGATTACCTGTACCGATAACCAGAATGGATTTACGGATACCATCCGTACCGTATTTCCACAGTCGTCTACCCAAATCTGTGTGGTGCATCAGATCAGAAACTCCTGTAAATACGTCGTTTACAAGGACAAGAAAGAGTTTACGGCGGATATGAAGAATATCTATAATGCACCCAACAAGGAAGTTGCCGCCGCGGAACTTGACAATCTGGAAAAGAAATGGGGAGGAAAGTATCCTTATGCCATACTTTCATGGAGAAACAACTGGGAGGACCTGACTGTTTTCTTCCAATTCCCGCTGGAAATCAGGAATATAATCTATACTACAAACCTTATTGAGAACCTGAACGGGAAAATCAGAAAGTACACAAAATCAAAGCTTTCATTCCCTTCGGATGATGCCGTCAAAAAGACCGTGTATCTTTCACTTATGGAGATTGAGAAGAAATGGACGATGCCTATTTCAAACTGGGGATTGATTATGAACCAGTTTATACTTATCTTTGAAAACAGAATCCAGATATAAGAAGAAACTTATAACTGAATCCTGTTCCCATTTACACAAAATTTTGGACAGTGTCCGCAATTTCTTCTTGCAGGCGGTCTCGGCTTTCCGCATCGTGGCTTCATTCCGGCGCAATGATTTGTCGTCGGTCTCCGGCACAAGATACAGTTTGAGGTATTCATAGCTGCGATGACCGTTACGGTAGCAGTCCAGATAAATGGATCTGCGGCCGTCTTTCATCGCCTTGAACCTTATCTTGACTGGCGATTTTTTGCTATCTTTGTTACTCCTGTCCGTCATAAGTGCGTTCGCATCTTGAAATCACACTGCAAATATAGTCTCTTTAGTCGAAAAAGAAACAAAAACGGGTAACAAAAATCCGTCTGAAATGGGATTTTTTCGGAATTGAAGAGAATCGTGATAGAAAATGCAAACAACTGCAAATAAGGATAATAAGTAAAAATATCTTCTCTTTAATTCTCATGGTTTATAGACATCGGAAATTAGGCTCCCCCCTGCATAAAAACAACAACATTTGCCTCGCTATCGGAGGTCGCAAGCGCATATCGACAAGAGAAGATGGGTATTCGCGGCTCTTTCGCTCTATTTTTTGCCGCAAACATAGTATCTTTGTAGCAAAGATAACACAAGCAGGAGTACAACCCGCCTACAACGGTGCAGACTCTACACCGCAACGCGGCCTGCCTCAAATAAAAGGAACGAACCGATGCCTGACTCTTCTCACTCTACCGACCGACGGATGTGCTGGGAACGGCTCATTACCGCCAAACGCTTCGGCATGGAGAAATACCATGACGAACGCATACACACACGCACCGATTTCCAGCGCGACTACGACCGAATGGTATTCTCGGCTCCTTTCCGCCGGCTCCAAAACAAGACGCAAGTATTTCCCCTGCCCGGCAGCATATTTGTACACAACCGGCTGACACACAGCCTCGAAGTTTCGTGCGTAGGCCGCTCTTTGGGACATAATGTCGCAGCGGCCCTGTCAGAAAAATATGCCGGCACACCGGCCGCCGACAAATTGCCGCACATAGGCTCTATCGTTGCAGCGGCCTGTTTGGCTCACGACTTGGGCAACCCGCCCTTCGGGCACTCGGGCGAACGCGCCATCGCCACCTATTTTTCAGAAGGCAACGGACTTGCACTCAAAGGGCAACTGAACGAATGGGAGTGGAAAGACTTCACTCACTTCGAGGGTAACGCCAACGCATTCAGGCTGCTGACACACCAGTTCAACGGCCGCCGCCCAGGAGGTTTTGCCCTCACCTACTCTACGTTGGCTTCTATCATCAAATATCCGTATGCTTCGACTTTCTCCCCCAAGAAAGGCAAGCTGGGCTTCTTTGCCTCGGAACGCGAAAACTTTTGCCGCGTAGCCGACGACCTCGGGATGCTCCCCGACGGCGAGAGCGGGTTTGTCTATCACCGCCACCCCTTGGTATACCTCGTAGAGGCGGCCGACGACATCTGCTACCAAATCATGGACATAGAAGACGCACACAAGCTCAAAATACTCACCACGGCCGAGACCAAAGAGCTGTTGCTGGCCTATATCTCGCCCGAAAGATACGACCACATACAGCAGGTGCTCGATATGGTAAACGATACCAACGAGCAGATTGCATACCTGAGGTCGAGCGTCATAGGCATTCTCACCGACGAGTGCTCACGCATCTTTGTCGAGCATGAGGAGGAGCTCCTCACGGGCAGATTCAAAGGCAACCTCATAGAACATATCGCCGACCTGCCCCGCAAAGCATACCGACAATGCTCTGATGTAGCCTACCACAAAATATACACCAGCAGCGATGTCTTGGATATCGAACTGGCCGGTAACCGCATCATCACAGAGCTGCTGGACAAGCTCATCGATGCCGTCCGTTTTCCCGAGAAAGCCTACTCGCAACTGCTGCTCAACAAAGTGCCGCAACAATATGAGACTCGCGCCGAGTCGCTCTACGGCAAGTTACAGGCTGTTGTCGACTACATCTCGGGAATGACCGACGTATATGCACTCGACCTATATCGCAAAATCAACGGCATGAGTCTCCCTGCCGTATAAATCCATAACGTAATATTTTATGAAATCACGAATTCTATCCTTTATACTCCTTGCACTGCTCTGGCTCACCCCCTCACAGATAGAGGCCAAAGTATATACCGTAGAAACCGTTCCGAACGTACAGGTTGCCGACCGCACGCGGTTTGTCACCGACCCCGATAACCTGCTGGGTGAGAGCGCAACCCGCCATATCGACTCTATGCTGGCGCAGGTGCGCGACAGCAATACCGTAGAGACAGCCGTTGTCGTACTACCCTCTATCGGCAACAGCGACATAGACCTTTTTGCCACCGACCTCTTTACCCATTGGGGCATAGGCCGCAGCAACGATAACGGATTGCTCATACTCACCGTCATAGACCAGCGGCGTGTTGTATTCCGCACGGGATATGGCATAGAGGGTGTACTGCCCGATGCCATCTGCAAACGCATCATCGACAGCTATATCATACCGGCTTTTCGCCAAGGCGACTATGGCGGCGGATTAGAGGCTGCCGTAACACAGGTTGCACGCATCATCACCACCCCCGAAGCGTCGGCCGAACTGACCGCCGGCAGCGATTCGACAGGCAGCAACTTCAACCTCCTGAACATACTCTATTTCTACCTGGCTTGCAGCTTTATCATATCGCTCCTGCTCATGCTCTACCTCAACGGCGTTATCAGGAAACACAAAGATTCGCCCTACGATGGTTACAAGCAGCTGAGAGGTATGCTCTCGCTACTGCAAATCTTAGCCATCTTCTTCCCCTTGTGGGGCGTTGCCAACCTGTCGCGATGCCGCAAAAAGATGCAGGCATTCCGCGATACGCCCCGCACCTGTGAAAACTGCGGCGCGCTCATGCACAAACTCGACGAACACGAAGACAACGCTTTTCTTACGCCGCAAGAAGATATGGAGGAGAAAATCGGCTCGGTCGACTACGACGTATGGATGTGCGACCAGTGTCGCAACATCGATGTTTTACGCTTCGAATCCCTCTATACCCAATATACCGAGTGCCCGCAGTGTCATGCAATGGCATATAGCCTCGCCCGCGACCACATCGTGCGCCCGGCCTCGTCTGTCTCTGCCGGAGAGGGCGAGAAAATCTATGTCTGCTCATATTGCAAGATGCGCAAGGTGATTCCCTATGTCATTCCTATGATTGTAGTGGCATCGCACAACAACCGGGGAGGAGGCAGTATCGGCGGAGGCTTCGGGGGCGGCATGACCGGCGGAGGAGGCGCCGGCGGCAGTTGGTAACTTCATCGAACGACGACTATGACAGAGCGAGACAAACCCCATCCCTTCAAGTGGCGCGAGCGAATGCTTAGCTTCGTCTATGCCGGACGCGGCATAAAGCTCTTGTGGCGCGAACACAACACACGCATACACTTTGCCGCCACCCTGCTCGTATGCGTGGCAGGAATATGCTTCGGCCTGTCGGCTGCCGAGTGGGTAGCCATTGTCATCGTCATAGGTTTCGTATGGGTCACCGAGGCACTCAATACAGCCATAGAACGCCTGTGCGACCATGTAGAGCCCGCCCGACATCCGGCCATAGCAGCCATCAAGGACATCGCGGCAGGAGCCGTACTGATAGCTGCCATTACGGCTGCTATCACGGGAATCATTATTTTCTTACCTCACGCAATCTCTTGCTTAGCCACATGGCTACCGTTATAAAAGTTGGGTTATATGATTCTAAAACAACTCTCTATCATCAACTTCAAAAACATCGCGCAGGCAGAATTGTCGTTCTCGGCCAACATCAACTGCTTTTTGGGCAACAACGGCATGGGCAAAAGCAACCTGCTCGACGCCATATACTACCTCTCTTTCTGCAAAAGTTTTACCCATGTCAACGACTCGCAAAACATACGGCATGGCGAGGACTTCTTCATGCTGCAAGGCATATACGACCGCAACGACGCCACAGAGACCCTCTCCTGCGGCATCAGACGCAAGCAGAAAAAATCATTCAAACGCAACAAGAAAGAGTACGAACGGCTCTCGGACCATATAGGTTTCGCCCCGCTGGTAATGATTTCGCCCGACGATACCATCCTCATCAGAGGGGGCGGCGAAGAGCGGCGACGCTTTATAGATGTCGTCATCTCGCAATGGGACAAGCCCTATCTCGACTCGCTCATACGTTATAACAAAGCCCTCGAACAGCGGAACGCCCTCATCAGGCAACAAACCGGAGACCCCTCCCTGTACGAAATATGGGAAGAACAAATGTCGCTGGCCGCCTCAAAGGTGTACGATACACGCCGCCGGTTCCTGGATGCTTTTATCCCGGTATTCAACCGCTTCTATAAGGAGATTGCATCGGGCAACGAGCCAGTAGGACTTACCTACCGCTCGCACCTTGCCGAGGGCGACTTGCTGCCACAACTGGCCGCGACACGCAGCCGCGACATCCTCATCGGATACACCACCAGAGGCATACACCGCGACGACATGGAGATGACGCTCGACGACTATCCCATGAAGCGAATCGGCTCGCAAGGACAATGCAAAACTTACCTTGTAGCGCTCAAACTGGCACAATATGAGTTCCTTGCCCAACATGGCCCCACAACCCCCATACTTCTGCTCGACGACCTCTTCGACAAGCTCGACACCAACCGCGTAGAGCGCATCATGCAGCTGGTGGCAAGCGACGTCTTCGGCCAGATTTTCATCACCGACACCAACCGCGAATACCTCGACCAAATCGTCAGGCAGACCACGGCACACCACTCCTTATTCAAGGTTGTAAACGGAGTATTTACATCCCTATAAGAATTATCATGCAACGGAAAGAGACACAATCGATAGGCGACATCCTCGACGAGATATTGCAGACCCAGAAACTCGATATCGGGCTCGACGGCGCACGCGCCCGGCAGGCATGGCAAGAAACCATGGGAGAAGTAGTAGCTCAATATACCGAACAGCTCTCTTACGAAAAGGGGACCCTGATTGTAACGCTCACATCGGCCATCCTGCGCAACGAGCTCTTCATGTGCCGCTCGCAAATCATACAGAAACTCAAC
>UQMR01000105.1 GCA_900542255.1 uncultured Porphyromonadaceae bacterium
ATAATAATCTTTTACGCTGCCGGTGCCGCCATCCACGTCGTAGCCCGGTTCGTTGAGCCACAGGTCAAAGTCGTTTTGGGCAAAATGGAAGGTGCAATCTTTGAAATTGACCAATATTACCAGGTATTGGCTTTCGGCAGCATTCTCTCCCGCAGGAAGTGATGGCGAAACGATATGACGGCCTAAAACTTTACCCGGTTTCTTGGCAATCCCCGAATGGCTTTTCGTCAATTGCGCTTGCAGTTTTTTGGCAGGAACAAGGCGGCTTACGGTTTGTTGCTCCTCGTTGTCGCGGTTGTCTATATTGTTTGCTGTCTGCGATGTGATACGTAATGAGCCATCGGCATCCATATCGACATATTTGAAGTAGCCGTCGTTGTCGCGGCGTATCAGGTAGCCGTCGATGGTCGTAGTGTAATGGAGGTTTTCATCACCGTGTATTCTTATGGTGAGGGTGCTCCCATCGGGTTGTGTTATGGTTACCGGATTGGGGTTGGCTTTTACCGCCACTGCTTTCTCTGTACCTCCGAGAGCGAGGCATATAATAAGCAGGAAGTGTAACAAGTAAGATTTTCTCATAGAAATAGTTTTGGGCGTTTTTGTATTATACACATGTATTGAGGCGTATCATAATGAGTAGCAGGCTATCTGTATAGGATTGAGCGTGTCGTATACTCCGGCTCTCTCTTTGTCGACGATTAGCATCGTACCCATGTATGTTTTACAAAGGTTGTGGCCAATCGAAACGATTGGCCACAACCCGCTGATGGGTGAGCCTTATCGGCTGATGGCTATTTTCTTTACATCGTTGTTGATTTTGACGATGTAAATGCCACGTTGCTCTATGCTAAACGATGTTGTACCGTAAATAGCTCTTGCTTCTATTTTCTTACCGGTAATGTCGTATATTTCAACGTTGGTACGAGTACTGTTTTCGGGTGTAACCGTAACAATGTTGCCTTGTACTTTTACAGTATTTTGCGTTGTGATACTTTTTACGGCATTTTCAATACCCGGGATAACGATGGTCGCTACGGTATTATTATAGCTGTAATCTAATTTTAAGATGTAAATGCCTTCTTCTCCCTCAGGAACTGTATAAGTAAGAAGATAGGTACCTATATAAGTTTCATAATCATATATATAGTTTGATATAGCGAGGGGAGATGTTGCATCGCAGTTATCATAGAGCGAAAGGGATATGTAACTTGTTGAAGAAACAGAGAAATCGCCCATTCCTAATTCTACAGAGTACCATACGGGCATTGAACGGGAAGATTCGGGGAAGATAATCTCACCTTCTTTGTCGATGACAATAGGATTGCTGCACGATTCGCCGGGTTCAAGTTCTTTCTCTTCTATGGTGAGTGTCTTGTTATCTTGTGCCGAGAGCGTGACTACATTGATATAAAGGACCTCTCCTGCTGTAACGATGAATTGTCCGTTGAATATTGTACCGGATTCGTTGCTTTTCGTAATGTTGGTACCGTAGTCCGAGCAGTCGCCTTCTTTGACAATAACTTTCGATTGGTAGCGATAATCGGCACTTTGCTCATAAGTGATGTCGGAGCTGACGATAATTTTGCACTCGCTGGTAGCCGTGTATTTGTACCATGTGTTGAGTACGGCCTTCGGCAGATTGATTACTCCGGCTTCAACTTCTGTCGCTGTTTCGCACGACTCGCCTTCCTGGTACTCCTCTTCCGACAAGAAGAAGGTGGTTGCATATTCTATGTTTTCAAATTTTATGATGTAGGTGTTTCCGGCGACAACTTCTGTCTTTGTCACAGTACCGCTCTTTACTGACGTGAGCGTGCCGCTATATGCCGAGCATCCTGCGGGGAACGATACGTTGATGGTGATGTCTGTATCAATCAGCAACCATCCGTTCAGCGTTGCAGTATATTGGTAGTACTTTTCGCTGCCGGCTTGCAGGTTGTTCTCTCCGGCTACGGCATCGAGCGGGTTCGTGCAAATATCGCCTTGTTCTATCGTTTCGTATGATACGACAAACGGGAAACCGTTCATTCCTTCGTTGCAGGTCCATGCAATGATATAGGTGCTACCGCCGTTTACCTCGTTCTTGATGTAGTTTTGTCCCTGTTGCATGGGTGAATAAGGATTGTTGGCATCATAGAGTGCCACTTGGGTGCTGCTGCTTAATATCTCGGCTGCCGTGGCATCGACAATGAGGAAGCAGGGGTCTCCTTCGGGTACGGTTATGCTATAATAGTAAGTGCCGTTATATTGCGGTGTGTTGTATTCGCCGTCGGTGATTACGATAGGATTGCTTCTCGAATCGCCCGGTTGAGCGGGTTCCACCGTGATGTTGAAGGTTTCATCGGTTTCGGTAGTCTCGGTCTTCTCGATGCAAAGCAGGTAAGTCGTATTTGCAAATACTTCGCAACGAATGGCAAAATATCCGTTGATGCTTGCGTAGGGGCTGTAATCGTAGCAGGTTTTGTATATGTTGAGGCTTCCTCCTGCGAGACTGTACTCAGACGATACAATCATGAAACCGGCCTCGGTGGTTGTATATTGATACCAATATGTACCGGCCTCTTTGGGTAAGATGTTGTCGGTATCGACGGCGTCGAAAGGCATGTCGCATGAAGAGCCTACGGTAGGATGCGTCAGCAGGAATGTTGCCATTAAAGGAGAGTAGGTATTCAACTTAACAATGTATGTTTTGCCGGCTTCAACACCATATTTAGCAATATATTTCCCGTTGAGGGTCGATGTTGTAAGGCTCTCTTGAGTGCCGTCGCATCCTTCGCTAATAAAAAGAGAAGAAGGATATCCACCGAAAGTCATTTCCAATAAACCATCCTCGGGGCAAGTATAGGAGATGTAGGTGGGATTGTTTGTATAAGTACTTGTGTCGTAATAAGAAGGTACAAAAAATTCACCTTCTTCCGTGGCAATGATGGGGTCTTCACAGCTTGCTCCTTTTTCAACGTCGGCATCAGTTAGTGTTACGGTAAATTCTACTGATGCAGAATAGTATGCACTTACTGTAAGATATACGGTTTGTCCTCTTTTTATGGGGTATATTCGAGTGTTGCTTGTGGTAATGCCATTGATGGTTGTGTTATAAGAGCCATCTTCCGATAGTCTGACGCTGGTAGAAGGGTCTGCCATTTCTACTGTAAGTAATTTCCCTTGTTCTTCTGGTGCAGTGTAAACATAATAAACATTGTTTTCACCCGTACTGCTTTCAAATGTGTAAGTGTTGTACCCTTCTTGTAAGGGAAGGGCTGTGTCAACAGTTGTTTGTGAATAAAGTGAGAAGAATACACACATTAGAAATGTTGAGAGTAATTGTCTTTTCATAATCATCATGTGTTAAGTTGTTATTATTATGGTGTTATAAGTTGCTATTTTAATCGTATCCGGCCGCTAATGTATAATAATTTATTGAAGAAACAATGATAGAAAGAGGGATAAAAAGGGGATATGCCTATATGGAAAAAGGCATAGAAAAGTTATTATTTAATTTGTTTTTAGGCTGTTAGGATTATAGCTGGCTTAAAAAAGAATAAAGAGCCTTGGAATTTTCCAATCCCATCTTCTTGGCGATAAGCTGCTTCTTCTTTTTGCAATATTCGGGGGTGATATTGAGCAGCAATGCTATCTCTTTGGTGCTTAGGTTCAGATATACGAGAGAGAGAAAGCGTATGTCTTGTGCGCTCAGTTCGGGATATTGTTCTTTGAGGGCGTTGATGAAAGCGTCATTCCGCTGTTCGAAGTAGGTAGAGAAGTGCTTCCACTCCTCGTTGTCGTTGAGCATTTTCAGCAGCTGCCTGATACTCTCCTTCAAAGATGTATCGTTCGACTTTTTTATGGCTTCGGTTTCCGATATGGTATCGATGATTTTATATATCAAGTCATTGCGATTGGCCATCATCATGGCTTTCGACATCAACTCCTTGTCTTTCAACTCCAACTCATGATGGTATCGCTCTTCTTCGAGCTGCCTTCGGGCTTGTTGTTCTTGGAGTTGGTTTTGCAGAAGTTGTTGGTTCTGCCTCTCGCGTTCCAGTTCGAGGCCGATGATTCTTTTTTGCTGTTTGCTTTTGATGGTTTGATTGATGAGCGCCCATATGAGAATGATGGCGATAATCACCGATAACGCGATAAAGATGTAGCTGTTGCGGCTTTGTATGCGATACTCCTCTATCTCTTTTTCCCGACGGAACAGCTCAAACTGTATGCGGCTGTTCTCAAATTGCTTTCTCCCTTGGATGTTATATAGGGTGTCGATTGTTGCAATGAGAGAGTCTTTGGCCGCAAGGGCTTTGTCGTAAGCGCCTGTTTCGGCATAAGCAGCAGAAAGAATCCCGAAAAGCTCCCTTCGCTCTTCTAAGTTGATCTCTTTTTTGGGGAGGCAGCGTTCTATTGTCTCTATGAGGGCCGTATGATTGCCGGTGACGCTGTATACGTTGGCAAGAGCCAATTCGGCGTAGCTTTGCAATAAAGGGTCTTGCAGCTCTTGGGCTTGACGGTAACTCGTAAGAGCCGTTTCGAGCGCTTTATGGGTATCTCCTTTTCGTAAGTAGATACCGGCTTTCATCGTGTTTAGCTGAGTGAGCTCTTCGGGGCGGTTCCCCAGGAATTTTTCGGCGATGTAGATGTATTGTTCACTCAGAGGCAGGTTGTTGCTCATTGCAGAGGCATTGGCTATGTTCATGGCGCATCCGCCGATAAAGAGGCTGTCGGAAGAACCTTTTACCGTATTATATACGAGCGTATAATACTCGATGGCTTTGTCGTATTTGTGGTCGAGCATATATACGCCGGCAATATTGTTGAGGATGCTCATCTCGTGCCGCTTGTCGAGGTGGTCTAATGCGATTTTGTATGCTTCGAGGAATGCGTCGAGGGCATCGCTGTAATTGAGTAGTTCGGCATAGTTGATGCCGATATTGGTCAAAACCCAAAACAGCTCCTCCTGTGAGTTCTTCTGGGTGGCGATTGTGCGAGCTTCTTGCAGTAAGTTGAGTGATAATTGGTGGTCTTTTTCGATAGATGCCTTTATGGCCACTTGTATGAGGCTGTCGCAGTAATCTTCGGCATGAGAGGCCGGGAAGATATGCAACAGGGATAGTAAGATGATTATAAAGGTATATCGCCTTGTTTTCATGATGGGCAAATATACAATTTTTTTGGCTTTGATAAAAAATGTAAAGTCTTTTCTTATAGGGGATACCGCATGAAACATGAATATATAATCTGCGTGGGGCGGCTGTGTGGAAATGATTTCTCAGGCTGCCCTTTTTCTGTGTGTGCTGGGGTTATCTTCTGCTTGTTTCGACAGAATGGTATATTTTTTCGCTCTGTGCGGCAGATTGTCCGACGAAACGCAGGGCGCAGGATATGGGCGTGGGGTGCAATGTGCGCGAAGCGGATGAATTTCCCGGGAAGGAACGAGAAATTTTTGTGGTACAAAATGAAAAAGGAGTTAAGCATTCGGCTTAACTCCTTTCTTTCCATTAGTCGGGGTGACTGGATTCGAACCAGCGACAACACGCCCCCCAGACGTGTACTCTAACCGGGC
>UQMR01000106.1 GCA_900542255.1 uncultured Porphyromonadaceae bacterium
AAAGGCGAGAGCGGAAGAAACACTTTTGCTTGATTTTTATGCCGAGCCGCCTCCTGTATTCTGTAAACAGGGCGAAAGGCGAGTGCAGATAATATGGCAGATGCTATTCCTGCCTGCAATGAAAAGAGAAACGATACGTGTTGTAGTAAAGAGATACTGTATGCGAAGCCGTGGTGAGAGAGGGTATTGAGAGCCTGCCGCATAACAAAAACGCCGCACATCGGTGTGATGCGCGGCGTTTTGCGGAAAGAGGGGGATTCGAACCCCCGGTACCCATTCGAGTACGTCAGTTTAGCAAACTGGTGGTTTCAGCCACTCACCCATCTTTCCTTTGGGTAGGATTGCTCCTACTTTTGCCAAATGCGTTGCAAAGATAGCGTTCTATATCTGTTTATGCAAGTTTTTTAGGATGTTTTCTGCAAATAAAAAATAGGTCGGTATATAACGCTCTCGTTATCAGCAGGGTGTGGCAGACGGTAAGAGAATGGTACAGAACATCTCCTTTATCGGGCCTGGTTATAGGCCATCGTACTTTTGTCGGATGAGTGTTTCTCCAAGAGATGCCGGCCGCTCTCCCCGACAACCTCTTCCGATTTTATTTCTGAAAAAAACGAAGCAATAATATAGTGTATGCACATAAATTTGTATTTTTGAAATTCATTGTGTTTTGCACACGATACCTACGCAATTATCATGGGAAAAAGAAGCAAACCCGGATTCTGGAAACGAATGCAGACACGCTATAAGCTGTCGTTTTTCAATGAGAATACGCTCGAAGAGGTGTGGACATTGCACCTCTCTCGTGTGGGTGCCATAGTGGTGACACTGGTCGTTGTCGCGCTCATTGTAGTTCTGGTTCTCTCGTTTGTATTGGGTACGCCGGCACGGACGTTGCTGCCCGGTTATTTGCGCACCGAAGACCGCCGGCAGATGATTGACAATACCCTGCGGATAGACTCGCTCATGAATGAGATGGAGATACGCGATTTGTATCTTGCCAATATTCGGGCCATTCTTACCGGTGAGATTCCGGCCGACAGTCTGCCTCCGCAAAATGATACGACCCGTACGTGGCAACCCGATATTCTTGCGAAGGCCTCGCAGTCAAGTGAAGCCTTTGCCGAAACATACGAGCAAGAGGAGCGATTTATGCTCAATACCTTGCCTAAGCCCGATGAGGGCCTGGTGTTTTATCCCCCTGCCAAGGGCGCGATAATAAGGCATTACGATGCCGGTAAGACAGGCTTCGGCATCCTGATACAGACAACGCGGCGTGCGGCCGCATCGGCGGTGCTCGACGGTACGGTAGTATCGGTCTCCTATACCATAGAGCATGGCTATGTAGTTGTTGTACAGCACAACAATAACTACATGAGCATATATCGCAACAACATTGAGGCGTTGCGCAAGGAGGGCGATGCCGTGGCAGCGGGCGAGAAAATTGCTATTATAGGATTGCCCGGAGAGTCTGGCAATGATGCTGTTGCCGAGTTTGAGCTGTGGCACGCCGGCAAATCGCTCAATCCCGAGGAGTATATCGTCTTTTGACTATTTCGGCCTGAATAAACGAAAAAAACTTGCTGCCGTGAACTTTCGGAACGCGGGGGCGTTTTATTGACAAATGGCAGCAACGCCCGCAGAGTCGGGACGAACGTTATTGCCATTTGTTACCAACGGCATGGCGGTAGCGACCGTATTGCCCCCCGATTACAGGCAACGAAATTCTTGTTTTTGTGTGTTTCATTGGTACTATTATTCTCTTATCATGCCCGTAGGGCAACCGATAAGATTCCTCTTTCTTGTTTTTGATAGTGTAGAAGCTGCATCGTGACGATGCGGCTTTTATTTTTTATTTGATATTGCGTCTGTTGAGGGCTGCATGATATTTTGCGGCGTTGCGGCTGTGCTCTGGCAAGGTACGGGCAAAGAGGTGGTAGCCCGAGAAATCATCTTTGGCGCACATATAGAGATAGTTGTGATGTGCGTAATGTAAGACTGCCTCGGATGCCGTCTTCGACGGAATGCGTATGGGCGATGGTGGAAGCCCCGCATAGAGGTATGTATTGTAGGGCGAGTCGGTTGCAAGATGCTCGTTGAGAATGCGGCGTAGCGAGAAGTCGCCTACGGCATACTTTACCGTGGGGTCGGCCTGCAACAACATGCCTCGGCGCAGGCGATTGATGTAGAGCCCTGCAACGATGGGCATTTCATCGGCCTTGGCAGTCTCTTCTTCTACAATCGATGCCAGTACAGAGACCTCTAAGGGCGAAAGGCCGGCTTTGTCGGCCAGTTGCTTGCGCTCGTCGTTCCAATATAGTTTGTAATAGTAGTGCATGCGGTCTAAGAAGCGGCGGGGCGATACGGTCCAGTAAAATTCGTATGTATCGGGGATAAACATGGCCACAATGGTTACTGTGTCGAACCCGTACGAGGCGCATACCGACGGGTCGGAGAGCAGGGCTGCTATTGTATCGGCACTCATGTAGAATGTCTCGCCAATGCGCTCGGTAAGTTGCTCTTTTGTGCGTAAATTATTGAATGTAAACCGTATGGGAGTTTCGCTGCCGGCAACCAGCTTGCGGGCGGCCCTGTATATCGACAGGTTGGGCGACAATTCGTAATATCCGCACCGTTCGTTGCCCGGGGTGCCATATCCCATATACTCCATGAGCATGGTTACCCGCTCGGCAGTAGTCTCGGGGATATATTGCGACAGTTGTGTGCGTAGCGAGTCGGCTGGCAACCCGGGAGTAAGGTATATGCAAACTTTCTCTTTCCCTATGGGGTCATACATATACACTTTGTATATCCATCCCGCCATAGCCAGAATGACGACCAGAAAAGTTGCTACGATGGTTATCCAGATAGCCTTATTGCCTATTGTCATATTCTTCATTATTGTCAGTTTTTATGGGCTTATAGAAAATTACTTGTTATCGTCTCTGTCATAGCTGAGTTCCTGCAACAGCCGCCTGTTCCACAGCGAGCGTTCTTTATCGCAAAACCAACCCCATTTATTGAAGTATCGTATTATGTTTACGATGTGTATTCTCAGCATCTTCGGGTTCTTGTACGATTCGGCTTTATGGGCATGCACGATTGTCACCTCAGGCCAGAACATGGTACGGTAGTAGCGGTGCATGCGGCGTGTGATGTCGATATCTTCGGGGTACATGAAAAAACGCTCGTCGAAGAGCCCTACCTTCTCGAAACATGCTACTCTGAAAAACATGAAGCTGCCCTGATGGTAGGGTACGTTCATCTCATGCTTGTGATTATCGAAGGCAAGACAATATCTGCGATTCATCTTTCTTGTCATGCCCGTGGGCAGAAATCGCCTGAATAACAGATTGGCGGGCGTCGGTAGGAGCCTCACCGCATATTGCAGCCGCCCGTCGGGATAGACGACATTGGGTATCAGCTGGGCTACATCGCGATGGGTCTCCATGTAATGGACGATTTTTTCTATGACACCCTCGTCGAAATAGACATCGGGATTTATCACCAAGTGATAATCGGCGTGCATGTTTATGGCCCTTCTTATAGCAATATTGTGCCCGGCGCCATACCCCAGATTTTTGTTGTTGAAGATATATTCTACCTCGCTCCACTTCGAGCAGAACTCTTGCAATTCGTTGCTCGGCGAGTTGTCGCTTATATATATGGGGGCAATGCCGTTTTTCCGCATCGAGTCTATGCACCTCGATAATTCATCGAGGCGGGTTTTGTAGGTTACAATCGACGCGGAAACAATCATATTTATACTATCCTTTGCCATGTAATAGAGTTGCTGTCATGCAACATGTGCAAAGATAACACAAACGAGAGCAAAATGAAATAAAGCGCAGCTTTAATTTCTTATGTCGGGCGTGGATTAAATATTGTGCGATCAAACGTAAAACCACTTGTGAAACATTCTTTTTTGTATCTTCTATTAGTTTAATGATTATCGGATGTTGAACAGAATGAGCGGCAAGTTGTTCTATTACCAAAGCGCGTGCGGTGGGCATGACTGCCCGGCGGCATGTGCCAAAGAAAATGATTTATCAATTAAATTTATCAAGACATGAGAATGAAACTAATCCCTTATCGGGTGGCAGCAGTAGCTGTTGTGGCGTTGTTGGCGTCGCAGCCTGCCGCAAAAGCGCAGGTAATGGTTGAAGAGGAGGTTGTGGAATGGTTGCCCGGCAAGCCGCATTATTATGCCGAGAGTGCCCTCGACAATTGGTATATATCGGCGGGCGCAGGTACGCA
Organism: uncultured Porphyromonadaceae bacterium; assembly: GCA_900542255.1. GTDB lineage: Bacteria > Bacteroidota > Bacteroidia > Bacteroidales > Barnesiellaceae_A > Barnesiella_A > Barnesiella_A excrementipullorum. The sequence goes on from UQMR01000106.1 coordinate 4,255, forward strand.
GACATTCTTTACCGAGCACGAAGGCGACCCGAAGTTTACGCTGGCAATGAATTTTGCCGTAGGCAAGTGGTTTACGCCCAATTTAGGATTCCGCATGAGTGCGATGGCGGGGCAGTTGCAATATAACCAGCCCGGGCATGTAGCCTCGATGAAATATACGGCCGCCTATATGGACGTGCTCTGGAACATGACCGCCGCCTGTTGCGGATATAACGAAAATCGCGTCTTCTCGTTTATTCCCTTTATAGGTTTGGGCGCAGCATACGGCTGGGACCACAGCAACGGATTGAAACACTCCTACGCACTGCCTGTAACAGGAGGTTTCAAGATAAATTTCAGACTGGCACACTATGTCGACCTCTTTATGGAGGCTCGTGCAACAGGATTTACCGACCAGTTTAACGGTATTGTGCGGGGACGTCAGATAGAAATGGTAGCCTCGGCCGTGGCAGGTATCACATTCAAGTTCAGGCACGACCGCTTCAAAGCCTACGATGCCTATGCCGACCGCTTGGCCATTGCCGAACTGAATCGCCGCACCAATCAATTACGCGCCGAGTTGGAGGCCTGCCGTTCACGCAAGATAGAGTGCCCGCCGTGTCCCGAAGCCACAGTCGAAGAGGTGGTTGTAGTACAACCCGCGCCTTGCCAAGGAACCATTACGGCATCGGTAGCATTCGACATCAACAGCTCAACCGTATCGCAACGCGAGATGGTGAATGTATATAACGTGGCACAATGGCTCAAAGAGAATCCCGAGTGCAACGTCACTATCACCGGCTATGCCGACAAGGGTACGGGTACCGCAGCCTACAACATGAAGCTCAGTAAGAAGCGCGCCGAAAGCGTAGCAAAATTGCTCACCGAGAAATACGGCATCTCGTCGAGCCGCATCCAGGTAGTAGGAGAGGGTAGCAATATCCAGCCGTTCCCGCAAGACAACAACTGGAACCGTATCGTGATTTTCACCGGCGGAGAGTAACAATAACTTCATACTCATATAAGTCCCTGCAACCCGATGGCCTGTCGAATCTGCCGGCACTGAGCTTTGTCGCATAACGAAGCCGATGCGCCAACCCGAAACGCAGCCATTGTCAACCAAAGCGGGCTTCGCCAAGCCGTCGGATTTTGCTTCTATTTGTGAGGGTGCGCCCGATTGAAAATCGGGGCGCACCTTTGTGTTATAATACGATTTGAAAAATTTGGTTCTGCTTGCCTGCACGCTTACTTTTTAGTATATTTGCTCCTCGAAGTTACGAAAAGAGTGTAATTTATTGGAAATGAGCGTAGGTTAATTGCTCTT
>UQMR01000107.1 GCA_900542255.1 uncultured Porphyromonadaceae bacterium
CAAAGAAATAATCCCCGTCTATCAGGATTCTCTTTTGGCGTGCTTCGAAGCAGAACCCATGCCCCATTTCCAACAGGAAGTGTTGCAGGTTGTCGAGAATGGATTGCTCCAAGTCGCTTTCCGTTACCAAAGCACGGTCGTTCAATCCCAAAAACTCCAACGTAACAGGCGTGTTAATAATGTCTTTGGGATGCAATGGCGTGGTTTGCCGCTGCACCAAGGCAGACAAGGTTTCCTTATTTTGGGATAATCCGCTGCGTTCGTAATAGAGGGAATTGATTTGCCGCTCCAATTCCTTTACTGACCAGCAGCCCGAATGGCTTCCATTTCGTAGAAAGCACGTTTTACAGGGTTATCAATGGGTGAAATTACATTCAAATGGGTAGAGGATAGGCGGCTAAACAACTTTTCGGGTGGGGTAATCCATTTGTTTTGAGCCGATTGAATGTATTGAGAAGATTCGGCGGTTGGCGACCGCCGAATTGGTTCTGCAAATTCGGCGGACAGTGTGTGCCGAATTTCGCTTCCTGCCAATAGGTATTATGCGATAGGCTCTTTCAGTTGTGGATAAACGAGGTACAACCGACGGAACTCGCGAAACCTGCGCTCGTTCAGCCCTTTGACATTCAACCGCTGTTCCAGTTTCTTCAACAGTTGTTCGCCGTATGCGGCACGGTCTTCACCGTTTTGCTCAAACTCCACGATATAGCAGCCCATGAGCCAGTTGCGGGCAGTCAGGGCGAGGTTTACTGCGTGTGCGGCTTGCGCCTGCAACGTGCTTTGTATCGTGCTGATATTTCAAAGTCCATAATTGCAAAGGTAAGTCTTTTATGGTTAAAACTTTAATTCCGGCAGGCTGTTTATCGCCTCCTCTTTCAATTTATCCACCGCACGGGTGTATTTCTCCGTATGTTTCAGTCCGCTATGCCCGAGCAGGCTGGCAACCGTCTTGATGTTCGCCCCATTGTTGAGGATATTCACGGCGAAATTCTAAATCCTTTGCTTTTCTTTTCCTCTTGCACAATAGGTCTCATGGATTGCCATAGTTTCTCCCATTGTTCTTTGAACCATTCTCCAATCGGCTTCCTGTTTATTGTCAGGTTCAGTCTGCTTTCATCGTCAGTATCGTTTTTCACCCTTAAAATATCATCCTTTATGTCAAAGTTCCGTCTGTGCTGTTCTGAATAGATTCTACCGCTGAGCTTCTTTCTTGTAAACATTCTCTCTACTTATGCCAACAACTCAACATAGTTTCCCTCGGGGTCGGCAAAAGCACTCTCATAATATCCATCGCCTGTTATTCTCGGTTCACTTAATATAGCGTAACCATCACTTCGTAATTTCTCTGTAAGGTTATCAACTGCGCCTTTACTGCCTAAGGAAATGGCGATATGAGCAAGTCCAATTAAGTTTCCTTTACTCTTTGGTTTTTCAATGTCAGGAATGTTCATCACTTCAATACGTGTCTCTCCGTTCTTAAATATCAAGAATCGTGAAGTAAAGTTTCTTTTCACATTCTCATATTTTTCACTATATACACAGTCAAAATACTTGGTATAGAAATCACATAATAAATCTATATCTTCTGCCCATATTGCAATATGTTCTATTTTCATAATGTCATGCTTATTGATTTTAACGGCACGTCAGCTAAATATAATTACGATGCTTATTCATTAAACTTCTCTGCAAAAACAGATTAGAAAAGGCCTTTTAATAAAGCTCTTTCTGATATAAAATCGCTTTTAATTATGTTTATATAGACATACGACACAACAACTATTCGTCTCGTGCCTTCAACAGATAGAAACAGGTCGTGCTGAAAAAATTGCGCACCCACGGAATACAGGCGATAAGCGGCGATAACAGCCGGGGACGCAGCCCGAATTTTATCTCATAGTGCGGATTGACAAAGTACAGCCGACGGTTTACGATGGAATAGCCTGTCTCACCGACAATCTTCTGGAACATCTCTATCGTTGTACCGGTCTCTTTCACGTCTATGAGATAGGCTATCATGGCATTGCTCTCGCCGGCCAGCTGCAAGAGATATTTATACAGGAAGCGAGGCAGCAGATGCACAAACGGCAGATGCGACACAAGGCGACTATGAGCTATCTGCTGATGCCCTCCGAAGGGCATTTGCCATGCCGGGAAGCCTACAAAAATAATTCCGCCGGGAGCCAAGTATTGCCGCGTCTTCTCCATAAAGCCCCGTTTGTCGGCAATATGCTCTATCACATCGTGTACCAGAATAAGGTCGAACTGATGGCGCAACTCGCGCAGCTCGAAGATGTCCGATGCTATGAAAGTGCCTTCGGCTTGCGACTCCTCGAAGTATGTTCGCGCCTGTTCTATACGCAAGGTATCCATATCCACCCCGCACACCTTGCTGCCACGTCGGGCAAAAGGCAATAGATTGCCGCCCTCGCCACACCCTATTTCGAGAATGTGGGCATCCTCCCACTTTATAGAAGTCGCCGTCTCTATATAGGGTATAAAATATTTCTCAGAGGTTTCGGCAAGTTCATCGAAATATTGCCTACGGTTTTGATGCCGGTCTTGCATAACTATTCAATTATAAAACATATCATGCTTACGCGCATTGCCCAATAAACCTTAGAGATGTAGGCTCATCACCGCAACTAACGTTTATGTGACAAAAGTAATAAATTTACCGATTATCCGCACCGGCAAAGAACGAAAAACGACCGGCTTCGACCGCTTCATACTACTCAAACTGCCGATATTGCCACATACAATATACATACAACGAGCAAGCCGCCGGTCGTCGCGCCCGCCATCGGTTTTGTCGCCCCCATTTGTCTTATCATTGCCTATTACTGTGGCAGAATTGCTGTTTTGGGTTAAATTTGCAATTACCGACACACCTTTTCAAGGTAAATACGTACCTTTGCACCCGAAATAATAATATTGATATGGGATATAGTTTTGGAATAACTCTCGATGAATTGTACCGTGCTATCGGCAGGGAAGTGTATGAGCAGTGTATCGTCAAGAAATCTCTCGCCCGTATCGATGAGCGCGGCTTGTTCCCTACCCCTTATAAACGGGAGGATTACAAACCCGAGGGGCGTTCCCGCGGCCAAAATTTTGCGGCATTGCAACTTGCTTGCGAGGTCATCGACGACGCAGGGAATATCATCTCGCGCGAAGGCTTCGAGTCGTTTGCAGAGATGAATGTCGAGGTATGCGACCTACTTAACGAGTTTCCCGAAGGGCATTTCTCGAAAGTCATGGTACAATTGGTAGCTTTCGTAAATATCTACGAAAGCATATCAGATAAGTACATCGAAGACCGTATCGTCTCTGATGTCATAGAGATGCCTCTCGACGACAAGCCCAATCGCATCATCCGCGTCGATTGCCACCAACTTTTGCACCCCCGCAAAGCGTAACGTAAGCGAAGCGTGCAGGGATGGTCATGCGCAGAAGAGGGCGACATGACGGGCACAACAAGCCATAGTTTTCACACCACAGGTTTTTAATAAGTATTGCAATGGATAGGTATAAAGCCGGCGGCCACATAGCCATGCTCTCAGCCGGTATCGTATGGGGACTGATGTCTCCCATCTCGAAAATAGTTTTCATGTCGGGCGAGATATCGGGATTGACACTTGCCACCATGCGTGTCACAGGAGCAGCCATCGCTTTTTGGATAGCCTCTCTTTTTGTCCCTAACGAGAAAGTGCCCCCGCGCGACCTTTTTCTGCTCTTTATCGCATCATTGCTCTCCATTACCTTCAACCAAAGCTGCTTTGTCATAGGGCTTTCGTACACCACACCCATCGACGCTACGGTGGTGGCTACCACGACGCCTATCATCACCATGATACTGGCTGCCATCGTTCTCAAAGAGCCCCTTACCAGCAAGAAGGCTTTGGGCGTATTTATGGGACTGAGCGGAGCTTTGATGCTGATACTCAGCGGAGCACACGCTCATGGCGACCACACGGCCGTCAACAGTGTGTTGGGTGATACGCTCTGTTTCATAGCGCAATGCTCGTTCTCCTGCTACTTGGTATTTTTCAAGAACTTCATCTCCAAGTACTCCTCTATCACGCTGATGAAGTGGATGTTCCTCTTCGCCACCCTCTGCGTGCTGCCATTCGATTTCAAGGAACTCACCTCTATCCCTTATGCCGAGCTCTCTATGCCGGTATATGCCGGCATTGCATACGTAGTACTTATGGGTACTTTCTTTGCCTACCTGATGATACCCATCGGACAAAAACGCCTGCGCCCCACCACGATGAGTATGTACAACTACACACAACCCGTCACAGCATCGCTGCTGTCGATATACTGGGGCATGGACAACTTCTCGCTTATCAAAGCCATTGCCATCGTATTGGTATTTTTGGGCGTATATGTAGTAACACAAAGCAAATCGCGGGCTCAGGTAGAGGCGGAAGAGAGAGCCATGAAAGCAGCCGAGGCGGGAAAATCTCCGCAAAAACAAGATTAGCGCACTTTCTCAGGCTGTCACGCCTCAGAGATGCCCCCCGATATAAAGCTCCTCAAATACTTATAGTTTCACACCCCACTCCTGCAACAGGAAGCGGGCGACCCCGTCGGTGTCGTTACTGCCTATGATACCCGTTGCGCACGCTTTTGTCTCTGCAACGGCATTCTCTACGGCATAGGAGCGCGATGCCACTTCAAACATAGGTATATCATTACGATTATCGCCGAAAACCACTATCTCATCGGCACCGGCATCACGAGCCAACCGCTCTATGGCCGCAGCCTTAGAAGTTGCCATCGGATATATCTCTAAATATCCCATGCTGCTGTCGGCAATATCCCGATATAAATAGCTCTCATGCCCGGGCAAAGCAACCACCGCCTCGTGGGCTGCACACAACTTATCATATTCGCCCATACAGAAAAGCAATATCGTTTGTTCCGAAAGCCGATTGTAATGAGCGACTTCGATAAAACGTTTGTAGGGCGAACCTGTACGTTCCGATACGAACCGCTTTTGTGCCGCCGACAATGGCGGACGATATGCCACATGCAACAACGACCCATCGAGGTAATATATCATGGGCGACAGGCCTTCCTGCAACAATGTATCAACAATCTGCCGCGCTGCCTCTCGATGAAAAAAGGCTGCCGAAAGATACTCATGGCGACACAGGTCGTAGGTCAGCGCACCGGTCATCAGGACTACCGGAAGTTGCAATTTCACGGCCTCCATCAACGAAACGACCGTCGCCGGGGTGCGTGCCGTGGCAATAGAAAACAGCATGCCATCGGCTATCAGCCGGTTGAGTACCGATGCGGTAAAAGATGAGACGCGCGATTGCAAATTGAGCAACGTCCCATCCAAATCACTTACATACAATGTCTTGCATTGCCTTTTCATAGAGTTGTGCGTATAAAAAAAGACCTGCACTTTCTATTGTGCAGGTCTCCGCTCTTCAGGTTGGACTTGAACCAACGACCCTCTGATTAACAGTCAGATGCTCTA
>UQMR01000108.1 GCA_900542255.1 uncultured Porphyromonadaceae bacterium
TCGGGTAGCAGCCACACGGCATGGTTGGCGTCGGTTTGTGTGAGAATGCCATCGTTCACCTCCCATGCAATGGCCAGGTCGTCGCGCCACTCGGCGATTTGGGCTGTCACGTCTATTTCCGAAGCGACGCTCACGGGCATCTCGGCTGTTGTAGAGACCTCGGTGATGGTAGGTGCGTCGTATTTCTCAGACACGACCTCTACGACGACAGAGTCCTTGACACTCTCACCGTGAGCGTAAGCCTCGACGGCGATGGTATATATACCCGGTTGGTCGGCAGCGGTCCATTGTGCGGTAGGAGCCGAGTTGGTTCCAGCAAGCTCTTCTCCGTTGACGCTCCAATCGCATACGATAGAGGCGCCTGTGGGAATATTGCGTACGTGCAGACGTGCCGTTACCGTTTCGCCGGGTGTTACGATGGTCTTGTCGGTGGCAAGAGCGTTTATCTGCAAGGCCTTGTCGTAGTTGTATCGGTAGTTATAGTCTACGACTTTCCCTCCGGCATAGAGCGTGCTGCCTTCTACGGCAGTCTCGGTCCCGGCAGGGATGAGAGCTATCATGACGGCTTCGCCGGCAGGTATCTCTATCGCGGCACTCCCCTCGGCACTGCGCGTAACATAATCGTCGGCCAGGACATCGTAGAGGTCATAGGAGCCTTGGGGTAGGGTGCAGGTTATGGTGCGGTTGGAGTCGAACGGGTTGAAGTAGAGGTACTCTTCAACATGGTTGGGAGAGAAGAAGTCTGTGGCGTTGACGTCGATGCAGAAAATACCGTCGACATCGCTCTTTTTTGCGACGGCGGCTAAATAGCCCACGCTCGACCCGCTATAAAGCGATATGTTGGTAGCCGCCCATCCACCTTTGACGGCATCGCCCATGGCATAGGGCGTCTTGCCGTCGTAGTTCTCTTTCATCGACTCGAAGGGGAGGCAGGCGTTGGTGTCATATTCTTCGAGCCAACGGGCGCTGGCGGCTTCTTGTTGTTGCACGGGCAAGCCCTCCTTATAGAACAGGCGGCTCGATTGTGCCAGCAGGGTAATCCACTTACCTATGGCGCGGGCGAAACGTTTGTCGTATTTGGCTACGGGAGCCAGTGCTGCTGCCTGCTGGAATCCGTTCATCACGAAGGCGTAGTCGTTGCCTCCGTCGTTGGCTTCGCCGATAAGTCCCGAGACGTTATATCCGCCCCATTCGCCTACGATGCTGCCCCATCCGCGCAGCGGTCCGCGGTCGAAACACCAGTTGAGGAGCCGTTCTATATAGAAGTCGCACGCTTCGCGGGCATTCATGGCGGCGGCAACCTGTGCGCCGTAGGCCAGTTGCAGTTCGTATGACGGATTAGAGGGGTAGGCACAGAGAGCTTCGAGGCATAGTTGAGCCCCTTGCAGGTAGTGCAATGTCCCTGTTTCGAGATAGGCCTTATAGAGTAGCCACGCCATGCTGCCGGCTGCTTCGGGCTCGGGGACACCGCTCTGCAACGGTTGCCCGGTTGCCAGGTTGAAGGCCCTGTAATTGATGTCCGGGGTATTCCATGTGTAGATGTCGGCGCCCAGTATGGTGACGGCGTTGTACCATTGGTCTGCTACCGACAGGAATTGTTCGGGCCATTGCGGGTAGGCATCGGGGGTGTACAGCGTGTAGAGTTGGTAAAAGTATACGTTGGGCATAAGGTCATACCACCAGTCGCCGCCCGAGGAGGCAGAGTAACCGTTGAGATATACCATTTGGCCGTTGCGGCGATTGAAGAAGTTGCGCGACATGCCCACCCAGTCGATGCCGCGGTCATTGCTTTTGTCGATGCCTGCCAGCGTGGCACCTACGAGCGAAGGCATGATATTGATGGCTTCGGCTTGTCGGCCGGCACTGAAAGAGCCGACGTATGTGTCGAGATAGAATTGCGGAATATCGGAATAGTTGGTGCCGTTGTCACCTATATGTACGAGCGGCAAGTATTCGCCTTGCAGGTCGAGGTCGTAGACAAACTGGTCGTAGTCTCGTGTCAGTTGCGTCCAGTCGCGGCTCTCGACGGGAGTTGTGGGGGCTGACATCTGTTCTATACGGGGTATATCTATCTGCTGGGCCGAGGCGCAGAGAAAGACTCCCGTGCAAAAGGCAGAAAGAAGAAAGCTGTGATTATTCATTGCGATTGTAATAGGGCTTTTGTGGGTGAGAGAAAAGTGTGGCATGAGAGCCGTCGGGAAGAGAAAGAGAAATGCCTCGCCGTGTGGCTTTTGTGCCATACAGGAGGCATTTCGTTGCTGATTGACAAGTCATCGGCCGGAGAGGGAAGCGAAAACTTCCCTCCCCGTCGGGTGATTATTGTTTCTCTGCGTTGTAGAGTTTCGATATTTGGCCGGCTGTGAGGGCAATGTTGTAGACTTTGAGTTCATCGATGCTACCAACATAGTTATCCCAGCCAGAGGGTTGTATAGGCAGTGTTACCCAATCCCAAGAAGTAGCCTCTTCGTAAGTAGTGGCGCAACCGATGAGCAAAGGCAGTTTTTGGCCCGAAGCGGGAACGTAGGCAGGAGCCATGGCGCTTGCAGCCAAAGCGGGTTTGCCGGAAGCATCCCAAGTCTTGGTATGGATACCGTTTACATAGAACGAAAGAGTGTGCTCTTTGAGGTTCAAAGTGACAACAAGGTGTGTCCATTTTCCGGCAGGAGCAGACTCTACGGTCTCGTTATCGGCATCGATAACACCGTCGGCAGTAGCAACTGTGAAGAAGGGTTTGCTTTCGTTTTGCAAGTTGAATTTCCAGTTGTTCCAGTAGTTCAAAGAGATGATGTAGTTACCGGCGCGAACTTCTTCGGGATTTACCCAAACCGAGATAGAGAGTTCTTGGGGCAAGAAGGTCGACTCGGTGTAGTTGTCGATGGCAAAGTAAGCACCGTTGTTGAGGTAAGCGGCGGTACCTTTTACACCCTCAACGAATTGGGGAGCTTGTGCGGCAGAACCGAATACCTCGGCAGGACCGGCCATAGCTGTGGCAACCAATTTCTGAGTACCCGTAGAGGTTTGGGTGGTACCGGCCTCGTCGAATGTATATTCGAGCAAGAGAGCGTCGGCGGGAATGGCATCGTAAGCGCTTTGCTCGAAGGTAGCTTTGGCCTCTTTCAATTGCACGAGGAGGTTGTTGATGACGGTTTGTGTAACGTTACCGGCGTTGGCAGCGCTCTTTACGGCTGCGATGGTAGATTTGAAAGTAGCTATTGCCTCGGCGGGATAGTCATCGGTTGTAGCGGCATTTGCCAGCTCCTCGCACTCAGAGATGAGAGCCATGAGCTCGGTTTTGTCGACATTTGCTCCTTGGTCGTTGTTGTCTTCTTCTTTGCAAGAAGTGAATGTAATGGCAGGAATGAGCGCCATCATTGCAACTACGAAAATAGAATTCAATAATCTTTTCATTTTTGCTTTGGTTTTTAAGTTGTGATTAAAAATTTATGATTGGTTGTTTGTCATTGTATGGCTTGGTTGGCATCTATCTCGGCTTGCGGGATGGGATAGTAGTAGCGGGTTTCTCCCCACGGCAGCGAGGGCAGGGCGGCCTGAGCTGCTTCGCGACCATATCGCATCAGGTCGAAGAAGCGATGGAATTCAAATCCGAGCTCTTTGCGGCGTTCCAGGCGGATGGCATCGCGCATTGCAGACTCGCTGGCAGCCGTTGTCTCGGCAAGTCCTACGCGGGAGCGTACGCTGTCGAGCGGAGCCTTTGCCAAGTCGGGCTGGTGCAACTCATTGTAGGCCTCGGCCTTCATAAGCAATATATCGGCGTATCTCAGATAGATATAGGGCAGCCCTCCATCTCCTTTTCTTCCGGCGGGAACCTCATCAAGCGGTTGGTTGTGTTTCTTTACAAGGTAGCCTGTTGCCGGCGACCATGAGGCTTGGAAGAGATTGTCGTTGAGCCACGGCATACCGTCACGGCCTATCGAGGCGTCTAAGCGCGGGTCGGTTTTGCCATCTTCGGTGAGTTCCGTGAAGCAGTTGACCCAGTCTTGCGTGGGAGCGTCGAAGTAGTAGCCCATCTCTTCGAGGGGAGCCAGATATTGGTTGAGGGCATTGCCAAGACCCGGGTTCTGGCCGCTGAGGAAACGGATGGCGAATACAACTTCCTTGCTGTTTTCGCTGCCGAGTTTGAAGAGGTCGGCATAGTCCTTTTCGAGTTCGTAGATGTCGAGGCTCTCCACATTGGCTATGGCACTCAGGGCCTCGCTATACTTTTGCTGATAGAGGTATACCTTGGCGAGCAGTCCGTAAGCGGCGCCGCGGGTGACACGGCCTTGTTCTACCGGATTTATCTCCAACGAAGGAGCTGCATCGGTAAGGTCTTTCTCAATTTGAGCGTATATGCTCTCTACCGAGCTGAGAGGTACGTTGATAGTCTCGGGCGAGTTCTGAGGCAATAACTTCAAGGGAACTTCACCGTAGATATTCACAAGCGTAAAGTAGGCAAGGGCGCGGAAGAACTTGGCCTGTGCTACGAAGTTGTCCTTTTGTGTTTGCGATGCACTTGTCATGCCCGGTACATTGCCTATCACGTTATTGGCGCAACTTACCACTTCGTAGGTGTTTTGCCAAAACTCAGAGAGGATACCGTTGTCGGCCGATGCGGTGAAGTCGATGATATAGTTCAGGTCGCTCATATCGCCTTCGTTTCCGCCTTTTACTGCATCGTCAGAGGCAACGTCGCCAAATCTCCAAAGGTTGATGAAGTAGGTCGAGGCGTTGTATATGCCGTTGACGGCGAGTTGGGCCTCCTCGGGAGAAGAGTATATCGATTCTGTGTTGAGGTTGCCCTTCATGGGCTCGTCAAGGAAATCGTTGCAAGCCGTCAGCGAAACGACCAGCAGAGCCATACAGGCTGAAATTATCTTTTTCATGTTCATGCGTCGTTAGAAAGTAAGATTTATGCCGAATGTATAAGTGATGGCTGCGGGATAAGTACCCCAGTCGATACCCGAAGCGCGGTCGCCTTCGCTGGTTGAGTTGGCGCTGACGGTCATTTCGGGGTCGAATCCGCTATATCCCGTAATAGTCCAGAGGTTGGTGGCAGCGACATAGAGTCTCAGCATCTCGATGCCCCATTTCTTTGTATTGAAGGTGTATCCGAGTTGGATGTTTTTCAGACGGAGGTAGGAGCCGTCTTCGAGGAAGCGCGACGATACGCGGGCGTTGTTGCTCTTGGCTTTCCACGAAGCGCGGGGG
>UQMR01000109.1 GCA_900542255.1 uncultured Porphyromonadaceae bacterium
TAATTTCAGCGAAGGACGCGACTTGGAAAAAATAGACAAAATCGTCTCTCCCTTCCGCGCCAAAGAGGGCGTAAAACTGCTCGATTACAGTAACGACACCGACCACAACCGGCTGGTAGTAACCGTCGTAGGTGACCCCGATGCTCTGAAAGAGGCTGTAATAGAAGCAATAGGAATTGCCGTAGAGCTCATCGACCTCAACAAGCACCAGGGGCAACACCCGCGTATGGGCGCTGTCGACGTCGTTCCGTTTATCCCCATCAAAGGATGCTCGATGGACGATGCCATCGCCCTCTCGAAAGAGGTGGGCAGCCGCGTTGCCGAACTCTATAACCTGCCGGTCTTCCTGTATGAGAAGTCAGCCTCGGCACCTCACCGCGAGAACCTCGCCGCCATACGCAAAGGCGAATTTGAAGGGATGGCCGAGAAGATACACCAACCCGAATGGCATCCCGACTTCGGCCCCACCGAACGGCACCCCACTGCCGGCACCGTTGCCATAGGCGCCCGCATGCCGCTGGTAGCATACAACATCAACCTCAACACGCCGAGCCTCGAAATTGCACACGGCATTGCCAAGAAGATACGCTTCATAGGCGGCGGCTTGCGCTACTGCAAAGCTATGGGTGTGGAACTGAAAGAGCGCGGCATCACACAAGTGAGCATCAACATGACCGATTACTCCAAGACGGCTCTCTACCAAGCCTTTGAAATGGTACGCTACGAAGCACGACGCTATGGCGTAAGCATCGTGGGCAGCGAAATCATAGGACTGGTGCCCATGGAAGCCCTCATAGACACGGCCTCTTACTATCTGGGGCTCGAAGGCTTCTCCATGCAACAGGTTTTGGAAGCCCGCATAATGGAATAACCCGCAAGTTCTGCGCAGGCGGGATACCGCTGCATGAGTGGAGCCCGCCCGCGCAGAGCCATAACCCGACTATGAGCCAATGAGCAACCTTGTTATTACCAATGCCCGCATCGTCACGCCGATAGGGAAACGCGCCCTCAAAGGCAGCGAAATGAACCGTCTGCAAATCATCGAGCAAGGCACGATAGAGATTACAGATGGCATAATAACCTACGTAGGGGAAAACAGGCCCGAGCTGCCTGCCGGATATGCCATCATAGACGCCGGCGGGAAAGTAGTGCTGCCCGGCTTTATCGACTCGCACACCCACCTTGTCTTCGGAGGTTACCGCCCCGAAGAGTTTATGTGGCGAATGCGGGGCGACAGCTACATGAGCATCATGGAGCGCGGCGGTGGCATCGTCAATACAATGCGCGCCACGCGGGAAGCCTCGCCCGAGGAGCTGAAACGCAAGGCCGAATGGTATATCGACGTAATGAGCCGCATGGGCGTCACCACCGTAGAGGGCAAAAGCGGATATGGACTCGACAGAGAGACGGAGCTGAAACAGCTCGACGTAATGCGCCAAATCAACGCCGACCCGGACCGCAAAGTAGACATCGCAACAACTTTCCTGGGAGCACATGCCCTGCCGCCCGAATATAGCGGACGGAGCGACGAATACATAGAATTTATTATCGACGAGATGCTGCCGTTGGTCAAGGAGCAGAAGCTGGCCGAGAACTGCGACATCTTCTGCGAAAAAGGGGTCTTCACGGTAGCACAGTCGCGACGGCTGCTTACGGCGGCACAAGCAATGGGCTTCGGAGCCAAGATACATGCCGACGAGATAGTCTCGTTTGGCGGTGCAGAGCTGGCCGGCGAGATAAAGGCATTGAGTGCCGACCACCTGCTACACGCCTCGGACGAAGGCATACGCGCCATGCGCGACAACGATGTCGTTGCAACGCTGTTGCCTCTGACGGCCTTCACACTGCGTGAGCCGTACGCTCGCGGCAGGGAGATGATAGACGCCGGTTGCGCCGTTGCATTGGCCACCGACCTCAACCCCGGCAGCTGTTGCTCGGGGAGCATTCCTCTTACATTTGCCCTGGCCTGCATATATATGCACCTCACGGTCGAGGAGGCCATCACGGCCATGACCCTCAACGGAGCCGCCGCCATAGGTCGCGCACATTGCACGGGCAGCATCGAGACGGGGAAAGCCGGCGACATTGTCATGCTCGACAGCGACACGCACTATGTGCTACCCTACTATACCGGCATGAACTCCGTAAAGATGACCATAAAAGCCGGCAAGATAGTATCTGCCCAGAATTGACAGTTACTGTATATTGCAGCCATAAAAAACAACAACACCTTAAAGATTTATACGATGAAACTTGTAGAGCTTACAATAAACGACTTTTTAGATAAAACCGCCAGTAACGAACCCGTTCCCGGCGGAGGAAGCATATCGGCTTTGAGCGCAGCCATCGCCACCGCTCTCGGCACCATGGTGACCCGCCTTACCATAGGCCGCAAGAAATATGCCGAGAAAGAAGAGGGCATGAAAGAGGCTGCCACCCGTTTAGAGCAATGGCAAAAACGGTTTATGGAGCTTATCGACCTCGACTCGGAAGCCTATGACCGCGTTTTTGCTGCCTTCAAATTGCCCAAAGAAAGCGACGAAGAGAAAGCCCGTCGCGCACAAGTCATAGAAGAGGCTACCAAACATGCCGCCGAGATACCTATGGAAGTGGCCCGCACCGCACTCGCCTGTATGCCCACACTGCAATATATAGGACAAGAAGGCAACAGCAACGCCATTACAGACAGCTGTGTAGCCATAATGTGTGCCCGCACTGCCATACGTGGCGCACTACTCAACGTACGCATCAACCTGGCATCGCTGCACGACGAAGAGTACGTGGCACGCATGAAGGAAGAGGCCATAGAGATTGAGGCACAAGCCCTCGTACTCGAAAACGACTTATTAACCTACGGAGAGGAGAACTACGGATTATGAAAGACAACGTATATCAAATCGGTTCGGGCGAGCTCACCTTCGACATAATAGAAGATATCTTAGAGCATCATCGCCACCTGGAACTTTCGGACAACGCCATTGCCAAAATAGAGAAGTGCCGCCAATACTTAGACCGCAAGACCGAAGAGTCGGACGTTCCGCTATATGGTATTACCACAGGCTTCGGCTCGTTGTGCAACCGCAACATCTCGCCCGACGAGCTGAACAAACTGCAAGAGAACCTCGTGAAAAGCCATGCTTGCAGCGTGGGCATCGAGGTAGACAAGGAGATCGTGCGGCTCATGCTCCTGCTCAAAGCCCACGCGCTCTCTATGGGTCACAGCGGCGTACAGGTTGTCACGGTGCAACGCATACTCGACTTCTTCAACAACGACATTCTCCCCGTGGTGTATGACCGCGGCTCACTGGGAGCCTCGGGCGACCTTGCCCCGCTGGCCAACCTCTTCCTGCCGCTCATAGGCGAGGGCGAAGTCAACTACAACGGCCAGCGCCGCGCTGCCGGCGAAGTTCTGCAAGAGCTGGGATGGCAACCCGTGAAACTACAAAGCAAAGAGGGGCTTGCATTGCTGAACGGCACGCAGTTTATGAGCTCCAACGGTGTATATGCCATCATACGCGCCCGCCACATCATGAAGGGTGCCGACATGATAGGCGCACTGGCTCTCGATGCCTTCGACGGCCGCATCGACCCCTTTGAAGACAACATACAACAGATACGTCCACACCTCGGGCAGATAGAGACGGGCGCTGCATTCCGCCGCATTCTCGAAGGCAGCGAGCTGACAGCCCGTCCCAAAAAGCAGGTACAAGACCCCTACTCGTTCCGCTGCATACCCCAGGTACACGGAGCCATCAAGGATGCCATCCGCTACGTAAGCGGCGTACTGCTCACCGAAATAAACTCCGTAACCGACAATCCCACCATCTTCCCCGACGAAGACCGCATCATCTCGGGCGGCAACTTCCACGGCGAACCGCTGGCTCTGGTCTATGACTATCTCGCCGTAGCCCTTGCCGAGCTGGGCAACATATCGGAGCGGCGCATTGCACAACTCATCTTGGGACTGCGCGGGCTGCCAGAATTTTTGGTGGCCGAGCCGGGTCTCAACTCCGGCTTCATGATACCCCAATATGCCGCCGCCGCTATGGTAAGCCAAAACAAGATGTACTGCTTTGCCGCATCGAGCGACTCCATCGTGTCGAGCAATGGACAAGAAGACCACGTGAGCATGGGAGCCAACGCAGCCACAAAACTACACAAGATACTGGACAATCTCGAAAATATCCTTGCCATAGAGCTGATGAACGCCTCGCAAGCGCTCGACTTCCGCCGCCCGCTCCGGTCGTCGCCTCTGATAGAGCAATTCATGGCAGCATACCGCAGCGAAGTTCCTTTTGTAAAAGACGACATCATCATGTACAAGATGATACAAAAGAGTGTCGACTTCTTGCGCCGATACCGTTTCGACTATTGATTACGATAACACCCTGATTTTTTCATAGCAACGGGCTGTCGCAAAATCGTATTGCGACAGCCCGTTTTTCTCTTTCACCATTACAGCGACGGAGAGTGTCTTGCCGCAAACGACAAGACACTCTCCGTTATCTTCTATACCTTATAAGAGGCCGCTATCACTTACCTACGACGGCTTCGAGCTCATCTACCGTAATAGGAATTTTCTTGTCGCCTCCTACGCGGCGGCAGCCATCGGCCGTGATGATAATATCGTCCTCGATACGGATACCGCCAAAGTCGTAATACGAAGCCAGCAGGTCGTAGTTGAGGAAATCCTTGCAACGCCCTTCGGCCTTCCACTGCTCTATAAGCGCAGGTATAAAATACAAGCCGGGCTCGTCGCTCATAACGACGCCGGGACGCAACTGCCATGCCTTGCGACACGTACAGCAGGCAATAGCGGCAGCCCGGTCGGCAACGCGCGAGAAGGGGAAATTATATACATCGCCGCGCTCTCCTATCGACTCGCAATCATGCACGTCGAGCCCCATGCCGTGCCCCAGCCCATGCGGCATAAGCACATCCATAGCGCCTGCTGCCACAGCCTCGCGAGGGTCACCTTTGACAATACCCAAGTCGGCCAATCCACAGGCCATCGTATAAAGAGCCTCGTTGTGCAAATCCTGATAACGCATAGGACG
>UQMR01000110.1 GCA_900542255.1 uncultured Porphyromonadaceae bacterium
TGCGTACGCTCCACTTCTACCGAATAGGAGTGCCGCAACCACGCGGCAGAACGACGGGAAAGCTCCCATGCCGTAGCTATCCCTTCGGCCAGCATACGGGGTGCCAGCCGCCGGCCTACCCCCCACACATCCGATACGGGTGACTCCATCAAGGCTATGGCTATCTGGTCGGGCGACAGGAGTGTACACACATTATGATAACGGGGCATCTTCTTGGCACGATGCGAGGCTATTTTAGCCAGGGTTTTGGTTGCTGCCACACCTACACTCACGGGTATCCCTATACAACGCTGCACCTCATCGACTATGGTATGAGCATACTCGCCTACCGTATCATCGGTTACGATACCGTCGAGACGGAGAAATGCCTCATCGATACTATACACCTCTACATCGGGCGAATATTGCGACAAAAAAGACATAATACGCCGCGATATATCGCCATACAATATATGATTCGACGAGTATATTGCCACTTTATGGCGTTCGAACAGGTCGCGCAACTCAAAAGCCGGCTGCCCCATAGCTATGCCCAATGCCTTCGCCTCGTTGCTGCGGGCTATGACACAACCGTCGTTACCGCTCAGTACTACAACAGGACGGCCATTGAGCGCGGGATTGAAGATGCGCTCGCACGAGACAAAAAAGTTGTTGCAATCTACCAGTGCATACATGACGCTCTCCCCTACCTATTACCGCCGCATACCCTTTATGACATACGACACGATGCCCCACACCTGGAAGTTACTGCCTTCCGATACATGCAGGGAGGGGTATGCCGGATTGGCCGGCTCCAACCACAAGCCGTCGCGCCGCAAAGAGATGCGTTTAAGCGTAAACTCGCCATCGACAAAACATACCGCCACATCTCCATCGCGGGGATGCAAAGACTTGTCTATAACCAACAAATCGCCATCGTCTATGCCGCAATCGCGCATAGAATCGCCGGCCACACGGGCGCAGAAGGTAGAAGCCGGATGCGGAATGAGCTCTCTGTTGAGGTCTATCGAGTCGCCCGCCTTATCTTCTGCCGGTGAAGGGAATCCAGCCGGTACGGCCACATCCATCACCGCCACCGTACAATCGGCCTCGGGCACTACACGCTGTATGTCATCCAGCTTTTCCATATTCTATATTCTGATTTCCTGCCGTCTGAAAACAATCTCTTGCCTTCGCCGGGTGAGGGACTTCATGCGGCACGCTTCCACTGCCACAAAGACAACAATATATACAAACCTATAACGGGAGCCAACCCGGCCAAACCCAGCCACAGCAGCATCGCCACGGCTATACCCAGCAAAGTATAACGCACGGCATTCTCCCGCCATCCGTAACTCGAAAATTTCAGCGAGAACATGGGTATCTCACTGACCATCAGATACGAAAACAGTATGATAGATAACAGCACACACACCGTTTGCCACAATGGCAACGCCACTCCCGAGGCAAACGCATGGCACACGCCTATCCACCACAACGCATCGGCCGGGACAGGCAGTCCTATAAATGAATGGGTCTGACGGGTATCGATATTGAACTTCGCCAGTCGCAACGCCGAGAATACAGGTATAAGCAATGCCGCATACGCCAGCCATGCCAGGCCGACAGGAAGCGACAAGCGCAACCCATACATAACCAATAGCGCCGGCGCAAGGCCGAAGCTCACCAAATCGGCCAGCGAATCGAGCTCTTTACCCATAGGAGAGTATGCGCCCAACAGACGGGCCATAAAACCATCCAAGAAATCGAACAATGCCGATAGCGCGACACAACATGCAACGCCATAATAGGAACCTTCTATGGCCAAAGTCACACCCACACATCCCGACAGGAGATTGAGGCAGGTTATAGTATTGGGGATATGTCGTTTCAGATTCATACTTTTTTCTCCTTCCGGGAAGCCAGATAAGCGACAACCGTCTGGTTACCAACCGTACGCTGGTCGATATCTACCTTTATCTCGCTATCGAGAGGCAGATACAAATCGACACGCGACCCGAATTTTATGAAACCGATATGCTCGTCTATCGAGCAGGTATCGCCGGCATCTACATAAGTGACAATGCGACGGGCGCATGCCCCGGCAACCTGGCGCATAAGAATCTCGTCGCCGCCCCGGGTCTTTATGACGATATGGGAGCGCTCGTTCTCGATGCTCGATTTCGGCAGGTTGGCTGCCCAAAACCGGCCATCCTGATGCAATACCCTCTCTACGGTACCGTTGACGGGCGTCCAGTTGGCATGGACATTAAACAATGACATGAATATAGATACCTGCATACGCTTGTCGTGAAAATATTCGCCTTCATAAACCTCTTCACGTACTACTACCGTACCATCGGCAGGGGCGACCACGACACGGTCTGCGTCTGCATCCTGAGTCTTGAAATGACGGCGGGGAGACCTGAAAAAATTCACCAATACCAGATACACGACGATGGTTACCGCCACGACAAACATTGTCAGATAAAAATACGGTACAAAAAATATCATCAATGCGTCGACCAGCACAAATGCTGCCGCCAGTATCAATAATATATGTTTTCCTTCCTGATGTATTTTATATTTCATGATAGCACCTTCATATTCATGCAAAGGTAATAGTATTTTACCAATCCGACAAAATATTCTTATTACGTTTGCCGTATATCGTCATAAACTTATCATTTTCCATATCTGCCATCTCTCCCCGACAAAGAGTCGGCAACACGGCTGCTATACCTGCCCGGTATTTTGCAATGTCGGGTAACTGATACGGGTGTGATATATCGTCATGAGCTTCTCCGTGAAGACCTCCTTGATGGTCTCTACATCGCGGAAGCTGAGCGGGGTCGCTTTGAGCAGCCCATCGGCAATCTGCGAGTCGATAATGCGGTTCACGAGCTGCGATATAGAGGTTTCGTTATACTCTTTGAGGCTACGCGATGCGGCCTCCACGGCATCGGCCATCATAAGGATACCCGTCTCCTTGGTTTGCGGATTATGCCCGGGATAGGTAAATTTCTCTTCGTCGACAGGCTCGCCGGGGTGTGTATTGCAATAGGTATTATAGAAGTATTTTGCTTTCCCATGCCCATGATGTGTCGCAATAAACTCGCGCACCTGAGGTGGCAACCCTGCTTTTTCGGCCATTTTAAGGCCATCGGCCACATGCGATATGATGATGCGCGCACTCTCTTCGAGAGGCATATCCTTGTGGGGATTGATGTTTTCGCCCTGATTTTCGGTAAAGAATACCGGGTTTGATAATTTGCCTATATCGTGATAAAGCGCACCCGTACGTACCAACTGTGCATTGGCACCCACTTTGACGGCGGCAGCGGCGGCCAAGTTAGAGACCTGCATGGCATGCTGGAATGTACCGGGGGCCTCTTCCGAGAGGCGCAACAACAACGGCGAATTAATATCGGACAGCTCTACCAACGTCACCGACGAAAGGAAGCCGAACGTGCGCTCGAAAATATAGATAAGCAAATAAGCAAACAGCAGCACCACACAGTTGATTGCCAAATAGAGCAACATCGTGAGGTCCACCTTCATAATATCGCCTTCCGTAAAGAGCATATATCCCATATATGCGATGCCATACGCCACGAAAACGATGATAGAACAACGGAAGAGCTGCGACCTCTTGGAGAGGTCGTTGAGACTATCTATCGCGGCCATACCCACGACAAGTTGCAAGAAGAAAAACAGCAACGGTGCAGGCGAAGCAAACGAGCAGATGATGATGGTGACAAGGTGTACATAGAGTGCCACGCGGGAATCGAAGAATGTCACCATAATGATAGGTATGATGGCAAACGGTATAAGGAATATCGCATTGAAATTGAAGCGCGTAACGGTAAAGGCCGCTATCGATATCGCCACGACAAGCAGCATAATGAATCCCATCACCTTGTTTTGTCTGAACAGACGATGCCTGAACAGTGCCATAAACAGGAACAGGAAGGCTATTGCACAGCTGAATACGACAACCTGCCCCACTATCGTGAGATATTCGCGCTGCGTATCCGTAGCTGTTTTCCGGGCCATTACCGTCTCGTAAGATTTCAGGATGCGGTATATCTCGGGGGTAACTATTTCGCCGCGATCTACGATGCGCTCGCCGGCCTGCACCATTCCTTGCGACAACGGTATCTGCTGCAAGTACTCGTCCCGCACCTTCTGCGTTGTCACACTATCGGGCAGAATATTTTCGACAAGAAAGTCGTTAAGCTCTGCCATTTGCAGAATATGACGCGAATAGGTATCGGGGTATGCCGCAAGAAATCTCTCGTATGCTGCCTTGGGAGAGAGCAATATGTGGGAGGGATAGTTTTTGGCGACATTATTCTGCAATATGCGTATACCCGGTATCTGCCCTGTTTGCAGAGCCGTGTAACACTCTGCCGAGACAATGCCTGCATTGTAAATGTTCCTCAACGTGTCGCAATATGCTTTGCGACGCCCTGCATCGATAGAGATGGACGGGTAGTGGGCCAACACACTGTCGAAGCGTGCTATCATCTTTTCGCCTACGGTCTCATCTATGCGATAAATGGGCTTGAACATGAGCAATATGCTGTCTTGCTCCCGTTGTATCAACGCCTCGTCCTTATAAATGGGGAAATCGAACGGCGCCGTCAAGAGGCTGTATGCCCACGGGCGGCCTTCGTGAAAGATATAGTAAGCTCCCCTTTCCCGAGGGTAGAAATAGGTCAGTAATGCAACACTTGCTACAAAAAATATCGTCAGCACCACCCATCGGCTTATCTTGATGTTGGTATCTTTTTTCTTGTCCATCTCGTATTGTATTGGTGAAGGTTATTCGTTGACACGCACGGCGCTTTGCACGCCGTCGATTTTACGCAGTGCCGAGCACAGTTTCTCTACCGTCCCCGTATCGTGTGCCATGATGTTGAGCTTGCCCGAAAAGAGTCCTTGGTCGGCCTCTATATCCATGGAGCGCATGTATATCGACAA
>UQMR01000111.1 GCA_900542255.1 uncultured Porphyromonadaceae bacterium
ACAAAGATGGTGGCAAGAAGAGTGAGATGCCTCAAAATAGCGGGTGTTAATTTGCCGGGATTCATAGGTATAAGATATTTTGTGTGGATATAATGTTTGTGTCAGAATCTCGATTTGGAGCTGCCGCTCGCTTTTACCCGATAACTTCTTATCTCTTTCTTACCAACGTTGAATCTATATCGTAATGAGACATTGATATGGCGTTGCGATAAGTCGTTATATTCGTAGGTAGTATATTTATCCATATATATAATTCTTTCAGGATGGTTATTATATATGATATTGTCCATGCCTATTGTAACGCTGAGTCGGTTGTTGAAAAAACTCTTCGAAATATATGTCGAAATACTGTAAATATCGCTCTCTGTATAGCTATGACGTCGGCCTATTTTCATATAAGTACCTTCGAGAGAGATATTCCATCCCTTGGGGAGACTGAATTGATTATACACATTGGCCAGACAGCCCCAAGAGTGCAGTATGCCGTAGTTGTAGCTGTTTTCGCGATTATACGAAACCGATACATTACTGTTGAGATACCAGAACGGAAGTATTTGTTTGCCGTAAGAGAGTTGCATCTGGTATTTACCTGTACTTCCGTAGTTGATAGGCTTGTAGGTATATACGCGGGCATCGTCGGGCGATGGGGTAAAGGCCGTCTCTATATTGCGTAGCTGCCAGTCGGCCGAGAGTACGATATTGAAGCTGTTCCACAATGTCTGCCGCAGTTGCAGCGAATGGATGTATGCCGATTTCAGGTCGGCGTTACCAACCATATAGGTATATTCGCTGTATTTATAGACAGTAGGGTCGAAGTATGCCGCATAAGGACGGAAGATATGTGTAGAATAGTGTAGTGCTATGGTGTGTCCGAGCTTGGCATTTTCGGTAAATTGCAAGAAGGCAGAGGGTAGGAAGACCCATTCGTCGAACGATGTGTGCGCGCCGTTCTTATACCGGTATATGCCGTCGCAGTACTCTATGCGTATGCCAGCCTGTGTATAGAATCGTCCCCAACGACCTATGAAGTTGCCGTATACCGAGTATATGCTCTCTTTGGTGTTGTCGGGTTTCATTACATCCTCATATCCGGTTTCCTGTTGCAAGAAGTCGCTGTTACGGTATGTATACAGGTACTGTAACCCGGCATTGAAAGATATTTTGTTGCGGGGTTTGAAAGTGAAGTCTACCTTGGGCGAGATACCATGCCCTATATAGTTGTAGTGTGTGGTTAATATATGCAAAGAGTCGGTATATTGTCGTTCTTTTTGTAGCGTTTCCGCAGTTTCGTAGTTGGTATATTCTACCGAGGCTTTCAGTCGGCTGCCTAACGTATCTATGGTATGAGTGTAGGCTATATATGCACTATAACTGTTGACGTCTTCTCTTGTCGTATCATTGGTATATTCTCCGAAGTCGAGCCCTGTATCGTTATATGTGGTTGTCCCGTTTTTCCAGCTGAGTTTATTGGGTACAAAATATCCGTTAAAGTTGGCTTCTATCAGGTTGTTGTCATCTATTTCGTATGCAAAAGATTGGTCTATGATAAATATTTGAGCATCCCAGTCTTGTGTAGAGGTTGCCATGTATCGGGTTGTATCGTTATTGATACCCGTATAATATCGTTGCGTATTGGTTGTATATCGTTCACTGCCATTACGATTATAATCGAAATAGGTATAAGACTTGAATTTTTTGTGTCCGATGGCTAAATTCAGGCTCGGACTTGTTGTAGGCGTACATTGTTTGAAACGATATGATTCACTCAGGCCTATGCTCCCTTGTACTCCGGTTTCGGGGGTTTTCACAAGAGTGATATATAAAATACTTCCGTTTGTGTCGCCCGACAGCTCGCTGCCTGCTACGGGCTTGAACTCGTAACTCTCTATCATCGATGTGTCGAGGGCTTTCAGATAATCGCTCCAAGCCTGCCGAGGCATGGTCAGCTTCCGGCCGTTGACGTATATGGCTGCTATATCGCGTCCATATACATTCAGCCCCCATACTCCCGGAATTTTATAGAGCATCTGCAAGCCGTCGCTGTTTTCGGCAAGCGGATTACCCGGAATCTTCACATACAAGTTACCGTTCTGCTTATGTTCTATAAACCGCGCTGTTACGGTTACCTCATGGGCGAGGAGCGTATCGGTAAGCATCACGATGTTGTCCAAGCGGGTATCTTGCGAGAGCGATACCTCGCGCCACACCGTCTTCATGCCTATGAATGAGGCACGCAGGCGATACTGCCCGCTCTCGGCCTGTAACGAGTATGCACCCTGCTCGTTGCTGCTCGTACCGGTTACGGCCACACTGTCGTTGCCCGAGGCGAACAGCACCACCGAAGCGCCTGCCAGCGGCTCGTTGTCGGACGTAACAACTGTTCCCTGCAAAGTATGGGCTGAGGCCGCAAAGGTAATTATAAGAAAGAGGGAGAGAAAGTAGGCCGCTCTCATAGCGATGTGTCGTGGCTTTGGACGTGGGCAGGCTGTAATCATAATGGACAAAATCTATGTGATAGTGTGTTTACCAATTTTACGGTATTTTCATGGTTACGCAGTGTAGAAACAACTCGGTGTCTCTTTTTGTTAGAACTTTGGCAATATTCATAGAATATGCCGAAGTGTGACCGTTTTAGAAAAAAGCAAATGTATGTGTAGTGTTATTTGCAAATATAAAAGTAATTCTATTAAAAACAAATTTGTTTTGTAGATTCTTACGCTAATGCTTAAAATATTCTCTTTTCAGATTGTCGAAACTCCTGTGGCATTATGCAATGTGTAGAGTATGAGGTGTGCCGGTAGGAGGGTATACTGTGAGGTTGCCGTTCTATTTAGGAGGGTGTAGAGATGGCAATTCGGAAAATTATGCCGATATTTGCACCCGCTTTTCATCTTACGGCCATAATTGCTGGCAATCATGTTTGACAGCCTGTCGTAGGACAATTATTGTACGGGCAAAGGCGATATCCCTGATGGGGTTGCAGCCGATAGCTCGCGTGTATTCTAGAACACCACGTAAAAAACAGGAACATGGAGAGAAAAAATCTGGTCTCTATACCGTTCATGTCTCTCGGTATAGTATTTTGCGTCTGCTTGGTGGCAGCCAATCTGTTAGAGACAAAAGTAGTGCAATTGGGATTTCTTTCGGTCACGGCCGGTCTCATCGTATTTCCCATTTCGTATATCATCAACGACTGTATTGCCGAGGTGTGGGGCTTCCGCAAGGCCCGTTTTATCATCTGGATGGGCTTCTTGATGAATTTCATGGTAGTCTTTCTCGGGCAAATTGCCATACACATGCCGGCTGCTCCTTTTTGGGAGGGCGAAGAGGCATTCAATTTTGTTTTCGGTATGGCTCCGCGCATAGCTGTGGCAAGTCTTTTGGCCTTTTTGGCCGGGTCGTTCCTCAATGCCTATGTCATGAGCCGTATGAAGGTGGCTTCGCGCGGCAAGCACTTTTCGGTTCGTGCCATCCTTTCGACTCTGGCCGGCGAAGGCATCGACTCGCTCATCTTCTTTCCGTTGGCCTTTGGCGGCCTGATGCCTGTGGGTGAGTTGTGCAAAATGATGGCTGTGCAGGTCGTGCTGAAAACGCTTTACGAAATAGTCGTCCTGCCGCTTACCATTGTAGTGGTGCGCTATATAAAACGCATCGACGGCAGCGATGTATATGACGAGCACCTCTCGTATAATATATGGAAGATTAAGGAGGTATAACACCGGCGGGTGGCTTGTTGTTCGCACGTCGGTATCGGTTGTTAAAAAAGCGGTCGGTTACATTATCTTAACATGCTTTTTGGTCTCATTATGAGCAAAAAACGTATCTTGCATTACCGTATTAACAATTAATAGGTGTAACTATGAAAAACGAATTTGACCTCTCAGGACGTGTGGCGGTGGTAACCGGTGCTTCCAGCGGTTTGGGAGCCGATGCCGCTCTTGCCTATGCCCGTTATGGCGCCGATGTGGCGCTGCTGGCACGGCGGGTAGATAAACTTGGTAAGGTAGCCTCTGACATAGAGGCTCTGGGACGACAGGCTTTTCCCGTAGCCTGCGATGTCACTGACGAGTCGCAAATCAAAGCGGCTGTCGAGCAGGTGATACAACGATTCGGGAAGATAGACATCCTCCTCAACAATGCGGGAATAGCCATTCGCGGTACAGTAGAGCAGCTCACGGTAGAAGATTGGGACCGTGCGATGAATACCAACCTGCGGGGCATGTTCCTTATGGCGAAATATGTGGTGCCGCACATGCGGGAGCGCAAGTATGGGCGCATCGTCAATATGGCATCGGTCAATGCTGTTATCGCCGATAAGAATGATGCGCTGGCACGTCACGTATATAATGCCTCGAAAGCCGGTGTACGGGGGCTTACACTGGGTATGGCGGCATCGTATGGCGAGGACAATATTACGGTCAACTCTATCGGGCCCGGCCTGTTCGAGAGTGAGATGACGCAAGACACGCTCTTCGCCAACGAGCAGTTTATGCACTTCTACAACGCCGTCAATCCCATGAGCCGTCCCGGCAGGCGCGGCGAGTTGAATGGTACGATTATCTATTTCTCGTCCGATGCGTCGAGTTATGTCACGGGGCAGCATATCATAGTCGATGGCGGCACCGCTATTGTGTGATGTTGCGATGAATGGACGTAGCGAGAGTATGCCCTGAGTTTGCAGGACATACTCTCGTTCGTTATGCGATATTCTATAACGTTGATAAATAGGGTGATATGATTCTTGCTCAAATAAACGAGGTAAAAAAGTGAAAAAAGTATGCGTAAAGATTTGCTCAAATCAAAAACTAATCATATCTTTGCATCC
This sequence comes from uncultured Porphyromonadaceae bacterium, assembly GCA_900542255.1. Classification (GTDB taxonomy): domain Bacteria; phylum Bacteroidota; class Bacteroidia; order Bacteroidales; family Barnesiellaceae_A; genus Barnesiella_A; species Barnesiella_A excrementipullorum. The sequence continues at coordinate 4,826 of UQMR01000111.1, forward strand.
GCAATCGCGAAAGTAGCTCAGTTGGTAGAGCATAACCTTGCCAAGGTTAGGGTCGCGGGTT
>UQMR01000112.1 GCA_900542255.1 uncultured Porphyromonadaceae bacterium
ACCGGGCATCGACTCTTGTCCGGTCTGCGACATGGTCACCTTGGTATAGAGTATATTGGTGATGGTCATGAGCAAGCAGAAGAGGCTGATGTGGTTACCGAAATAGGGTGTAACCAGCGGTATGTAGGTATCCCACTCTACAATGGCATCGTATGACGAGAGGTCTTTGGCCCACAGGAAAGACTCGCCGCGCAACTCTATCGATGAGGGGAAGAACGAGAACATGGCTACCAGGATAGGCATCTGCAACAACAACGGCAAGCATCCGCCCATGGGGTTGACTCCAGCCCGGCTATACAGCTCCATAACGGCATTTTGCTTCTTCATGGCATCGGCCGGGTCGGGATATTTCTCATTGATGGCTTTCAGCTGCGGTTGCAATACACGCATCTTGGCTTGCGACTGATACGACTTGAAGGTGAACGGGAAAAGTATCAGCTTGATGAAAATCGTGAGCAGCAGGATTATCAATCCGTAATTGCTCGTTATTTGGCCGAGAAGGTCGAATACGTTAATGATTATCAGCGTATTTATCCAGCGGAACAGTGTCCATCCCAGCGGTATCATACGGTCGAGGTCGAGCTTGTCGGCTTTATCGGCACCTTTGTCATACGAACGGAAGAGCTTGTAATCGTTAGGCCCGAGGAATATGGAGAAGTTCCCTACGGCGGTTTGATCCGGGCTATAATCTATAAGCGTTTCGGTATGCAGCTCTTTGAGATAGGTGGGGTCATTCTCCAAAACCTCCGAAGTGAATGATGCCTCGTTGAAGTTGTTATCGGCAATGAATACCGTAGAGAAGAACTGGTCTTTATAGCCTATCCACTTCAAGCTGGTTGTGGCATACTTGTCGTCGTTGCCGGTTGTGCTGAGGTTTTCTACATCGTCGCCCGTATATTTGTAGTAGAGCGCGCTGTTGCGTTCCTCAAACATGCGGCCTTTCTCCTGGCGGCGCATCTTCATATCCCAGTACATGTCGAGCGTGACGGCATTGGCGGGTATCACTTTTTCCATTCCCTTTTGCTCTATCTCCATTTGCAGGCGGTAGCTGCCTTCGGGGAGTGTGTAGCGCATGTTCCATGTCGCTCCGTCGGCAAGGGTGAGCCCCATATTCACCGAGTTGTCGGCTTCCGATATGGTGGGTGTAAAGTAGAGAGTACGGGTGTCTATGACCCGGGCTCCGGTCTTGAAAAGAAATCCGTAGCTGTTGTCGCTTCCCTCGAAGAGCACGACGTTGGTAGAGTCGTAGTTCTTATAGTCTTTGAGCATGGCACGGCGCAGATAACCGCCGCGAGTAGAGAATTCGAGTGCAAGCACATCGTTTTCTATCGTCACAATCTCTTCCTCGCCCTTGGCAACGGGAGCGAATGCCCCGAATTCCGATATTAAACGGGCACGCTCTACCGAGTCGGCTTGCAGGCTGTCGCCGGCAAGAGACAGATTGGCCATTGAGTCGGCCTGTTGTTGCCACAGTTGGGCTTCCATAGCCGCTTTGGCCTCGACGGCCGCAATAGAATCATTATATTGGCGCTGGTAGGCTATCTCTTCTTGCGACGGTTGTGTAAACCACGAGAAGGCCAGCACCACGACTATCATCAATACAAATCCGATGATGGTGTTCTTGTCCATGTTGTGATGGTGTTATCTTGATTTTACTTATTTATAGCAGCACGGATAAAGTCGACAAACAGCGGGTTGGGACGCAGCACCGTACTGTTGTATTCGGGGTGATATTGCGTACCTACATACCAGCGCAACTGGGGTATCTCTATTACCTCTACCAGGTGTGTATCGGGGTTCTCTCCCACGCATATCATGCCGGCACGCTCGAAAGCCTCGCGGAAGTCGCTGTTAAACTCAAAACGATGGCGGTGGCGTTCGCGGATGTGGGTCTTGCCATAGGCCTTGGCGGGTATGGAACCCTCTTTCAGGATGCAGTCGTATGCTCCCAGACGCATTGTACCGCCCATATTGGAGATGCTTTTCTGGCTCTCCATGAGGTCTATTACGTTATATCTGGCTTTGACGTCCATCTCGGTAGAGTTGGCATCTTCATACCCCAATACGTTCCGGGCAAACTCTATGACCATACACTGCATACCCAGGCATATACCGAATGTGGGCAAGTCGTGCTCACGGGCATATTTCAGGGCCACAAATTTGCCCTCTATGCCACGTTGTCCGAAGCCCGGAGCCACGATGATGCCGTCGAGCCCTTCGAGCATCTCGGCAACATTCCCTTCGTTGAGCTTCTCCGAGTGGATATAATGCAGGTCGAGCTTGCGGTCGTTATAGGTAGCTGCTTGCAGCAGCGACTCGTTTATCGATTTGTAGGCGTCGGGCAGTTCCACGTATTTTCCCACCAGTCCTATATGTACGGTCTCGGTGGCATTTTTCATGCGATACAAAAAGTCGTTCCACTGCGTAAGGTCGGGCTCGCCCTCCGATGGCAGGCCCACTTTTTCCAGCACGATTTGGTCGAGACGCTGCTTGTGCATTGTCAAAGGCACTTCATAAATCGTGGGAACATCTACCGATTGTATTACGGCCCCGGGATCTACATTGCAGAAGAGTGCCACCTTGCGACACACGGAAATGGGTATCTCATGCTCGGTACGCAGTACCAATATGTCGGGCTGGATACCTACCTCTTGCAGTTTCTTTACAGAGTGCTGGGTGGGTTTTGTCTTCAACTCTTTGGCGGCGGCGATATAGGGTACGTAGGTAAGGTGTATGCACACGCAACGTTTGCCCAGCTCCCATCGCAACTGACGCACGCTTTCGAGAAATGGCAAGGACTCGATATCGCCCACGGTACCGCCAATCTCGGTGATGACGAAATCATATTCGTTTTTGTTGCCCAGCAAGAGCATGTTGCGTTTTATCTCGTCGGTGATATGGGGGATGATTTGCACGGTCTTGCCCAAGTAGTCGCCGCGGCGCTCCTTATCGATGACGTTCTGGTATATGCGGCCGGTCGTAATGTTATTGGCCCGCGTCGTCTCGGTGTTTGTGAAACGTTCGTAGTGTCCCAGGTCGAGGTCGGCCTCATGCCCGTCTACCGTGACGTAGCACTCGCCATGCTCATAGGGGTTGAGTGTCCCCGGGTCGACGTTGATGTAGGGGTCATACTTTTGTATGGTCACCTTGTATCCTCTCGATAGCAACAGTCGCGCCAGTGACGCCGAAACTATACCTTTTCCCAAGGAAGAAACAACTCCTCCGGTAACAAAAATATATTTGGTCTCCACGATAAAAAAATTTATACCGTTATGTTATGTATGAAAATTCGGCGACAAAATTAAGAAAAATAATCGACAAAGAGTTGCCCGCGGCAGAGAATAAATCATAAACCTTGTTTTGTATCCTATACGGCTATGCGGCTCGGAAATACCGATAAGGGTATGATGCCATGCAACAATGTGTTACACCCCCGAAACAGATGCAGTTGCGCAGCGTGACCAGGCGAGCTGCCCGGGGCAAAAAGCAGATGTAAACTTTGTTTTTTGCTTTTGCTTGCACTATCTTTGCGGCAAAATATTTTTATCGACAATGAAACGTAATATTTTATTTATTATAGGATTTTTGCTTTTATCGCTCTCCATAAAGGCCGTAGCAGGCGGTGTTACAGAGCCTGAGACGACTCAGAAAGTGGATACGGGTGCCGTCGCCGCTGTCGACACAGCGGCCCATACAGCCGGTTTTATACTCGACTTGTGGGAGTTGTGGGACGACACATTGTCGCGATATACCAACAACCCGCTTTTCCTGCCGCTGGTTTTTGAGCGGCAAGAGGTTACTCCGTATGAAACGCTGGACGTAGAGCGCTGGGACGAGCACAAGCTGGCTTACGACATGGATACGCTGCTGCCGCGTTCCGACGAGTGGCTGTCGCTCTCCCTACGAGAGGCGAAGCGTGTGCAGGCGGCCCGCAATTACGTGATTGTGAGTTGCCCCGAACTGGTGAAATACAACCTCGACAATCTGCCCGAGATACCCAAGCAGTATATGATAGTAAACGACCCTACGAAACAGACCATCACTATCGTAGAGCGCCCTATAACACCTGTCACGGAATTGCAGGCAAAACCGGTAAAGATAAAACGCTGGTTGTTTAACTTCAACAGCGCCGTGCAATTCTCTATGGTATATATATCGGACAACTGGTATCAGGGAGGGCAAAGCAGTTTGAGCCTGTTGAGCGACCAGCTGCTTTCGCTCAAATACAATGACCCTTCGGGGAAAGTACTGTTCGAAAACGCCTTGCAATGGAAAGTAAACCTTACTACTTCCGAAGAGGATACCGTACATACGGTGCGTGTGGGCGAAGATGTCTTCCAGCTCAACTCGAAATTCGGTTACAAAGCATTCAGCAAGTGGTATTACTCGACCTCATTGCAGTTCAAGACCCAGATTCTGACAAACTATGCCTCCAATTCCAACGATATTCAGGCCGAGTTCTTATCGCCCAGCGAGTTGAACTTAGGTCTTGGTTTGTCCTATCAGCATAGTTATGAAAAGCCGGTGAAACTGTCTCATACGCTTACCCTCTCGCCGCTGTCATATAACTTGAAGTTTCTGGCTCTGCACCACATGGACCCTACCCGCTTTGGTATAGACAAGGGGTGGGCCAAGAACGAGATAGGTTCCTCTATCGACTATACGATTACATGGGCTCTGCGGTATAACATTCAGTGGAGCAGCCATCTCTTTGCCTTTACCAATTACCGCACCTCGCTGGTAGAGTGGGCCAATACTTTCGACTTTGCGTTCTCGACCTATT
>UQMR01000113.1 GCA_900542255.1 uncultured Porphyromonadaceae bacterium
GTCGGTGGCCTCCAAGACGGCCAAAATCGTCGATACGCCAATACCGTTGTCGGCTCCCAGGGTGGTGTCGGTAGCCATCACCCAGCCGTCGACGATACGGGGCACGATGGGGTCTGTCTCGAAGTTGTGTTGTACGTTCTTGTTGGCCTGGGGCACCATGTCCATGTGTCCTTGCAGGATGATGCTCTGGCGGTTTTCCATGCCCGGTGTGGCGGGCTTGCGTATGACGACGTTCCCCGCTTTGTCGCGGAACGATTCTAATCCCAGTTGCTTGCCTACACCTAAGATATATTCGGCGATGGCTTCGGTGTGACCCGATGGATGAGGAATGTTGCAGATGGCAGCAAAGTGTTTCCAGATTGCCTGCGGATTGAGGTCTGTGATTTGTTTTGTCATAATAAATACTCCTTCACGTTATGGTAATGAGGTTATTGGGTAGAACAATCGTTTGCCGCGATTGGTTTGCCGTGTCGTCTTTCGGCAAATATAGCAATTGTGGTGTATATTCCCAACAAAATAGTTACTATCATTTGCGACCCGTGGGCTACGAGGGCGAAAGCTCCGGCTTGTTCCTGCCCTATGCCGTAGATGGACAGGCCGAAGATGACGGCGGCATGCCACGGGCCTATGCCGCCCTGTACGGGAATGAGCATTCCTATGCTGCCTAATACGAAGAGTACAAATGCCTGCATGATACCTAAGTCGTGCATCCAGTCGAATGCAAAGAAGCAGAGGTAGAGTTGCAGCAGATAACATCCCCAAATGAGCAGGGTGTATATGAGGAACTTCACTTTGCCCTGCATGGAGGCTATCGAGCCGATTCCTTCCCATATCTTGCCGAGGAAACCTCTTGTTTTGCTTATCCACTTGTTGTCGCTTTTACAGGTTGCGAGCCATATCACGACGATGACAAGGGCGGCTATGGCAAGGTAGGGCCACGGAGAGGCTATCAGTGCCTGCATCTTCTCCTGTATTTGCGGATATGTATGCAGCAGGCTGTTCCAGACGCTTATCTGCGACAGGAATACCGTTGCCGTTATGAGGGCTACCATGACCATGTCGGCAAAACGGTCGCTTACTACCGAGCCTAAGATGCGCGAGAACGAGGCTTTTTCGTGATTGGCCAGGTAGGTGCACCGCCACAACTCGCCGAAGCGCGGCAGTATGAGGTTGAAAGCGTATGTGCCGAAAACGGCGTTGCAGATTGTCCCGAAGGAGGGCTTTATCTCCAATGCTTGTAATTGCAACTGCCACCGCAGTGCGCGGAATATGAAACTGCACAGGCCTATGAGCATCGAGCATGCTACCCAAAAGAGGTTCATATCGGTTTGCAGGATGGAGAGTATGATGTCGGTGTCGAATTGCCGGTAGAGTAAAATAAATATGCCTACGCCCAATATGAGGGGCAGTACATACTTGATGATGTATGACAGGATTTTTTTCAAAATTCGATAATTCCAAATAAAATTGTAAATTTGCACTTCGCGAGGAGCATCGGTTGCCCGGTCGGCGGATAGCCGCCTGCCTCGATTGCGAAACAAAGATACGGGTTTTCTTGTAACGCGGCTCTGTTTCGGGAGACAAATGTGTGAGCCCGCAATGATTATACTTGATTAACATTTAGAAGAGATGTCTGTGAAGCGTTCGATATCTGCTGTGAAGCCAAAGAAATATCTGGGACAGCACTTTCTCAAAGATGAGGATATTGCCTGCCGTATAGCTGCTACGCTCGATGACTATCGTTCGCTCCCGGTGTTGGAGATAGGTCCCGGTATGGGGGTGCTTACACGTCCTTTGCTCGATAAGGGGCACAATCTTACGGTGATAGAACTCGATACCGAGTCGGTGGAGTATCTCGATAGGCATTTCCCCGAGTTGGCCGGCAGGATATTGTCGGAGGATTTCCTGAAATGCGACTTATCGGCTGTTTTCACCGGCGATTTTTGCGTGATAGGTAACTATCCGTATAATATATCGAGCCAGATTTTCTTCAAAGTGCTCGATTATAAAGACCGCATACCCTGTTGCAGCGGAATGATACAGAAAGAGGTTGCCGAGCGGCTGGCATCGCCGCCGGGAAACAAGTCGTATGGCATATTGAGCGTTTTGTTGCAGGCATGGTATGATATAGAGTATCTTTTTACTGTCTCTGAGGAGGTCTTCATGCCGCCTCCCAAGGTGAAGTCGGCCGTCATACGTATGACCCGCAACAGCCGCAGGGAGCTCGGTTGCGATGAAGTGCTCTTCAAACAGGTGGTGAAGACGGCCTTCAATCAACGCCGCAAGACCCTGCGCAACTCGCTGGGCTCCTTGTTGGACAAGGCGTATATGACCGATGCCGCCTACAATCGCCGTCCCGAGGAGCTTTCGGTAGAGGAGTTTATCTCGCTTACTCGTATTATCGACGAAGTAAGGCGCAGTAAATAAGAGTATCCGGTAAGATAAATAGAAACAGAGAAATGGAGCAATTTTCGCAAGACTATATCAAAGAGTTCCGCACCATTATCGACAATAAAGATAAGGAGCGCGCGCTGGAACTGCTCAACGAGCTGCACCCTGCCGATATAGCAGCCCTGTATCAGGAACTCGACTTGGATGAGGCGGAGTTTGTCTATCTCCTGCTCGATGCCGACAAGGCTGCCGACGTCTTGCTCGAACTCGATGAGGACGACCGCCGCAAAATGCTCAAACATCTGCCCGTCGATGTGATTGCCAAGCAATTTATCGACCACATGGACTCTGACGATGCCGTGGATGTGATGCGTGACCTCGATGAGGATGCGCAGGAGGAAATCTTGTCGCACATCGACGACGTGGAGCAGGCGGGTGACATTGTCGACCTGTTGAAATATGATGAGGATACGGCCGGTGGTATCATGGGTACCGAGATGGTTATCGTGAACGAAAATTGGAGTATGCCCGAGTGTCTCAACGAAATGCGCCGGCAGGCCGAGACGATGGACGAGATATACTACGTATATGTGGTTGACGATGACGAGCGGCTGCGGGGTATCTTCCCGTTGAAGAAGATGATAACCAACCCCAACGCCTCGAAGATAAAGCATGTCATGGAGAAAGACCCCATATCGGTGAAGACCGATACGTCGATAGAGGAGGTAGCCCAAACCATAGAGAAGTATGATATTGTGGCGGTGCCTGTTGTAGACAGTATAGGTCGTCTGGTGGGTCGCATCACCGTTGACGATGTGATGGATGAGGTGCGCGAACAGTCGGAGCGTGACTACCAGTTGGCTTCGGGTATCTCGCAGGATGTGGAGAGTGCCGATAATGTCTTCACGCAGACATCGGCGCGCCTGCCGTGGCTGCTCATAGGAATATGCGGCGGTATTGCCAGCGCTGCCATTTTGGGCGGCTTCAAAGGAAGTTTTGCGGCCAATCCGGCATTGGCCCTGTTTATTCCGCTTATAGGCGGTACGGGGGGGAACGTCGGTATACAGTCGTCGGCTATCGTGGTACAGGGCCTGGCCAACGGTACGCTCGATATCAGGCATGCCGGGCAGCAACTGATGAAAGAGAGCGGGGTGGCACTTATCAATGCCGCCATCATATCGTTGCTGGTATTCCTGTATAATTGGTTTTTCATGGGTAAGAATATGATTACGGCCGCCGTGTCGTTGTCGTTGCTGACAGTGGTATTGTTTGCCTCTATTTTCGGGACGATAGTCCCTTTGACGTTAGAAAAATTCAAGATAGACCCGGCTTTGGCTACGGGTCCCTTTATCACTATAACCAACGATATCATAGGAGTGCTCATTTATATGGGTATATGTGAGATTTTGTTATAACATCAAGGTAAAAAAGGTTTTGAGAATGAAAAAGAATGTAATAGAAATTGAGGACGTAAAGACGTTAGTCCCGCAATTGCAGAATGAAAAAGTCATAAAAGCATTGCTTGATATGCTGCATGTAACCGACGCCAATGTGTTGCATGCCAGACATTGCGATAAGCGGGGCGCAGACTTTACCGATGCTATCTTGCATGATTTGGGCGTAACATTGCAGATTGAAAATGAAGAGCGGCTGCACCATCTGCCCGAGGGTGCCTTTGTGACGGTGGCCAACCATCCCTTCGGTGCTATCGACGGGCTTATCAATATATCGCTCTTTGCCCGCTATCGTCCCGAATATAAGGTGATGGTAAACCGCATACTTACTTACATCGGTGCCATGCAGGATAATTTTATTGCCGTAGAACCTGTCGCGACCGAGCAGGGCAAATCGGTGTCGATGAACGGGTTGCGCCAGGCCATACAACAAGTGCGCAACGGTAATCCCATAGGATTTTTCCCGGCCGGTGCGGTATCGAACCTAAAATGGGGCTTGAAGACCGAAGACCGTGAATGGCAGCCCAATATCATGCGTCTTATCAAGCAATTTAAGAAGCCGGTGGTCCCCATCCATTTCTACGGCCGCAACAGTTTGTCGTTTTATTTCCTGCGCAGCATATCATGGAAACTCAGTTCTTTGTGTCTGGCTACGCAACTCTTCAATAAGCGCGGCAAGACTATCCGCGTCTTTATCGGCGAAACAATAGAGCCCGAAGAGTATGCCCATATCGAGAGCGAACATGAATTGGGTGTATTTCTCCGTGAGAAATCTTTCGCTTTGCGCAATGAAATGAAATAATTATAAAAAAGCCGTTTCGAGACGGGTCGGTATCGTATTTTCATTATTTTTGTAAAGGAATAAGGAAGTATTATGATTTCATCT
>UQMR01000114.1 GCA_900542255.1 uncultured Porphyromonadaceae bacterium
CAAAGAAATTAAAGCTGCGCTTTATTTCATTTTGCTCTCGTTTGCACTATCTTTGGATAAAATAGGCCGCACTCGGCCAAAGAAATTAAAGCTGCGCTTTATTTCATTTTGCTCTCGTTTGCACTATCTTTGCCCATAGAAAAAAAGAGATTATGAAGATAGGTATCATTGTTGCGATGCAAGCCGAACTGGCTTGCGTAGAGGGTATTCTCACCGACCGGCACGAAACAGAAGGAACGGGCGGTGCGCGTTTTATCACGGGAAAGGCCGGCAATCACGAAATCATATTGGTACAAAGCGGTATAGGCAAGGTGTGCGCGGCCGTGAGAACCTATGAGTTGATTACACGCTTTGCTCCCGATTGTGTCATCAACACAGGTGTTGCCGGGGGGATAGACCCATCTACCCGCGTCATGGATATGGTGGTGGCTACCGAGGTGGTTTACCACGACGTGTGGTGCGGCGACGGCAATGAATATGGACAAGTGCAGGGGCTGCCGCCACGCTTCAAGGCCGACCGCAGCCTCGTAGAGAAGATTATGACAGCCAATACCGGCGAACGGGTGTATGGCGGCCTGATATGCAGCGGCGACCAATTTATCACCGCCCGCACCGAACTGGATGCCATAAAAGGACGGTTCCCCGAGGGGCTTGCCGTGGATATGGAGAGCGGCGCTATTGCCCAGACTTGCTACATGTGCGGCGTGGCTTTCGTGTCGATGCGCATCATCAGCGACACACCGGGAATAGAGGAGCACTGGAAACAATATACGAACTTCTGGGAGGCTGCCCCGGAACAATCGTTTACCATTTTACGCAGAACAATAGAAAACTTATAATGTATGGATGATATGAAAAAGATTCCGAGTTTTACCATCGACCACCTGCATTTGCTGCGGGGGATATATGTGTCGCGCAAAGATTATTTGGGCGACCATGTGGTGACTACTTTCGACATTCGCATGAAAGAGCCCAACCGCGAGCCTGCCATAGGTTACGGCGCCCTGCATACGATAGAACATCTTGCCGCAACCTTCTTGCGCAACCATCCGGTATGGGGCGACAAGATTGTGTTTTGGGGCCCTATGGGGTGCTGCACGGGCAACTATTTCCTGATGCAAGGCGACTTGGAGAGCCGCGACATTGTGGAGCTGATGCGCGAAACTTTCCGCTTTATACGCGACTTCGAGGGCGAAGTGCCGGGACAGGCTCCCCGCGATTGCGGCAACTATCTCCTGCATGACCTGCCCATGGCCCGATGGGAGGCCGACAAATACCTGCGCGAGGTACTGGATGTGATAGAGGAGAAAAACCTCGTATATCCGGTGTGCGAATAAGAGTATAAGGCGGTGTGCCGATGCTTATACACCGTTACTCGAAACAGACTGTTATGTATGCCCGACAACCGGACAACCGGTTTTGTCGGGCAACTTATCATAGGGGCTGACCGCAATGCCGGGATACTTTGCGGCCGGCCCCTGTGAGGGAGCAGCCGCGCCCTCTATATAAAGAGGGAGAGAAGCGAGTGCGGCACCCGGCACAAGGGTGTCGCAAAATAAAAAGCCCGGAGGCGTTGTGTACTCCCCGGGCTATGCTACCTATCCCGCCGCGATGTTGCGGGATGAGGTATTGTTGCTCTTACTTGATGGCTATACGTTGCGGTGCTTCGGTCATTGTCTCATGGGCTTTGGGAATGGTGATGGTGAGCACACCGTTGGCTTGCCGCGCCTCGATTTTCTCTTTGTTGACGTTCTCGGGCAAAATGAGTGTCTGCTGGAACTGTGAATAGGAAAACTCACGGCGCAGGAATTTTCCCTTACGCTCTTTTTCAGCTTCTTCATTGCGGTTTTCGACCGTGACGACGAGCTGGTCATTTTTGTCGACGGTGACACAGAAGTCGTCTTTGGTCATACCGGGAGCGGCTATCTCAACGATATACTCCTTGTCGGTCTCGACAATATTGAGCGCCGGGGCGGCAGCATTGCTCTTGGCGAGCCATTCGTTTCCGAAAAAGTCGTTGAAGATGCCGGGGAGCCAGTTTTGCATACGTTTTGCAGGTGTTGTCATAAATAATACCTCCGTTTTTATTTTTAGTTACGCGCGGCGACTATCGCCGTACGCATATAAAACAAACGGCAAGGGGGAAGGTCTTGCTTGCGGCGGGTTAAAGAAATAGAGAAGATACAAAAAAGCCTCAACAGATGTAAATGTTAAAGTGGGAAGAGTTTACGCATAATCGGAAAATATTGCCTAAACAAAGGATTTTGTGCCGCGAGCACATGAAGAAATCATAAAACACAACTTACCCGACAGTTGGGAAACAAGAAGACTGCCGGGTAAGAAATATGATAAAAATGCCAAGCATGGGTAACGCCCTACTCTATGCCGTTTTCCCGAAGAATACGTATCAACTCGGGCTCATAGGCGGCTATGATACGGGCAAAGCCGAGGTCGTTGGGATGAATCCCGTCGGCCGAGCCTTCGTGGTCGTCACCGATGGCGTTGTTGTCGCGTATGAGATAGAGGTAGGGCACGCCGGCTTGAATAAGGCGGAGGGCTTGTGACACAAAGGCGTTGGCACGGTCGTCACCGGCAGCCCGTGCCACACTGTCGGTATAATTGTTTTCCCACCGATAGCTTTCTATCATGATGATGGGGGCTTTGGGATGAGCCTCGCGTATGGTGCGCACCATATACTCGGCCCGCTCGTTGATTTCGTCGCCTGTGGGGTTGGGCATACAGTCGAGGACGAAGGCATCGGCGTCTATCTGCGCCAGCATATCGGCCACACTACCCTCCATCTTGCCCCTGCCGCTGAGACCGAGGTTGATGAAGTTGATGCCCGTGCGACGACTCATCTGAGAGGCAAAGGCTACGCCGGGACGACTGCATCCTACGCCGTGAAGAATGCTCGACCCGTAGATAACCACCTTGTGCCGGAAGGGGTCGGGAGCGGCTTGGAGCGTCGCCGCAGAGTCTACTCCTATCTGCAACGACACCAGCTCGGTATATAGCGGCAAGTATAGGAGATATGTGGTGGATTTGCCGGGCATATTTTGCGCCACGACAGCCTTATTCTCTTTGAGATTGGTCATGGAGGGGCGTCCTACACCGGTCCATTGCCACGTTCCGTCTTCGTTGAGGCGGTACAGGTCGAGCCCTTTTTGTGCGATGGGAGAGAAGTTGTCGTTGTATTTCTTCTTTTTCAGCTCCCAGCGTGCCGCAATGGTCTTGCTGTCGGTAGTGAAGCATACGGCGAGCCCGGCAGGGGTCCGGAATAGGTTCTTGACTTTCTGCGGCAGGGCTGCATATTTTGCCGTATCAACCCGGTGCCAATGGCAACCGCCGGGCATGGCCTTGCCTACCAGCGTGAGGGTGTCGGCTGCAATATACCGCAAGTCGCCGGCGACCGTTTGTTGCGCCCCACACGTCATAAGCAGGGCTGCCATAAGAAGTAACAGTTTCGTTTTCATGATAGTATGGTATTGTATTATATTATAATGGGTCTACATCGTAGTAGAGTGTCAGGGTCTTGAAACGGGAGTCGGCAAGGCTTTTCTCGTAAATGCGCCTCAACAACGACTTTACCTGCGCCATAGAGGCCGAGAGCTCTATTTTGAGCATGATTTTGCGTATATACAGCGACTGTATGCGTGCGACCGGCGGATTGTCGGGGCCTACCACGCGATGGTCGAACACTTGCCGAAGGAGTGCGGCGTAGCGTTGTGCCAACGTGTCGAGTGTGGCTTCGTCTTTGTGCTTCATATATATGTATATGAGTCGTGTATAGGGCGGATAGCCGAAGGTCTCGCGTTCGGTACACTGTGTATCGTACATACCTTTGTAATCGTGGCGTATGACTTGCCCGATAACGGGATGAGCCGGTTGCGAAGTTTGTACGACAACCGCACCGGGACTCTTCCCCCTACCCGAACGACCGGCTACTTGCGCCATCAGCTGAAAAGCCCGTTCATGAGCCCGAAAATCGGGGAATGAGAGCATCCCGTCAGCATTCAGTATGCCCACGACACTCACGCGGTCGAAGTCGAGCCCTTTGGTTACCATTTGCGTACCGATAAGTATTTTGCTGCGCCCAGCGGCGAAGTCATCGATAATATCCTGATATGCCGTGCGCGAACGGGTGGTGTCGGTATCCATGCGGGCTATTTTGGTATCGGGGAAGAGGCGTTCTACATCTTCTTCGATGCGCTCGGTACCGTAACCGTATATCTCGATGGCCGTACCGCCGCAAACGGGACAAACACGGGGAATATCGCAAGTGTAGCCGCAATAGTGGCATACCAGCTTGTTGTCGCGTTTATGATAGGTGAGACTTACGTCGCAGTTGACACATTTGGGTATCCACGCACAGTCACGGCACTCTACCAATGGGGCAAATCCACGTCGGTTCTGGAAGAGAATGACTTGCTCGTCGTTTTGCAAAGCAGCCTTTATCTTGTCCAAAAGGGGCA
>UQMR01000115.1 GCA_900542255.1 uncultured Porphyromonadaceae bacterium
GGGGACACAAGGATTTTCAGTCCTTTGCTCTACCAACTGAGCTATGGCACCATCGCATTTGCGGATGCAAATATAGGGCATTGTTTTCTGATATGCAAATTTTAAGCCGGGGTTCTTGTCATATTTCTGCACAGAGAGATTTTATCCTAAATTCACAGTATGGCAGAAACAGATTGATTAATGCTTTATCCATCGTTTTATGCCTTTATGCCACATATTTTCGCCGCACCGGATAATGCGGGTCTCTATGTATTGCATGAGGATGCCGAGGATGGCATTACTCAGCAAGAGGGCAAGGCTTGCCAAGGCGAAGAGCGCGGCATAGCCTATGGCGGTAGGCTCTGTGGTGACGGCTATGTAATGAAACAGTTTTTGCAACCATATGATATTGAAGCCGTGATAGAGGTATATCGTGAAGCCGGAGCGGGCATAGAGGTCGATACAGCGTCGGAGGGTGGCGTTCTGATAGAGCCTGCGACATAGCCACGCAAGGGGCCGCGCCCCTATAACAAGTACCAAGGAGGTATAGGCCAAGAAATAGAGGTTGGGCGGGAACTTATTGACCTGCATATCCATCGCATAGCGATGGCTGCCTATGCAACAGGCCATGAGAAGGAGCGACAGGAGCAGGATAACCCAACGGTTTACGGGCGACTCTTTTCGATAGTAGAGCCCGGCAAAAGTAAATATCGTATAGCAGAGCACGGCGTTGGGAAAGAGGGCTATCGCCCCGATGGCACACCCCAACAGTAGATAGGCATACGCCGGCCGGAGGCGTTGTTTTACGGCGTCCATAACGGGCAACAGGGCTGCCACGGCAAGATATACGGGAACGAACCACAGGGCGTTGAACTCGTAGAGCCTGCCGGTAAATATGTTATAATAGCCATTTTGCAAAAAGCCGCTCAGGAAATCGGCCGGTGTTTCGCCTCCTGCCCCACAGTCGACTATAAAGTGGTATAAGGTTACGAAACCTACCAATATGTAGTAGGGAAAGACAATGCGTTTTACCCTTCCCCAAAGGTATGGCAGATAGGGGCGCGGCCGCGCCAAAGAGTGGGCTGCCCCGGCAAGATAGAATATGAGCGGCATCTCTATGAGGAAATAACTTGTCACAACGCTATAAGCGTTTGTCACGCCGTAGATGTTGTGGATGAAGCATGTGATATATATCATGATGCAACCCCGATAAATATCGAGGTCGACATCGCGGTTTTTTCCCCGATTCTCTTTCTCTTGCCAGGCTGTTGTCATATTCAGAACGTGCGTCTACCCGCCCCTCTTCGGACTATCGGGGCGGCATGTGTGTGCCAGCCTATTCTGCAATAGTCTGAGGGGGCATGCTATCGTAATATCTCTATCGCATGGCAAATATACGTTTTATTCCTCGAAAAAATCTCACGGCATCCCATTCTTGTCTCGCGGCAAGGGGGATATTGCACACAGCCCCCGGCATCGCGCCGGGGGCTGTGCCTCTTGCATGAATTACGTCCGCATCAGAAACGGCTTATCTCGCTATGTCCTGCGCCTTGCCCGCGATAGCGGTCGCGTGTGGTATTGAAGGTATATTGCAACGTAAGCATAAAGCTGCGGTTGATGTTATTATTTACCTTATGGATAGTCACATCTTTGTTATAGAACGTAAAGTTGCGGTTGTTGGTATTCAGTATATCATTGGCCTCGAAGGTGATGCTGAACCGGTTGTTGAAGAATGCCTTGTAGAGCTTGCAGTTGAGGTATGCGGTCGACTCCATGTAGACGTTCTCGCCATTACCGGCACTCATCCACTGCATATCAACGTTCAGCCATATATCACCGGGCAGGTGTATGGCGTTCTGCCACTGTATAAGCCCCAACGGCTTGTTGAGATTTATCCTGCCGCCCGCGTAGTCTATGGCCAACCATTGTTTTATGATACCGGCATTCACCTTGGGCTGCCATATACCCACCTTGAATTGGGCCCCGACGAAGGCCTCTATCTGTTGTATCTCGGGGAAGTTTTCCTTGGTGATAAGTTTTATTTCGCCCGCCTCGTCATAGGTACGCGAGGTATTCAGTATAGGGTCTTTCTTGTAGGTGTAGGATACCTGGGCAAAGAACTGCCGCCACGCAGCTGTCAAATCTACGGTATGTATCTTCTCGGGTCTGAGATAAGGGTTGCCGCTTTCGAGCGTAATGCGGTTTATATAGTCGACCGTACCATCCAGTGCCTCATAGGTAGGGCGTTGCGTCTTATGTGCATAATTGAGGGATAACTGCACGTTCTTTATCATGGCCGACAGACCGAGCGACGGGTAGAGGTTGTCGAAACTTTTGCTCTGGTCGGCTTGCAATACCCCATTTTCCGTGTAGTCGAATGCCACATGCTCATAACGCACGCCGGCCGTCATATTCAACACCCCGAAGGTCTGTTTTATCTGCAAGAAGGCGGCTATATTCTTTTCGTCCACTTGCGAGGTGGCATCGTTTACTTCCGCGGCATCGGTAGCATAAGTAGTGGAAAAACGCGAGGCGGTAAACTCCTCCCCCACCTCGATGCGGCCCTTCCACAACGGATAACTCAGCACGAGCTTCTCGGCAAAGAGCCTGCTGCGGGTAGTTCCCTGCGAGTTGACAAGCGAGTTATCGTAGTTCTGGCTTGCTTCATCGTTCATCGTGTTGCTGTTCTTTTCCCGCCACATGAAATCGGCATTGAAGTCTATACCCAACTTGCCCGCCATACCGTTATAGTAAAGGTTGGCATGGTGTTTAGGATAGGTATTGTTGTGGTTTTCGCCCGTCATATCCAGCTCATCGTATGCATTTCCGTCGGCTATGATACTGCTGAACCCGGTAAACTCTTCGTCCTGCTTTGTAAATCCGTTCGAGTAATAGGCACCTATCGAATGATTTTCGTTAAAGAGATACGAAAAACCCGCCTTCCCGTAGAAATCATGAGTGCGCATCGCCGCCTCTTGTGCCACTGTCTGATTCCAGACGGTTGTCGACTGCGTGAGCATTTCCACCGTGTTGTTATCTTCGAATTGGCCCCCGAAGTAGCCAAAATTACCAAACACTTCGAGACCTCCCGTACGATATTTCAGATTCACCTGGTCTGCCGTACGGAAATAGCGCTGAAACCCATTTTGCGTACGCAACGTCCCACTGAAACCATCGCCTTGCGGACGCTTGGTGCGTATGCGTATGACCGACGTCACCGAGGCATCATACTTCGCGCCGGGATTGGTAATGACCTCTACGCTGCGTATATCGGCAGAATTCAGTTGCGACAGCTCGTTTGTGTCGTGTACCATACGCCCGTTGATGTATATAACGGGGACTCCTTTTCCGAATACCTCATAGTTACCGTCGCGTCCCAGCACCATAGGCACCTGTGTGAGTACATCGTTGGCGGTACCCGCCTGCGACAAGATACTATTCTCTACATTCGTCACAAGCGCGTCGCCCTTGATAGCCGTAGTAGGGAGGTTGGATCTTACGACAATCTCGCCCAATGCAAAACTCATGGGAGTCATGGCAATGGTATCTTGTGGGTGCACTGCCGCAGCATCGAATATCTGTGGGGCATATCCTACCGATGTAAGTTTTACCATCGTGGCATGTGCCGGTTGCTCGGTGAAAGCAAATACGCCTCGCTCGTCGGTTACCGTTCCGGCTATATAAGCCGAGTCGGCACGGTTGAGCAGGACCACGTTTACATACTCCATCGGCATCCGGTTCTCATCCACGACTATACCGCCTATTTTTTGCGCCGACAGCGTCGATGCTGCCATGATACAGAGCGCAAGAGAAAGTACTGTTGTTTTCATTGTCAGTGTGTCTGTTATTATGTGTATTAATTTGATTGATAAAAAATTACAGAACAAGATATTTTACATCATACTATTTCGGTTGACAAATGACAATATTTCAAGCAAACAGCAGAAGCAAGTACACACCAGCATACTTGCACCCGATATTTCTCATAAGGTCGAATGGTAATCCTCAAACAATATATAGACCGATGCCATACCCTACGTTGGCAAGTCTCTCCTACTCTCTTATACAGCCCTACCGTATCTTTCAATCCGCAATCCATATTCAGAGCCAAAAAGTTTGTACCATTACACACCATGCAAACAGGGCAAAAGAAAAGGACACAGCCTTTTCTCTTGTTTGCTTTAGTAGGTTCTGGTAAACCCTTAGTCCAAATAAGGAAAAGCAGTCTGTGCCCTTAGCAGGGTACAAACCAACCTTTCGACTTATTATTTGGGACTATTTTCAATTTTCCAGATTTACTAAAGCCAAATAACTTGTCTACAAGTCGCTTGCAATATGTCTTTTAGTTTCTTATGTCTATTTCTATATCTTCTTTTACTTTAATTTGGTTACAAAGATAGTGAAAGGCGAGCGCAGAGCCAAACGAAAACGAAGTTTTCAAGTGCAAGCTATGCCGAGCCGACTCCTATCTTATCCAAAGA
>UQMR01000116.1 GCA_900542255.1 uncultured Porphyromonadaceae bacterium
TGCTTTCAACCGTTTTGTCAACGGATTTTCGTTGATAGACGGTATTATCTACGGATTTCGTTCGGCAAGTTGGTTGTCGGGATGGGTGCGCCGTCTGATTCGTCGCTAAATATGGTATATTGCAATGAATGATTATTCACAAGTTACGGTAACGGTTTCGCCTTGCAGCGAAGACGTTACCGATGTTTTGGCCGCACTCCTTTCGGAGCGGGGCTATGAGAGTTTCGTACCCTCCGATACGGGGATGGTAGCCTATGTGCCCTGCCAGTTGTTCGACAAGGCTCTCCTGGATGAGGCCATAGCTGAGATGCCTTTTACCGATGTAGATATTCGTTATGAGGTAGAGGATATAGAGGGCCGTGACTGGAATGCCGAGTGGGAGAAGCACTATTTCCGGCCTATTGTCATTGATGATTTGTGTGTTATACACAGTTCGTTCCACACCGATGTGCCGCAGGCCCGGTACGATATTGTCATAGACCCCAAGATGGCCTTCGGCACGGGGCATCACTCTACGACGTGCCTTATGCTGAGAGCTATTCTCGAAACCGATTTGAAGGGGCGCAGCGTCCTGGATATGGGTTGCGGAACGGCTTTGCTCGCCATTTTGGCGCGTATGCGTGGTGCGGGCAGTGTGACGGCGGTAGATATAGACCCGTTTGCCTATGAGAATGCCTTGGAGAATATCCGCCTGAATGAGGTGTCAGATATAGAGGTGCGGCTGGGCGGCTGCGAGGCTCTTCGGGATGGTGACAGTTTCGATTTTGTTTTTGCCAATATCAACCGCAACATACTGCTGGCCGATATGGCTTGTTATGCAGTGCACATGGCTCCCGGAGCAAAACTCTTCATGAGCGGTTTTTATACCGACGATATAGATATACTGCTCGAAACAGCCCGCACTTGCGGCTTGCGTTTCCTCTGCTCTGCCGAGGATAACCGTTGGGCGATGGTTGCCTGTGTCAAGGAGTGATGCGGCTCTATACCGGTAGATATGCCTCATGAAGCATTGCGGCGGGAGGCAGCCGAGGCTGTCGGGAAGATATCATAAGGCAAGAGGATGACCTAACATAAAGGGTCATCCTCTTCTTCTTTTGTTTCTGTTGTCTCTTATTGTGACGGGAGGGGGTGCATCTCTCTTTGCACCATCATCCTATTTCGCTTGGGCGGGATGCGGGGGCAGGAGGGAGCCCCGGGAGGCTTGTCGTGCAGGAGGTACGATGGGGCGGTGCAGGACGGTCAGTCGAAGTTGAAGTTATACTCATCCTGAAATTGCTTGAAGTCTTCATCTGTCAGGCCGCTCTCATTTTTGCATTCCTGATTGAGTTGTTTCATAATCTCTAAGGACTGTTCTATTCCAATACACAGGTTGGTGTGTTTTTGGCTGAGCAGGAAATTGTAGATTTCGGGAATATCGAGTACTGCTTTTACTGCCGAGACGGCGTCGGGGTATTGGTCGAAGTGTTTTTTCTTACTGAAAGCAGCAAACAGCTCTTCACGAACCGATTGGATATCGTCTATTATATCGTGCATCATCTCGATGCCCGATATGGAGCCGTAGAGGGAATAGATAAGTGAGAAGTTGTCTATCTCTTCGATTACAGCCATGTTGTCCTTGAATATATTGTGGGCAACACCTCCGGTGGAGAAATAGTTGCTATTGGACAACTTCTTGACAAAGAGGTTGAGCGTATCGCGCGATATTTCGTGCAGGTGGTCGGGGTAGCAAGATACTACCCGGGTATATAGAGAGTCTGTCGCTTTGAGATCGTTTATTACTGCTTCGAGCGACCGGATAGAGAAATCTGTTTCCTTGATGGTCGATATAATGATGCGTTTATAACGGTCTTGTTTGGCACGCTGGTCTATGTAGGCCGTAGTACCGAATGTGACTATGATGCCGAGAAAAGCACCGATAAAATTGACAAGGATGTCGCGAATGAGTGTTTTTGTCTTGTTATTCATCTTGATGGGATATATTAGGGGTTGATGAGGTGCGGCGGATGTATTGCATTATCAGGGCATCGGTATAATGGTCGTGCTCGCGAATCCATTCGTGTAGGATGGTGTGGCGGTTGAATCCGCAAGCGGTGAAAAGCGAAATGCTTGCCTTGTTGCCGATGCGGGCGATGGCGTAGAGCTGGTGCATGTGTAGCAAATCGAAAGCATATTCGCATAGCGCATTCAGGCTCTCTCGGCCATATCCTTGCCGGCGGTATTCGGGGTTGATATATAGCCCGACTCCGGCACGGTTGTGTGTGGGGTCGTATTCGTAGAGGTCGGCTATCCCTACGCGTGCCCCGGTGGTGTTGAGGGTGACAATGAGTCGCAGTTGGCGGTCGCGGTATATGTCGGAGGTGTATTGGTCGATATATTGGTGCAATAAGGCTCGCGAGTAGGGGGCGACGGTTGCACCTTCATACCATACCGAGCTGTCGTTTTCTATGAGGTAGAGATAGTCTAAGTCGTCGGGCTCAACGGCTCGGAGGGTGATGTGTTCTCTTTGCAGATAGCGGGTAAAAGTCATAGGCGGGTGTAATAGTGGCAATGATACCGGTTTCTTTCTATGGGATTGGGCCGCCGGTTTGTCTTTCCGATGGGAGAGCCTGCGGCTGCTTACTCCTAAGTTCTGTTATGTGTTTATAACGCTCGGTCTGTGGTATTTAGTGTGCCGGCAGGTGAAATGCCGGGAGCAGATGCCACCGTCAGCTCTTGAAGGAATCGCTAAACGGGGTGCGATTGAGGATGGAGCGGCCGAGGGTTATTTCGTCGGTATATTCAAGTTCATCGCCTACCGATACGCCTCGCGCTATCATTGTGATGCGTATGTCGTAAGGAGCCAGCTTGCGGAAGATGTAGAAGTTTGTCGTGTCGCCTTCCATTGTCGCGCTGAGGGCGAGGATAACCTCCTTGATACCTCCTGCGGCCACGCGGGCGGCCAGCGAGTCTATTTCGAGGTCGGCGGGTCCTATGCCGTCCATAGGTGATATTACACCTCCTAAGACGTGGTAGAGACCTTTGAATTGTCCTGTGGCTTCTACGGCCATGACTTCGCGCACATTCTCGACAACGCAGATGGTAGAGGGGTCGCGGGTGGTGTCGGAGCAGATGTTGCATACGTCGGTGTCGCTGATGTTATGGCATACGCGGCAATAGCGTATGTCGTGGCGCAGGCGTATAATGGCATTGCCGAAGTTGTCGGCCGCCTGCGGCTCTTGCCGCAGGATGTGCAGGACGAGACGCAGTGCGGTCTTGCGTCCTATGCCCGGCAATTTCGAAAATTCGTTGACGGCGTTTTCGAGTAGTGTCGATGCAAAAGTTTGGCTCATTGCGGTATGTTGTTGCAGGGGTGTTGCTGTGTGTTGCCGTATATGGCCCGGTATATGATGTCGGTAGCGCCGGCTTGCAGGGTGATGTAGTCTCCTGCGACTTTACCGATGGCCGCGAGGCGGTCGGGGTGGGCGACAAGGTCGTCGATGAGTTGCTCCAATTGCGCGTATTGTGTAATGGTGAAGGCGCATCGGGCGGCGAGCATGTTGCGTGCCTCGCGGAATTTCTTGAAGTTGGGGCCGAAGATGACGGGGATGCCATATACGGCGGCTTCGAGTATGTTGTGTATGCCTGCTCCGAACCCGCCTCCGATATAGGCCATGCTGCCATAGCGGTATATCGATGAGAGCATACCGAAAGTGTCTATGATGAGGCAGTCGGCTTGGCCTATGTTGTCGGGTGTGGCCTGTGTGTAACGCAGTACGGGTCTGTTGAGGCGCGACTCTATCTGTTGGAGGTGCTTTTCGTCTATTTCGTGGGGTGCTATGATGAGTTTCTGCTCGGGATGCTTGTTGAAATATTGCAGTATCAAGGCTTCGTCTTCCGGCCAGGAGCTGCCGGCCACCCAGGTGAAACGATTGTCGCAGAATGCTTCTATCAGCGGGTATTGTTTGGCTTGATTGCGGATGGCCATGACGCGGTCGAATCTTGTGTCGCCGGCAACCGTAACGTTGGTTATCCCTACTCCTGCAAGGAGTTTGCGGGAGGCTTCATCTTGTAGGAAGAGATGGGTGAAGCAGCCCAGCATTTCGCGGAAGAAACCGCCGTATGGACGGAAGAAGAGTTGCGTCGGGCGGAATATGGCCGATATGATATAGGTGGGGATGTTTCTCCTTTTCAGTTCGTGGAGGTAGTTGCTCCAAAACTCGTATTTGACGAAGATGGCTTCTGCGGGTTTTACAATCTCTATAAAACGGCGCGCATTGTCGGGCAAATCGAAGGGAAGGTAGCATACATAGTCGACCTCGCTGTAATTCTTGCGTACTTCGTAGCCCGATGGCGAAAAGAAGGTGAGTAGGATGCGGTGTTGCGGATTGGCTCGCCGGAGG
>UQMR01000117.1 GCA_900542255.1 uncultured Porphyromonadaceae bacterium
GTACCTGGCCGAGAATATTTACGACTCGGCATATTATTACAGTCTGAAAGGTAGCCACAGTGCCAATATCTATACCCGGGCCAACTGTTACAGACAACTATGTGAGGTGACGCGGTGCACAGGCGATACGTCGGGGTATGCGATTTATTCGGCCCTGTTGGAGCAAGCCGATGATACCATATCGCAAATGAACCGTACCGAGGCGATGGGGGAGACAGAGTATCGTTATGAGCTGGAACGGGTTCTGACTCATGAAAAGGAGCGTTACCAGATGTGGGTTGCCGTGGTTGTGCTGGTTGTTGTTGTAGTGATTCTGTTTTATTATCGCTACAAGCGGCGAAAAGAGCGTTGTTGGCAACAGCAAATGGAAGGCTTGCGCCATACGATAGAGCAACGTGCCGGCCGACTTGAAGAGGAGGTGGCAGAGGCCGAGCGTGTGATAGAACAGGCCGGACGCGAACGTGAGAGGTTGTATGCCCTTATAGATAAGAAAGGTAATGTGTGTGCACTCTCTTTTATGCGCAGCAAAGCATATAAAACGATAAAGTCGTGGATAGACCATAGCGACGGCGTATTGCTCGCTTCCCGGCAGAGTGCTACTGCCGAGTATGTGCATAAGGCTTTTGAGGAGTATGAAGTTGCGTTGCGAGAGCATACGTCGCTTACGGCAGACGAAGTGTTGTTGTGCTGCCTGATAAAGTGCCGGTTTACAACCAAGGAGTGTGCTATTTGTAAGGGTGTAAGCGAGAATGCTGTTCGTACACAGAAGAGCCGAATCAAAAGCAAATTGGCACAATCGCCTCAATAGCATATATATAATTGTAAGTCGTTTATTATAAGAGAGTTGTGTAATTGTGTTGTAATATACAATGTTTTAATATATTGATTTACAGCGCATTGCAATAGGTGTGTTGTAACATGAAAAAGTTGCTGAGAGCGGTAAGTTATATATAAGTTTGCAAAAAGAAAGGTTTGCTTAGGTATAGGGTAAATCTTGTTATCCCCAAGATTTGTGCATCATTTAAGGGATGATGGAAGGCCGTGATTTCAGCGAGAGAGGAGCGGCTGATGCTATGTAGAAGTGCAAAATACAGTCAATCAAAATATACGAATGTTTATGAAAAAATTTTATTCTTTATGCCTTGCCCTATCTGTATCGGGGCTGGTGGCTATGCCACTCCAAGCCGCACAAGGTGAAATGATGTCGATTTTTACAGAAGATTTCTCTGCTTTCACAGAAGGCAGCGCCGAAGCTCCTGCCGAGGCCGAGCTGTCGACAACCGATGAAAAGATACCTGTGGAGTTTACGCATAATATAGCATGGTACGGTCGCGGCATACACCAAGCCGGAGGCGCCTGTGCCATTATGAATTATGAAGATTATACATGGGGCACTACTCGCGGCTGGATACAAACGCCTTATACCGATGTGAGACTCGACGAGGGTCGCTTTACGTTGCGTTTCAAGGCGAGAGTGACCGGGGGCAACGAGAATGACTCGATATTACTGTATCTCTATGATAAATACAGCTCGAATTACTACGAGCGGAAAGTAGCCTATATTACCGATGAATGGCAGGTTGTGGAAGTTCCATTCCAGCATAGCTCCTATGGCAATCATCTGGCTTATGTGCAAATGAATTCATATAACCATGCGTGGCTGATAGATGATGTGGAGTTTGTACAAGATGTGTATGGTATCAACGTACCGCGCCCCAGCACGCCGAGCGATGTAACATATGAAGGCTTTACGGCACATTGGGATGCCGTATGGTCGGCTACGACGTATCTGGTCTCGGTCTATTCATATGCCGATGAAGCGCATACGCAACGCGAATATCTGATAGAAGATGCCCAAACTACCGCTACGGAGTATAAGGTAGAGGGTACGGTGAAGGGCAAGGAGTATTATTTCACAGTGAAGGCTTGCAATGAGAAATATACCTCGGACGAATCGGACGAGCGTCGTGTCTATGTGCCCATATATAGTATGGAGACACCCGAGACGGCAGAACCTACCGATGTGAGCGAGACGGGCTATACGGCACAGTGGCTTCCTGTGGAACGTGCCATGGGATATGCCGTGCGTCATTACTTGCGCCATACGGCTCTCGAAGACGAGATGTATAACCTCGTGCATGAAGACCTCGAAACGATTACCGACGGAACCCTCGACTGGCCGGCATATTTCTATGACGAGAATCTTGACAAGTATAGCAAGATGCCCGGATGGAAAGTAAACATGGGTTGTACGATAACCGGAATGATAGGTATAGACAACTACTTCAAGGATTATGAGGAGGGAAAGATTACCTCGCCCGAGTTTGATTTGGCCCGTAACGAAGGACGCTATTCGGTAGAGCTGAAAGTATATGCCGTTAATGCCGGAGACATAGTATATGTAGACAGTTATAGCGGTGAGTCGACTGAACACCAAGAGTATGAGATGACAACAACGGGAGAACATTCGTTTGTTGTAGACTTTGCCAATGGCGCCGAGGCTACATATTTTACCATTACCTTCTCGGGAACAGACAAGATGTTTATAGACGACATTATTGTCAAGCAGATGTTGAAGGCGGGTGAGAGCTATACCTCGACACTGCAATCGTTTGAGTTGGAGGGATATGATGCTACATCATATACATTTACCGACCTTGAAGGCGGTGCTGCCAACGAGTATCTTTATGCAGTGGCTGCATGGTCGTGGTCGTTCGACGAAGATGGTATATGGGGCCCCACGGTATATTCGGAGTATTCAGAGCCTCGGACGGTGCGTTTGTCGTCGGGTTGCGACAACCGTCTGTCGGGCGTTGAAGCCCGCGTATATGCTGCCGACAAGGCAATATGGGTAGAGACCATAGACAGGGTGACCGTACAGGTGTATGATGCAGGTGGCCGGTTGTCGCTGCAACGCCTGTTGCCTGCCGGAAAACATAGATTGGAGATGCCGGCAAGGGGATTCTATATTGTAAGGGTAGATACTCAAAGTTTCAAGGTAGTTCTTTGATGAGACTCTTATTTCCCGGCCGCTCCTGAATACCCTGAATGCTGTGGTAGCCGATGACCGGTTGGGAACAGAAAAAGGCGGGGCTGCACGACCATCGTGCAGCCCCGCCTTTTTTCAAGAGGAATATCGGTATCCGAATGTCAGTCTTTGAGATAGTAGACTACCGATGTCACTACGCGAACCTTTTTGAGGTAAGGAGTGTAGGCATCGCGGTCCTCGATAGAGAATTGTCCTTGTGAGGCAGAACGTATTTTGCCTAATTTGCTCTCTGAATCGTTGGCAAACTGCTCTGCCGCCTGACGTGCGTTGCGGGTAGCCTCGGCAATCATGTCGGGTTTGAGGTCGTTGAGCCCGGTAAAAAGATAGTCTACCCGGGCATCGTATTCGCCAGATACGATAGCGATACCTTTGTTGAGCAACTCTCCTTGTTCGGCAATGAGGCTGCGCACCAAATCGACTTGTTGCGATGATACCGTGATGATAGAGCGTACGTTGTAGCGGTATGGAATCTCGGGGTTGCTGTAACGTTCGGCTTTGAGGTCGTAAATTTCGGGAGGAGCAACCGAAATCTCGCTGTCGGTGAGCCCTTTTGAATGTAGGAACTCTACGATGGTGGCATTCTTCTTCTCTACGAGAGACGCAAGAGTCTCTATATCGTTGCCAACCTCTTTGTAAACCAGCGGCCATACTACTTTGTCGGCGGGAACGATGCGTTCTGAGAGTCCTCGTACGGCAACCGTGCGGTCATTGCCACCTGCAACTTTGAGACCGGCTTCGATGCGCGAACCAAGGAAAAACAGTCCTATGGCGATGATAACAGCTTCGAGCCACCATGCGCGTTTTACTTCTTTTAGTTCCATAACATGAAAGATTAAGGATTTATACCGGCGTAAAGATAATAAAAAGGATGATGTATGTGATAGTGGGTGGGTTATTTGCTTATTTTTGTAGAGTCGGAAACAATCCTTGGGCTGACGATAATAACAGACAGTATGGCACGACACAATAAATTGGGTAAAAGCGGTGAGGAGTATGCTGCCGAGTATTTGACAAGTCGCGGTTATGTGGTGCGCGATTGCAATTGGCGTAGCGGCAAGCTGGAACTCGATTTGGTGGCCGTGAAGGATAATTGCCTGGTTATCGTAGAGGTGAAAACCCGTCGTAATGCCGATTTCGCTTTCCCCGAAGAGGCCGTGACAGAGAGTAAGATACGTCATCT
>UQMR01000118.1 GCA_900542255.1 uncultured Porphyromonadaceae bacterium
ATAGAGCGGTATCGAAGTTACATACCCAGCAGGTGCCCAACCCCACCTCGGTAGCGGCAAGGGCTATATGCTCGGTGGCAATGGCTACATCTATGTCACAATGGTCTTTGCCATCGGCTGCTCTGTGCCACGACTCGTTATGGTTGCCGCACACCACAATACAGGCCGGCGCCGTACGGAACCATTCGCGCGGATAGGCCTCGGCAAGACGGGCGAGCAATGCTGCATCGCGCACGACAATATATGTCGCAGGCTGCAAATTTACGGCCGAAGGTGCCAACCGCGCAGCCTCGATGACATAACGCAACAGCTCGTCGGGGAGCGGGCACGAATCGTATTTCCTTACCGAGTATCGTTTCTGGGCCAAAGAGACAACTACATTCTGCATACTTGCAACGATTGATTATTCCAACACTTCTGAGACCTGATATTGATTGCGCTCGGGGGCGTTGCGCGAGATGAGCTCTCCTACAAACCCGGTAAGGAACAGCTGCGTACCCAGAATCATCGACGTAAGTGCCAGATAGAAATAGGGCGAGTCGGTAACCAGGCGGTAGGGATAGCCGTGATAGAGGTTATACAGCTTGGTAACGCCTACCACAACGACTGCCACAAAACCTATAAAGAACATGAGGCTGCCCAACAGCCCGAAGAAGTGCATGGGCTTGACACCGAATTTAGAGAAGAACCAGAGCGTTATCAGGTCGAGGTAGCCGTTTACAAAACGGTCGAGCCCGAATTTTGTCTTCCCATATTTACGCGCCCTGTGATGCACGACCTTCTCGCCGATACGGGTATATCCGGCCGTCTTGGCCAAATAGGGCATATAACGGTGCATATCGCCGTAGACCTCGATAGACTTCACGACCTCCCGGCGGTAGGCTTTCAGGCCGCAGTTGAAATCGTGGAGCTTTATGCCGCTTACCTTGCGGGCCGTAGCATTGAAAAGTTTGGTGGGGATAGTCTTCGACAGCGGGTCGTAACGTTTCTTCTTCCACCCCGACACCAGGTCATATCCGTCGCGGGTAATCATGCGGTAAAGCTCGGGGATTTCATCGGGGCTGTCTTGCAGGTCGGCATCCATCGTGATGACGACATCGCCCTGAACCTTCTCGAAGCCCATAAACAGGGCGGGCGACTTGCCATAATTGCGGCGGAACGACACGCCCTTGACACAGGGATTTTTTCGGCGCAACTCCTCTATCACCTGCCACGAGTTATCGGTACTGCCATCATTGACAAACCAAATCTCGTAGCTGAACCCGTTTTCTTTCATGACACGGGCTATCCATGCCTCCAATTCGGGAAGCGACTCGGCTTCATTGTATAAGGGTATGACTAACGAAATATCCATTTTCTTCTCTATGATGCTTTTTTATGTTTCCGTAATACGAAGGGCGCCACAATCATCGAAAGCAACGACCCGAAAAAGACATTAGACCATATCGACTGCATCACCATCTGCAACGGTGTGGGCAGAACTCCTGCACCGATAGCTTTGTGCATATCTTCAAGCGAGATTGTATCTGAGAGCATCTCAGACTCTTTGATGAGAGCCAATGCCCGGTCGAACAACTCGGCCACATAACCGGGATTGATATATTGATAAAAGACAAACTCTGCCACACTGCATATCAGCGAGGCAAAGAAAAAGAGCATGATGCCCATCATCCACAACAGGGAGAAAAACGATATGTAGCTGTTGTTGCGATGATACACCATCATGATGCGATAGAGCACAAAGGGCGTTCCTGCAAAAAGTGCAAGCGCAATGAGGTTTGCCACGGAGTAATAAAGCCCCATGACCATAAAGGCAAATCTTACTATCAGATACAAACCCAACCATACGCCTCCCTCCATGCTATGTTGTAGGAGACTCTTGCGTGTAACAGTATCGGCCATACTATATAACTCTTGGCTTACATTCCATTATATCCTACAAAGGTAATGATTTTTGCCCGATATACAACAGCTCTCACGCTATTTAACCCATCGGTAGCCGGCTTGGGCAAAGAGCTTGCTATCTTGCTCTACGCCATTGCCCACGGTAGTGAGCAGGTCTCCCACCAGCGCGCCATTGAGCCCGCCTCGCAATGCTCTCAACTGAGCCTCCTCAGAGAGTCGCATACGGCCGCCTGCAAAGCGTATTACGGCATCGGGCAATACGAAACGGTATACTGCGATGGTACGCAGGATACTCTCCTCGTCGAGCAAAGGGGTCGTTTCAAGCGGCGTGCCGGGGATAGGCGACAAAATATTGACGGGTACCGAAGCGACTTGCAGCTCGCGCAACTCAAATGCCAGCTCTATGCGCTGCTCTACGGTCTCGCCCATACCTATAATGCCGCCCGAGCATATCTCCATACCCACCTCGCGCGCCCAGCGTATGGTCTGTTTCTTCTGCTCGGAGGTATGAGTGCTGCATAGCGCAGGAAAGTATGAGGAGGCTGTCTCCAAATTGCAGTGATAACGGCGCACTCCGGCATCATAAAGCATTTGCAGCTCTTCTTTCCCCAACAGCCCCATAGAGGCGCACAGGTACAGCCCGGTGCTCTCTTTCACGCGGCGATATATTTCGCAAAAGGGAGGCAGCTCTTTGGCGGTCATCCTGCGCCCGCTCGTCACCAACGAATAGCGTGCTACACCCTGCCGCGCACTGGCCTGCGCCACAGCCATCGCCTCATCGTCACTGACACGCTCATACTCATGTATGTGCGTAGCATAATGTGCCGACTGGGCACACCACTTGCAGTTTTCGCTGCATTTACCCGAGCGTGCATTTACGATACAGCATGTATCTATATTATTACCCACCCGCTGCAAGCGTATTTCATCGGCAGCGGCAAGGAGTGCATCCATATTATCGGAACTGTAAAGCTTACAGGCCTCGGCAAAGGTTATGCTGCCGCCGGCAAGCACTTTTTCTTTCGACTTTTCCATCATATTTCGTTTTTCTATAATCATCGGTTCATAACATTCTATCGCATATTCTCCTGAAACGCCTCGATGCGGAAGAGCCTTATGAGCGAGCCCTTCTCATATAGGCCCGCAGAACAGCCGCATCTGTCACGCCGTCGGTCTCTATGGCAAGCAGGGCCGGTTGTTTTTCTTCTGCCCAGAAATGCGGCAGGAACTCACGAAGCTCTTCGGTCGATGCCGCTTTGAAAAAACGGAAGCCGTGCAGGGCGGCATACCCTTCGACGGGGATGCGGCGTTTCACCTCGAAGCACTCTTCCAACTCGGGCAAATCCGACGGGCCCTTGATAAAGCGGAAGATACCCCCTCCGCCATTGCATAAAACCACGATTTTGAAGCGCGGCATGGCGTATCCCGTGGCAAGCCCTCCGGCATCGTAAGCGAAGCTCATATCTCCGGTTATCAGAAGCGTAGTACCCTCATCGACGCAAGCAGACCCCAAGGCCGTAGAGGTGCTGCCGTCTATACCGCTCACACCCCGGTTGCTGTATGTGCGCGCCACTTGCGGCGTATCGAAGAGCTGCGCATATCTCACCGAGGTTCCGTTGGACAAATGCAAGGAGACTCCCTCGGGGAGTGAAGGGAGCAGTATCGAAAAGGCTTTCAATGCACACCAAGGGGCTGCCTGCACAAAGTTGTCGTGCAAATGGCCTGCCTCGGCCTCACGGGTCTTCCATAATGCCGCATAACCGCTATCGCACGACGGCGATTGCGCCAGTTGCTCCAAAAGCCATGCAGGGTCGGCATCGATTTGGCACGTAAGAGACTGCATGGTATCTATAATATGCTGTTCGCCTCCTATACGCCAGTGTACCGCGGGGGCATAACGGCGCAAGAACACCTTCGCCATACGCGAGATAGGCGCACCGCCTACGGTTATGAGCAGCGAGGGTGCATAGCCGGGTTTCTCACTATTGTCTATGGCCGTAAGCACCCGGTCTACGGTGGGGATAAATTGTGCGTCGTGCACGTTTGCAACACTCTCCGTAAGCACAATCACTTGCGACAGGACCGCCAGGCGCGACAAGGCGGCCTGGAAATCGGC
>UQMR01000119.1 GCA_900542255.1 uncultured Porphyromonadaceae bacterium
AAGCGAGTTATACTGCTGGTCATCGCCTATGATTTCCATCGCCTTTATAAAAGTGGGGTCAGAGGGGTTCATCACCACGAAGTAAGCCCCCGTGTCGAACAGGTCGCGGGCGATGAGAGCTTTCAGTTGCAGGGCTATCAGCTTTTTCGACCGGGCAGCCTGCTCCTCATCGTACTTCACGCTGTCGGCGTCGCCCAGCCTTTTCAGCTCTTGCATCATCTTGTCGTCAATCTCAAACTGGCGGTCGAAGTCGTAGATGCTTTTGTATTTCTTGGTGAGCTGCTTGCGGTTGTGGTCTATGTAGTTGATGGCATACTGGTTGAGAGTCCCTTTGGCCACGATATCGCGGTGGTAATCGGTAATGCGGGTCGTATCTATGGGTACAAAGACATCGGGCATGATGCCGCCTCCGCCATATATGGTACGTTGGTTGATGAGGGTTTTGTATTGCAGCGAGTCGGCAAAATGTATGCTGTCGGCGTGCATCAGCTCGCCGTTGAGGTAGCGAGTGTATATGTCCCGGGCATACTCCTCGTTGCCTTTGTCGTAAGGCTTCTGTATGCAGCGCCCGGCCGGCGTGTGGTAACGCGATACCGTGAGACGTATCATGGAACCGTCAGAGAAGGGGATGGGGCGTTGCACCAACCCTTTGCCGAAGGTGCGCCGGCCCACGATGACAGCCCTGTCCCAGTCTTGCAGGGCACCCGAGAGAATTTCGCTCGACGATGCGCTGCTCTCATCTACCAGCACTACAACCTTCCCGTGGCTGAAAGACCCTCTCTCCTCAGCGACCGCTTCACTGCGGGGAGCCTTGTCGCCCTCGGTATAGACGATAAGCTGCCCTTTGTCGAGAAATTCGTTGGCCATCTCTACGGCACTCATCAGGTAGCCTCCGCCGTTGCCCTGCAAGTCGAGTAAGAGTTGTGTCATACCCTCCTTGCGCAGCCTGCCCAGCGCTTCTGTAAATTCGTCGTGCGTCGTAGCGGCAAATCGGCTCACCCGTATGTAACCGGTTTTGTCGTCAACCATGTAAGCCGCGTCTATGCTGTATATGGGTATCTGCGCGCGGGTTATGCGGAAGGCGATAGGCTTCTCTGTGCCCTTGCGCATCACACCCACGTCTACCTTCGTACCCTCTGGGCCCCGCAATCGCTTCATGATGTCGGTGTTCCTCATTTTCACGCCGGCAATGGCAGTGTCATTTACCGTTACGATGCGGTCGCCCGCCCGCATGCCCACGCGTTCGGCAGGGCCTCCGGCGATAACCTGTATCACGTAGAGGGTATCTTTGTTCATGTTGAATTGTATGCCTATGCCGCTGAAATTGCCTTCCAGCGGTTCGTTCAGCTCGCGAGTCTCCTCGGCGGTAGTATATGACGAGTGCGGGTCGAGTTGTTCGAGCATCCCTTTTATGGCATCCTCTGCCAGCTTGTTGTCGTCGACAGAGTCTACATAGAGTTGTGTCACGGCAAAGAGCGCCGTATTCAGCTTGCGCATGGCATCCGACATTTGGGCCGTTGCCATGTTGCATATTGCGCCCGCAAGGAGGCAGGCGGCAACTATTGTAGTCCGTTTCATTTTTGTGGAATGTTTAGGTCGTTTCTTTCGGGTAATATCATGCCGTCGGGGAGAAATTCGCTTACCTCATGACCGAAGCATATCAGTTCGCGTACCGTCGACGAGCTGATGTGGGCGTATATCGGCTCGGTAAAAAGCACAATGGTTTCGAGCCCCGATATGACACGGTTCACATCCGACATAGACTTCTCGTACTCAAAGTCTATCACCGAGCGAGCCCCGCGCAGCATAAATTGCGCCCCGTGTTGGCGGGCTATATCTACCGTCAGCCCGTCATACGATATGATGCTTACCCGCGGTTCGTTGGCATATATCTGTTGCAGCATCTCTATGCGTTGGGCTTCGGTAAACATCGGATGCTTTTTGGTATTCGTGCCTATGGCTATGACAATTTCGTCAAAGATACACAGCCCGCGCTGCACTATCGAGTAGTGCCCTTTGGTAAAGGGGTCGAAAGTTCCCGGGAAGAGAGCCGTCTTTTTAGAGTAAGTTGGTGTCATCTTCTATTACAAGGTTGTCTATGATGAAATTTTGCCTCTCCATCGTGTTGTTGCCCATGTAGAACTCCAACAACTCGTTTACGAGGTCTTCTTTGCGCAGCATGACGCGGTCTAAGCGTATGTCGGGGCCAATGAAGAGCTTAAACTCCTCTTTCGATATCTCGCCCAGTCCCTTGAATCGCGTTATCTCGGCATTATTGCCCAGCCTCTCTATGGCTCTGATACGCTCTTCGTCGGTATAGCAATAATAGACCTCCTGCCCCGGTTGTTGTCCCGCCGATGCAGCCTCGGCATCTCTCTTGGCATGTCGCCCGCGGGATGCTTTGGTAGGGGTGAAGTGTTTGTTGCGTACCCTGAACAGCGGCGTCTGCAACACATATACGTGCCCCTTCTTTACGAGGTCGGGGAAAAACTGCAACAAGAATGTGAGCAGCAGCAGGCGTATGTGCATCCCGTCGACATCGGCATCGGTGGCAATGATTACCTTGTTGTATCGCAGCCCCTCTATGCCGTCTTCTATATTGAGTGCAGCTTGCAGCAGGTTGAACTCTTCATTCTCATACACCACCTTCTGAGTCAGTCCGTAGCTGTTGAGCGGCTTGCCTCGCAGGCTGAATACGGCTTGTGTCTCCACATCGCGTATCTGGGTGATGGTACCCGTCGCCGAGTCGCCCTCGGTGATGAATATGCAACTCTCCTCCCTGCGGTCGACGGCATTCTTGCGCCGGTCTTCGGGGTCGTTATAGTGAATGTGGCAATCGCGCAATTTGCGGTTGTGCAGGCTCACCTTTTTCGACCGTTCGCGCGCGAGCTTGGTGATGCCGGCCATCGCCTTGCGCTCTTTCTCGCTTTCGGTTATTTTGCGCAGCATGATGTCGGCCGTCTCGCTGTTGATGTGCAGGAAGTTGTCGAGCTCCTTTTTGAGGAAGTCGTTGATGAACTTGCTCACCGTAGGCCCGTCGGGGCCCATATCGCGCGAGCCCAGCTTGGTCTTGGTTTGCGACTCGAATACAGGCTCCTCTACCTTGATGCTTACGGCTGCTACGATGCCGTTGCGTATATCGGTATACTCAAAGTTCTTGCCGTAAAATTCCTTGATGGTACGTCCCAAGGCTTCGCGGAAAGCCGTCAGGTGCGTGCCGCCCTGCGTCGTATGCTGTCCGTTGACAAACGAGTAGTACTCCTCGCCATATTGGTTGCTGTGGGTAATGACCACCTCTATATCGTTCCCTTTCAGGTGTATGGGCTGGTACAGCTGCGACGACGTCATATATTCGTTCAGCAAGTCGGCCAGTCCGTTGCGGGAGTGATATTTCTGTCCGTTCAGTACGATGGTAAGCCCCGCGTTGAGGAATACGTAATTCTTCACCAGCGACACGATATACTCGTTGTGGTATTCGTAGCTTGCAAATATCTTGCTGTCGGGGGTAAACTGCACCAGCGTCCCGTTGGGCTCTTCGGTAGGCATGTAGTCGCTCTCTTCTATGGTCTCGCCGCGTTCGTAGCTCACCGAGCGGCTCATACCGTCGCGGTACGACTCTATGAAGAACGACGATGAGAGCGCGTTGACCGCCTTGATGCCGACACCGTTCAGCCCGACCGATTTTTTGAAAGCCTTCGAGTCGTACTTGGCACCCGTGTTCATCTTCGACGACACGTCGCGCACCTTGTCGAGCGGAATGCCGCGCCCGTAGTCGCGCACCGACACGTTCCCGTTGGCGACCTCTACGACAATCTGTTTGCCGTAGCCCATCATATATTCGTCTATGGCATTGTCGAGTACCTCTTTCAGCAGCACATATATGCCGTCTTCATTGTGCGAGCCGTCGCCCAATTTGCCTATATACATACCAGGACGGCGGCGGATGTGCTCTTTCCAGTCGAGCGTCCG
>UQMR01000120.1 GCA_900542255.1 uncultured Porphyromonadaceae bacterium
GTACGGGTGTCGCTTATCTGTTCAGCGTATTCAATACGCTCTATCCGCAGTTTTGGATAGCCCGTGGCATTGCCCCGCATGTCTATTTCGAGGCTTCGGCCGGTATCATAGCTTTTGTCTCGATTGGTAAAATGCTCGAAGAGCGGGCCAAGGACAAGACCAATGCGGCGATAGCCAAGCTGATGGGATTGCAGCCGCGTATGGTACTGCGCCTGATGCCCGACGGTTCGATGTGCGAAACGCCGATAGCCTCGGTATCCGTAGGCGACAAGGTGGTGGCGCGTCCCGGAGAGCGTATTGCCGTCGACGGTACGGTAGAGAGCGGCGACTCCTATGTCGACGAGAGCATGCTCAGCGGCGAGCCCATGCCCGTACGCAAAGAGGCGGGAGCTGCGGTATATGCCGGTACGCTCAACGGGAAAGGCTCGTTGGTCTTTGTGGCCGAGAAGGTGGGCGCCGCGACACTGTTGTCACAGATAATTCGCGTGGTACAAGAGGCGCAAGGCAGCAAGGCGCCGGTGCAGAAGTTGGTAGACAAGGTCGCCGCCGTGTTTGTGCCGGCGGTGATGGCCATCGCGCTCCTCGCTTTTGTATTGTGGATGGCCATAGGAGGGACGGCTGCCTTTTCGCAAGCCTTGCTGGCATTTGTTACGGTACTGGTTATAGCCTGTCCATGTGCGTTGGGGTTGGCTACTCCCACGGCCATCGCCGTGGGTATGGGGCGTGCAGCCTCGGAAGGCATCCTTATCAAGAATGCCGACAGCCTCGAAACGGCGCATCGCCTCACAACGGTGGTCCTTGACAAAACGGGCACGCTTACCGAGGGGCATCCGGCCGTTGTAGATAGTTGTTGGAGTGAATATACCGGGAAATATGCCTCTATATGGATGGCTATGGAGTCGCGCTCCGAACATCCGATTGCCGAGGCGGTGACGGCTTTTCTGTCGGGTGCGGCGCCTTCTCGCATAAGCGCGTTTGAGGCATTGCCGGGAAGAGGTGTCTCGGCCGAGGTAGAAGGCGTTGCTTATTGGACCGGTAATGAAGCGCTGCTGGAAGAACAGCACATAGCCATACCGGACAATCTTCGGCAAAAGGCACTTCGTTGGCAGCAGGAGGCCAATACGGTGGTGTGGTTTGCCTCGAATCGCCGCGCCCTTGCTGCCGTGGCGATAGCCGACCCGTTGAAACCCGCCTCATCGCAGGCAGTGGCGAGGATGAAGTCGATAGGCCTCGATGTGTGTATGCTTACGGGAGACAACGCTGCTACGGCACATGTCATAGCGGACCGGGTGGGTATCGAGCAGGTAGAGGCGGGAGCCTTGCCGGCCGACAAGGCTTCGTTTATAGCCCGCCTGCAACAGGAGGGCAAGGTAGTGGCCATGGTGGGCGACGGCATCAACGACTCGGCTGCACTGGCCCGGGCCGATGTGAGTATTGCCATGGGGCATGGCAGCGATATAGCCATAGATGTAGCCTCTATGACAATCATATCGGGCGAGCTTACTCGAATTGCCGATGCCGTATTGCTATCGCGTAAAACAGTGCGTACGATTCGTGAAAATCTCTTTTGGGCATTTATTTACAATATCATAGGAATCCCCATCGCGGCCGGAATCCTTTATCCTGTCGGCGGATTCCTGCTCAGTCCCATGATGGCAAGTGCCGCAATGGCTCTGAGCAGCGTGAGTGTCGTTGCAAACAGCTTGCGGTTGCGATGGAGGAAGTGACAAATTGGTAACAACATTTAATTGCAGAATATGAAGTGGAACTTTTTTATGAGTAAGACGTCCGGTTCTCATGCCGGAAAAGAGAGCGAGTGGGTATTCCGTACCAATATCATGTGTAACGGTTGTGTCGCCAAGATAAAGCCGGTGCTCGATAATGCCGACGGCATTGCCTCGTGGAGGGTAGATTTGGAAAATCCCCACCGCCTGCTGACGGTTGTCCCCAACGGCATTACGGAAGAACGCCTCATCGAGCTTGTGCGTGGCGCAGGTTTTGAGATAGAGCGCCGGTAATGAGGTACCCTTTATAACGGTGGCGTTATTGTGCCTACCTCTGTCGGGGAGGCTGTCGCCGCCGTTATCGTATCCCTAACTGCTTATTATTTATAGAGTTTTTTACGCAGGAGGCATCGGGGAGGATGTTGGCACATAGGAGCTGCAAGGGGAAAAGAATAGAAAGTTGCGCAGAATTAACGGGAAAAGTTATACATCGAAACGATTTTTTGCGTATATTTGCTTGTAAAACTTTCTCTCACCCTATGGAAGATCAAAGCCTTAAACAGAACCAAGAAGAAAAACTCATCAACGAGGCATTTCAAGATTTACTCGATGGCTATTTGCGTTCCAATCACCGTAAGAAAGTGGAGATTATCAAACGCGCATTTGCCTTTGCTCGTGCAGCCCACGAGGGGGTAAGGCGTCGTTCGGGAGAACCCTACATTCTGCACCCTATCGCTGTGGCACGTATAGTAAGTCAGGAAATAGGGCTCGGCTCTACATCGATTTGTGCGGCTCTGTTGCACGATGTAGTGGAGGATACCGATTATACGGTAGAAGATCTGGAAAATTTGTTTGGGCATAAGATAGCCTCTATCGTTTGGGGGCTGACAAAAATATCGGGCGGTATCTTCGGTGACCAAGCCTCGTTGCAGGCAGAGAATTTCAGGAAGCTGTTGCTTACGATGTCGGAAGATATCCGTGTGATACTCATCAAGATAGCCGACCGCTTGCACAACATGCGTACGCTGGGCTCCATGCTGCCCAGCAAACAATATAAAATAGCCGGTGAGACGGCCTATATCTATGCACCGCTGGCACATCGGCTGGGGCTCTTTTCCATCAAAACCGAGCTGGAAGATTTGAGCTTCAAGTATGAGCACCCCGAGGTGTATGAAGAGATAAAGCGGAAAATCGCAGAGACCGAAGAGCACAGGCACGAGATATACAGTCAGTTCTCGGCACCCATCAAGAAACGGCTCGACGAAAAGGGATACAAATATACGATGAAAGCCCGGGTAAAATCGGTCTTTTCCATATGGAACAAAATGCAGAGCAAGCATATACCCTTTGAAGAGGTGTATGACCTGTATGCCGTGCGTATCGTCTTTGAATGTCTCAACGAGTCGGAAGAAAAAAACGAGTGCTGGTCTATCTATTCGATAATCACCGACTTGTATGAGCTGCACCCCGAACGTACGCGCGACTGGGTGAGCCGCCCCAAGGCAAACGGCTACAAAGCCCTGCACCTCACGGTGATGGGGCCCGACGGCAACTGGATAGAGGTGCAGATAAGGAGCGAAAAGATGGACGAGATAGCCGAGCGCGGGCTTGCTGCACACTGGAAATACAAAGTGGGAGAGTCGGACGAGGAGTCGGAACTCGATGTGTGGATCAATACCATCAAGGATGTACTCGACAACCCCGAGCCCAATGCGATGGACTTCCTCGACACGATTAAGCTCAACCTTTTCAGTACCGAGATTT
This sequence comes from uncultured Porphyromonadaceae bacterium, assembly GCA_900542255.1. Lineage (GTDB taxonomy): Bacteria > Bacteroidota > Bacteroidia > Bacteroidales > Barnesiellaceae_A > Barnesiella_A > Barnesiella_A excrementipullorum. The sequence goes on from UQMR01000120.1 coordinate 3,489, forward strand.
TCGTGTTCACCCCCAAGGGCGACCTTATCACTTTGCCCAAAGATGCCACAGCCCTCGACCTCGCCTTTACGTTGCATTCGGATTTGGGCTTTCATTGCATCGCAGCCAAGGTCAACCACAAGCTGGTGCCTCTGAGCCAAAAGTTGCAAAGCGGCGACCAAGTGGAAATCCTTACGTCGAAATCGCA
>UQMR01000121.1 GCA_900542255.1 uncultured Porphyromonadaceae bacterium
ATAACGGTAGTCGACGGATGCCCCTCTATCTCTTGGTCGGCACCGCAGGCCGGTGTCCATGAGGGATATATCGATGCCGAAGCCCTTACCTATACGGTGATGAGAGACGATGAAGTATGCGTGTCGAGCGGATTGCAGTCACTGAGTTTTGTTGACGAAACCATCTCTTTCGCCACGACACAGCAGGTGCTGGCTCGCTATACGGTGTGGGCTGTTAACAGTGATGTGGCCGGCGAAAAAGATACCACCTCATACGTCGTGGTGGGTGAGCCATACATCGCACCCATGACCGAGTCGTTTATGATGACCGCGACCGATACTTACCCGTGGTATTCCCAGAATATAGGTACCGACAATGAGAAATATTGGGTGGTTATGACCTATGGATATAGTCCGCAAGCCTATGCCTGGGATGACGATGCCGGGCTGGTAACATTCAGGTCGGCAGTTGCACCGGTCGGTACTACCGAGCGTTTCTGTTCGCCCATTTTCGATATATCCGGCATGCTGCACCCCTCGTTGTCATTCTATATGTTCCATACCGCCGATGCGACAAATCAAGATGCCTTGCAGGTAGAAGTATCGGCCGATGGCGCAGCGTGGCAGGCCGTAGGCGAAGCATATCTGTTGGGAACCGCTCCGACCGAAAACGAATGGCAGCAACATGTCGTTTCGCTCGAATCCTTTGTCGGTTGCGACAGCCTGGCTTTTGCCATGAAAGGCATATCGGCACAAGGACGCAATATCCATATCGACTGCATCTCGCTCTTCGACGATTGTTACGATTTACGGCCGTCATCGGTTGTATCGGAAGGGTGGGTCGACCCCGATAAAACCTTTATCGTTACCGTTACGATAGAAAACAGTGGTGCAAAAGAGATAGAGAACTATTCGGTAGAGTTGTTGCGTAACGGCGAAACGGTGCAGATGCAAGATGCCTCGGCTCCTTTGGCAGCCGGTGAGACGGCACAATTCCTTTTCGATTGCTTCGAGACACTTGCCGTTGCCGGTACCGACGTAACCTTCTCGGCCCGTGTCGTATGTGCACAAGACGAGAAACCCGGCAATGACCTCTCTGACGAATGCACGGTGCATGTCGTAGAGCCTGTATTGCCGGTTGTAACAGGTCTGGGCGCTTCTACCGACGACCTCAAAGTACACCTCTCGTGGATGCCTGCCGATAATTACGAGAATTATCCTGTAATTACCGACGATATAGAGTCTTACGAGTCGTTTATTATCGACAATGTGGGTACCTGGACAATGGTAGATGCCGATGGTGAGATGACAGGCATCTCTTCCAATACCGGAATATATCCTAATATCGCCGCTCCTATGGCTTTCCAAGTCTTCAATCCCGCAGATGCCGATATCGATATGGAGACTTACGAGCTTACCTGGGGGCCTTATTCGGGCAATCAATACCTCTTCGGCATGTACAACGAAGACCGTCAGGTTCCTAACGACGACTGGCTTATCTCTGCAACCGTTGCAGGGGGTAGTGAGGTGTCGTTCTATGCCAAGTCGGTTACTGTCGGCTATGCCCTCGCAACGGTCGAGTTCCTCTATTCCACCACCACGGCCGAGCCTGAGAGTTTCCGATTGTTGGATAGCATGACAATCCCTGCCACATGGAGCCGTTACGACTATCGTTTGCCGCAAGATGCCCGCTACTTTGCCATACGCCATACTACATTGGGCGGCTTGGGATTGATGATAGACGACATCACCTATCAGCCTACGACGGGAACACCTGTGATAGAAGAACCTGTGGGTTATAATGTATATCGCGACGGCGTCAAGCTTACCGATACGCCGGTTGAGGAGGCCGCCTACGACGATGTTGTGCCTGTTGAGGCAGAGTACAGCTATCAGGTAACGGCTGTTTATCCTACCGGTGAGTCATACTATTCCGAGCCGCTTGTTGTACGCGTCAGCTCATCTGTCGCTTCTTTGGTTACCTCCGACGGCATGGTTTACGGATGCAATGGCTATATCAAGGTTAGTCTGCCCCAAGCCGGGCTGCTGAGCGTTTACGCAGCCGATGGCACGACTCTTGTCAACCGTTGGCAACCGGCGGGTATCGACACGCTCTCTATGCCCCGCGGGCTTTACATAGTCCGTTTGGATAATCAAGTATGGAAAGTAATCGTACGTTGACAAGTATATCAGTTGCGGCGAATTTCGATTTCGCCGCAACTGCACTCACTTTTTGATGAAAAGGTTGCTGCAAGTTCTTTGGAGATGGTAGCTTTGTAGATGTGCAATGTGAACAGAGAATTGGAGTTGCTACTTACAGCAGCAAGAGACGGCACTCCACCGTGTAAGATGCCTCTGCCTGACGCTCCATGTTTGCTCATTCCGGCGCTTATACATTTAATCTGTTATTGCACGCTTTGTCGGGCTGTGGTGGAACTTTTCTATTCACCGCAGCCCTTGCTGTTTTTTAGAGATACTCCTCAGACAGATTTTGCAGCATTCTACTGTGCTGGTACACATTTATTTAACTGCCTTCTGAGCCGTTGTTGCCGTTTATTCGTCGATATTATATAACTTTGCAGCCCGATAGAGCCGTCGTTTATACGCAGTCGATAAGGCCCAGACCGCTTTGTCCTGCATGGCTGCTCGTGAGATTATAAGACAACCATCCCTTCGCGTTTTTGTGCGGAGGCTTAAAAATTGCAAGTATGGATATAGAGAAAAATGAGTCGGCATTGGTTTGCTTCTCGGGAGGGCAAGACTCTACAACTTGCCTTTTCTGGGCGTTGAAACATTTTGCTTCGGTACGGGCCGTCTGTTTCCGTTATGGGCAAAAACACGAGTTGGAAATAGGGGTGGCGCGCAAGATTGCTGCACAGGCACACGTCCCCTTTGAAGTGCTCGACATGGAGCTGCTCGGGCAGCTTACCGTAGGAGATTCGTCACTTACCGATACCACGTTGCCTATGGACACGGAGAAACCCGCCGGCGGTTACCCCAATACATTCGTTCCCGGCCGCAACATGCTCTTTCTCACCTTTGCAGCCGTCGTGGCGTTTAAGTACGGTATCAAACACATTGTCACCGGCGTTTCGCAAGCCGATTACAGCGGTTATCCCGATTGCCGCGACACCTTTATGCGCTCGCTCAACGTCTCGCTCAATCTGGCACTCGATACACAGCTGGTCATCCATACCCCGCTGATGTGGATAGACAAGGAGCAAGAGTGGGAGTTGGCCGACGAGCTGGGCGTCTTTGACCTCGTGCGTAACCAGACGCTTACATGCTACAACGGCATCATTGCCGACGGTTGCGGCGAATGCCCCTCCTGTAAGTTACGCAAGCACGGGCTGGATGCCTTCTTGGCACGTCATCCCGAGAAACAACATTGACATACACCTGCATATCTCCTCGACCTGTGGATTGGATAAATACTCTTTTTGTTGAGCATTCGGCGTTGCAAGCCATCATTGTGCTGTCGTTGATATCGGCAATAGGCTTGGGACTCGGCAAGGTACACTTCTTTGGCGTCTCGTTGGGCGTCACATTCGTATTTTTTGCCGGTATATTGGCCGGGCATTTCGGCCTCTCCATCGACCCGCAGATGCTCAACTATGCCGAGAGCTTCGGTTTGGTGATTTTCGTCTACGCCCTTGGGCTGCAAGTGG
>UQMR01000122.1 GCA_900542255.1 uncultured Porphyromonadaceae bacterium
GGTGAGAAAAAGGGCCGCCGCTTTGCCCCCTACCTGCTCACCGCCTTCTACTTCATCTTCGTGATGAACCTGATGGGACTGATGGTCATCTTCCCGGCAGGCGCCAATCTTACGGGCAACATATCCATCACCCTTGTGCTGGCACTTTGCACCTTTATAACCGTCAACGTATTTGGCACAAAAGAGTATTGGAAAGAGATATTCTGGCCAGAGGTACCCACGTGGCTCAAAGCCCCGCTGCCCATCATGCCCTTTATAGAGCTTTTCGGTATCTTCACCAAGCCCATCGCCCTGATGGTACGTCTCTTTGCCAACATGATGGGAGGTCACATGATAGTGCTGGTACTGCTGTCGCTCATCTTCATCTTCAAAGAGATGGGAGGCATGCTGGTCGGAGGCGGCACGACCGTGTTGTCGTTCCTCTTCTCGCTGTTTATGTACCTCATAGATACGCTGGTAAGTTTCATCCAAGCCTACGTCTTCACGATGCTCTCTACGATATTCATCTCATTAGCCCAAGTAGAGGGACACCATAAAACAGAAACAAAACAAGAACAAAAATAAAAAAACAAATAAGAATTTTTTAACCTTCAAAACACAACATTATGTTAGGAATGATATTATTAGCCCTTGAAAGCCTTACAGTAATAGGGGCATGTATCGGAGCAGGTATTGCTGCCATCGCAGCAGGAATAGGTATCGGTCGTATCGGCGGGTCGGCTATGGAAGCCATTGCACGTCAGCCCGAAGCTTCGAACGATATACGTAGTAACATGATTGTGATTGCCGCCCTTATAGAAGGTGTGGCTCTGTTTGCCGTTATCGTCTGCATACTGTCGTTATTCCTCTAATAACCAGATATGGAACTGTTCACGCCCGAAGCGGGATTGATATTCTGGATGTTTGTGGTTTTTGTGGCACTCTTTGCCATATTAGCCAAGTTTGCATGGCCTGTCATCACGCGAAGCATGGATAACCGTGCCGACCTCATTGACAAAGGCGTAGAATATGCCGAAGCCGCCAAAGCAAGCCTCGAAAACTCAGAAAACAAAGCCCGTGAAATACTCGCCGAAGCCGGGCGGCAACAAATGGAAATTCTTCAAGAAGCTGCCCAGATGAAAACCCAAATCATCGAAGAAGCCAAGAAAGCGGCTTCGGCAGAGGCGAAGAAAATCATCGATGCCGCAGCGATAAGCATAGAGCAATCGCGCAAAGAGGCTGAGCTACAGTTCCGCCAAGAGGTGAGCCAGTTCGCTCTCACTATTGCCGAGAAACTTGTCCGCAAAGAGCTCTCCGACAATAAAGCCCAGGCGGAAATGGTAGAAAAATTATTGAACGAACTCGAACACAAAAACTAAGTCATCATGAACGAAGGCCTTATCCCTCGAAGGTACGCAAAAGCACTCTATAAATACGCACAGGAAAATGGTTGCGCCAAGGAGGTATATGCCGATACCCAAGTTTTGGAGAAAGCATTTGCCTCACACCCCTCGCTGTCGAAATCGCTCGGAAACCCGGCCCTCTCGAACGACGAGAAAGTGCAACTGCTGACAACCGCCGTGGGTGAGAATGCTGACAAGGGCATCCTTCGATTCTTCCGCTTAGTAACCCTCAACCGCCGCGAAACATACTTGCGGGCCATGGCATTGTCATACCAAGAGATATACCGTCAAGAAAACGGTATATCTCGGGTGACGATTGTCACGGCATCGCAACTCGACGAGGCAATCGTCAACCGCATCAAGAAACTGCTCATGTCGCGGAGTGAAAAGAAACTCGAATTTGTCTACGAAACAGATTCTTCTCTCATAGGAGGTTTCATCTTGCGCGTAGAATCGATGCAGCTCGATGCTTCGATTCAAAACGAACTGAAACAAATGCGCGTAAAATTACTAAACAAATAATCTTATGATAAAACCAAGCGAGATATCCGACATACTGAAAAGCAAACTCGAAGAGATAGACACACGAGCCAACTTTGAGGAGATAGGCACGGTGCTCGAAGTAGGCGACGGCGTTGCCCACGTCTACGGTCTCGACAACGTACAGGCCAGTGAGCTCGTAGAGTTTGAGAACGGCGTGCGCGGCGTTGCCATGAACCTCGAAGAAAGCAATGTGGGAGTCGTACTCCTGAACAATGTCGAGAAGGTAACCGAAAACATGACAGCTCGCCGCACCGGCGACATCGCCTCTATCCCCGTAGGCGAAGGGCTGCTCGGTCGTGTCATCAACACGCTGGGCGAACCCATCGACGGCGCAGGGCCCATTACCGGCGACACCATCCTCATGCCCCTCGACCGCAAAGCCCCCGGCGTTATCTTCCGCCAACCTGTAAAAGAGCCCCTGCAAACCGGTATCAAAGCCATCGACTCTATGGTACCCATAGGTCGCGGCCAACGCGAGCTCATCATCGGCGACCGTCAAGTGGGTAAAACCACCATCGCCATAGATACCATCATCAACCAACGCGAAAACTATAAAAACGGGAAACCGCTTTACTGCATATACGTCGCTATCGGGCAAAAAGCCTCTTCGGTAGCATCGTTGGTTAATACACTGCACGAACACGGCGCCATGGACTATACCATCGTGCTGGCAGCCAACGCATCAGAATCGGCCGCCATGCGATACTATGCCCCCATGGCAGGAGCCGCCATAGGCGAGTATTTCCGCGACTCGGGACGCCATGCACTTGTCATATACGATGACCTCTCCAAGCAAGCCGTCTCATACCGCGAGCTTTCGCTTATCTTGCGTCGCCCCTCGGGACGCGAGGCATACCCCGGCGATATCTTCTACCTGCACTCTCGTCTGCTCGAACGTGCAGCCAAAGTCATAGAGAACGACGAAGTGGCATCGTCGATGAACGACCTGCCCGAAGTCATAAAGCCCATGGTGAAAGGTGGCGGCTCACTCACTGCCCTCCCCATCATCGAGACACAAGCAGGAGACGTGTCGGCCTACATCCCCACCAATGTCATCTCCATCACCGACGGACAGATTTTCTTGGAGACCAAGCTCTTCAACCAAGGTGTACGCCCCGCCATCAACGTAGGTATCTCGGTATCGCGCGTAGGTGGTAGCGCACAGCTCAAAGCCATGAAGAAAATTGCCGGTACGTTGAAGATAGACCAGGCCCAGTTCCGCGAGCTCGAATCGTTTACCCAATTCGGTGGCGACATCGACCCCGTTACGGCCATGGTCATAGACAAAGGCCGCAAGAACGAACGCATCCTTATACAACCGCAATACAGCCCTGTACCCGTAGAAGATGAGATTGCCATCATCTACTGCGGCACACAAGGACTACTCTCGTCGGTACCCCTCGAGAAAGTTGCCGAATTTGAAAAGCTGTTCCTGCAAATCCTGCACGCCAAGCACCAGAACGATGTGCTTGACGAGCTGAAAAAAGGCACGCTAAACGACGAAATAGCAGCCATACTGACAGCAACAGCCCAAGAAGTCGCAAACCGTTTTAAGGCATAAAATCAGAATATGGCATCCATACGCGAACTCAAAGGACGGATAGGATCAGTCTCCTCATCGGAGAAGATTACGGGCGCAATGAAAATGATCTCATCGGCCAAATTACACAAAGCCATGC
>UQMR01000123.1 GCA_900542255.1 uncultured Porphyromonadaceae bacterium
TATATATACCGAGGTACGTACCAACTGGGGCGAAAACATAGCCCAATTCTCGGCCGGAACGCGCATAGGTATAACCATAGGCGACAAAATGGGCTTCTACTGGCACCTCGATGCCGGACTGCGGCTGGGGTTCACGCCCAAGTTTGCCATGCACATCGCTCCCTTCATAGAATTGCAGCCTCTTATGGACACGGAGTATATCTACAACACAAACAACGAGCCCTATTCTTATATATATAAATGGAATCTCTCTTGCGCTGCGGGACTAAGAATCGGATTTGAATTCTAAGAGGGACCTATCTGTAACAACGCTACCACGACATACCCATGCCGCACCGGCCCTTGCATATGACTCAGGGGCCAATCTGTCACATAACGGTGAGGGGACGGCTTGCATATCGCCATCTGCAACACTCCGCTGCTTGCTCCCCCCCGACATACCCCTATACAAGAAATCTTATATACTTTTATATTATCCTAAAAACTAATAAGGAGTTCCTTCACAGGAACTCCTTATTATTAGGTTTTCAATAGGTATTAATTTTAAGGTAAAAAAGATTGTTTTAGGTTAGTGCGACAAAGATACACCCTTTTTTCTTGCCATAACAAGAAAAAAGATATGTTATATAATATGTTTTTGCGACAGCCGGCAGTAACAAAGAATTGTAACTCCATTGTAATATACTGTGACATAGAGTATTTCTAATTTTTCTAAATATTTGCCCAAACGGTAAAATAATGTTAACACGGCAAAATGACAACTTTCTACTTACAATTTATCATTTCGGTCTTGTGTCTACGATATTGACACATCCGTGTCACTCGAATATATCTACCGTGAGCTGCTCTCCATCATAAACGGCGTATGAAAAATTCTTAATCCAGTCGCCCAGAATAACCAGCCGGCTACGACGTGAAAGCATCAGGTCGAGCAAAATATGGCGATGCCCCATGATAATATAATCTACCTCGTGCGAGGCTGCATACTCCTTGGCAAAACGCACAAGCGGCTCTTCGTTCTCGCCTTTGTAACGCTCGCTCTCTTCCGAGTGACTGCGGCGACTCGACGACGACCAGCAATGTGCCATTGCCATTGTAAGGTCGGGGTGAATCCAAGCATAACACCGCTGTGCCCACCTGTTGCGAAACAGCCGCTGCAAAAAGCGGAACTTGCGACTGCGCTCGCCCACATCATCGCCATGCGACAGGAAAAAATTGCGCCCGTCTATCATCATCGCGGTGCTCTTACGGTGCAAGACAATACCCAGCTCGCCGGGCAGATAATCGAATATCCATATATCATGGTTCCCCGTAAACCAATGTATCTCTACGCCACTGTCGGCAAGAGAAGCGAGCTTGCCCAAGAACCTTACATATCCGCGCGGCACCACATGACGATACTCGAACCAGTAATCGAAGATATCTCCCATCAGGAAAAGGCGGGCTGCATCGTGCTGTATGCTGTCGAGCCAACGCACCACTCGCCGCTCGGCCTCGCGATTGTCGAGATATGTCGCCCCCAGGTGCAGGTCGGCAATGAAATAGGTTTTGTTACGAACGTCCATAAAAGTACCGGCTTGGCTGTTACAAGAAACCGAGGTCGAGCTTTGCCTCCTCACTCATCATATCCTGCGACCACTCGGGCTCAAAGACAAGTTGCACATCGGCGCGCTCTATCCCCTCGATGCTCTCTACCTTAATACGTATATCGTCTATTATAAAATCGGCAGCAGGACAGTTGGGCGCCGTGAGCGTCATATCGATATGGGCCACGCCGTTCTCTACCTCTATCTTATATATCAAACCCAAGTCATAGACATTGACCGGTATTTCGGGGTCGAAAACCGTACGCAACATCTTCACGATTTTTTCTTCCAGTTCGAGTTCTTTGCTCATAGTTCTCTTTGTGTAAAATGAGAGAACGAAGATACGAATAGTTTTTCATATTGTTACAATCATGCACCCATCATCTGTAACCGCACGTTAGTTGTCATGACAAATATTGTACCCAAAAGAGACGAATATGCAAAAAAAATCACTACTTTTGTCGTCAAACAAATGTAGCGTGCAGCGTATTCTTCATTTCTCTGGCAAGAATGTTTTACCGCCACACGATACACACAAGAAACATCACGCATGGAGGCTTATTTCAATTGGTTCCTTATAGGAATGACGTTACTCGGACTAATCGTTTTTATCGCGCTTTATTTCATTAAAGCAGGATATGGTGTGTTTTTCAACAAAAAGTGGGGCCCGTCTATCCCAAACCGGTTGGGTTGGATTTTAATGGAAGCTCCTGTTTTCTTCGTTATGCTATGGTTATGGATGATGAGCGACCGCTCCGACGAGCCGGCAAGGCTGTGCATGTTTCTGTTTTTCGAGCTGCACTACTTCCAGCGTTCGTTTATCTTCCCGCTGCTATTCAAGAGCAAGAGCCGCATGGCGGTAAGCATCATGCTGAGCGGCATGCTCTTCAACACCCTAAACGCCCTCATGCAGGGCGGATGGCTCTTCTACATCTCACCGGCCGACTACTACGGCGACAGTTGGTTTACATCGCCGCAATTCCTGTTAGGCACTATCTTGTTTTTCTGCGGCATGATTGTCAACCTGCACAGCGACCACATCATACGTAACTTGCGCAAACCGGGCGACACGCGCCACTACCTGCCACACGGAGGCATGTTCCGCTACGTCTCGTCGGCCAATTATTTCGGCGAACTGGTAGAGTGGATAGGCTTTGCCATCCTCACTTGGTCGTGGGCCGGCGCCGTATTTGCATGGTGGACCTTTGCCAACCTCACACCGCGGGCACACCAGATATACAAACGCTATGCCGACGAATTCGGTGAAGATTTCATACAAGAACATCGCAAACGCATTATACCTTTTATCTATTAAGCGAAATGGACACTACGGAAAAGAGTTACAACGATTCGTTGCTTTTCACACCTGCCACAATAGGCCCGCTCACATTGCGCAACCGCACCATACGGTCGGCAGCCTTCGAGGGCATGGCAGAACACTACTCTCCATCAGAAAAACTGTACCAATACCATACAAGCGTCGCCGCCGGAGGCATCGGTATGACAACCCTTGCCTATGCCTCGGTGTCGCGCAGCGGCCTCTCCTTCGAGTCGCAGTTGTGGATGCGCCCCGAAATCATCCCCGGGCTGCGCCGCATAACCGACTCCATACACTCGCACGGGGCGGCAGCATCTATCCAGCTGGGACACTGCGGTAACATGACGCACATATCTACCGCCGGACAGATACCCATAGGCGCATCAACGGGATTCAACCTCTATTCGCCCACCATCGTACGCGGCATGAGCCGCAAAGAGATTGCCGAGGTGGCCAAGGACTTCGGCCGTGCCGTGAAAACG
>UQMR01000124.1 GCA_900542255.1 uncultured Porphyromonadaceae bacterium
CCCCTTCGAGCCGATAGCGGAACTTATTGGACGAGGGCGAAACATAATCGAGTGCCACAAAATCCAACGAGATATTTTCCTGGTCGTAACGCAAAACCACCTCGGGGGTAAACTGCAAGGCAGACGAGAGCAACGAATCGGGAGCGCCTACAACGACGCTCCTGTTGTGTACCTGCATCCGCGTAATATAGACAGGCGGTACATGGTGGTTAACACCAAACTTATAGGGATTAAAGGCTATCAGCCCTTTGATTGTGCCGAAATAGAATGTCCCGTCGCGGCTTTCGAGGGCCGATTTGTAATTGAACTGGTCCGACAACAAACCATCACGCTCGGTATAAACCCGTACCGCACGAGTCTCGGGATTGAAGCACACCAATCCCTTGTTGGTGCCAAACCAAAGGTTGTGATGCCAATCTTCCAATATCTTGTAACAGACATTATCGGGAAAGCCGTCTTTAACAGAGAATGTCGTAAAATTGTCGGTAGAACGGTTATAGCGGCATATCCCCCCTCGGTCGGTCGAGAACCACACCTCACCCTTCCGCCCGATGGTAATGCTGCTCACTGAATTGGAACTCAGCGAGAGCGAGTCTTCGGGGTTTTCGGTATAGGTGCGCACCTGCTTGGCATCGAGGTTATAGCACATCACACCATTGCCCATCGTGGCAATCCATATATTGCGGTTGCGGTCTTCCGCGATATCGTGTATATAAGCATCGCCAAAGGCATCGACCCGCTTAAATGCAAAATTCTCGTTCGGTGCATAATATACGCCCCACGAATTTCCCAACCAATAGCCCCCCTCGGAGTCTTTGAAAAGCGCACACACGCTCGACTCATCCAACAAATTGAGGTCTTTGCCCGAATAGAAACGAGAGTTGTACGTATCTATGGAATAGGCCTCCATCCCCGACTTGAAGATGCCTACATATACCTGGTCACCGTCGGCCATAAGGGCCAGATTGGTACGCGAAGCACTCCGCGCATTGTCGATATGCTTGAAAACATGCTGCTTGGGATAAAATATATTCACCCCCTTGTCTTCGGTACCTATCCATATATTTCCGTTGCTGTCCTCGCACATTTCTCGGATGCGCTTACCTTTGATAGAGCCAGCCGAATTGACGGGGAAATACTTGCGGAAAGTATAGGCACGCTTGGGCAGATAGTCGACACCGCCAAACAAAGAACCAAACCAGATACCGCCTTCACGGTCTTCGTATATGGTAAATACATTGTTATCGGAAAGGCCGTAAGGATTGAGGTCGTCCTCGCAATAATGATACACTGCTCCCTCGCGCTCGTTGACGACATAAAGCCCGTCTTGTGTTGCCACCAATATATGACGGCGGTCGCAACACTTCACGCAGCGTATTATCTTGTAGTGGATTTGCGGCGTGTCAAAAACACTTATCCTGTTGGCCTTCAAGTCCCACTTTTTAAGCATCCCCTCATGCACACCTATAACAAGGGCGTCGCCATACTCGCACATGGTGTATATGTTATCGCCCTGCACGGTATTGCCGTAAGCATCTGTAAGCCACTGGTCGAAACGGTCCTTCTCGGGGTCGTATCTGAACAGCCCCATTCGATTGGAGCCTATCCACACCTCTCCATTGGACCTTATGCAGAGAGTCTGGGGTGTACTCTCGTCACGCCCCAGCTTCTTGCTATCTTCGCGAAAAGGATAGTGATAGAGGCGGCATTCATCTTCGTCATAACGAAACACTCCCTGGTTGGGTATCACAATCCATATTTGCCCGTTCTTGTCTCCCTCGATAGCCGATACCCAGTCGCCCATGCGCACAGAATCCTGCGCCGGCAAATCGACAAACCGGAACCGCTCTTTGACAGGGTCGAAATGATATACCCCCTTATCGGTACCTACCCATAGTATTTTGTTGGCATCTTCATACAAAACGCCCACGTTGTTATTCCCGCAATGCTTTACAGGGTCTTCTACATCAAACTTCCTGAAACGGTAGCCGTCATACCGGTTGAGCCCGTTTTTCGTACCGAACCACATGAAACCGTAGCTATCCTGACAGATTGTCTTCACATTATTCTGCGAGATGGCATTTACGCCCGTCACATGGCAGAAATAGAGTTCCGGCGCAACTGAAAGAGCCGCTAAACACAACACCGGGAGAATCAAACAGAAACAGCACAATCCTATTTTTTTCATGTCAGTCATATTGAGAGCAGATGCCTGCCGGAAAGAGGATATATTGACAACACATTGAGAACAAAAGTACTTATTTTATATACTAAAAACAAATTTAGCCAGACAAATGCTTTCTTTAACAATCAATCTCTTATGAAATTACAGGCTTAGCCCCTTCGCCGTTCCTCATATATGCCGTCTCCCTGAAACCGGTTGTTTGCGCCTCCAACAGGATGTATCCGCTTCCATCAAACAACCCAAAACAATACGGGGCTGCGAGAATACACACGATTCATCACAGTCCCGTAATCAAGTGCATTACACTCTATTATAGCATCAGAAGATTGAACTATACTGTTGCACCAGCGTGCGGAACTCCGGGTCGCTGCGCAACGGTTCCAACGACACCGGCGAATCATACTCGAAATAGACGTTGTAATAGTCGCCGTATCCTTTCTTGAAGGCCTCTTCGAGGTAGTGCAGAGCCTGTGCTTTCTGCCCCATCATGGCATACAGGCAGGCGGCATAGTAGTACTCTTCGCCGGTGACTGTGTGCGAAGAGCCAGAGAGAACCTTTTGTATCCACTCCTCAGCCTCGGCCGTACGCCCCAACTTGGCCAAAGCAAAACCTCGCAGGGTATATACCGAAGGTTCTGCCTCGGGTGCGGCTACCATCAATTCATAATTATTGGCCGCTGCCGTCGGGTCGCCACTTTTCTCATAAGCATCGGCACGAAGGAGATATGAGTACGGCACATCGGCATTGTTGAGGATGGTTTCGTTATAATACCGCAACGCCTTCTCATAATCGCCCTGCTCCGCAGCGAGGATGCCCGACTGTTGCAGCACCTCTACATCGGCAGGATTGAACGTCGATGCCATGGCCAACTCCTCCTCGGCAAGGGCATACTCCCCGGCAATACGATATAAGCGGGCCCGCAATACATGGTATGACAGATTTTCGCCATTGAGCGAAAGAGCCATGTTTATATCATCGAGAGCATACTCGAAACGTCCCAGATGGAAATAACAATAGGCACGGTTATAGAATATGGAGTGCGTATAAAAATATTTCTCTGCAAGAATCGTGTTCCAATCATTGATGGAAAGCGTATAATGCCAGTTGTTCTTATGGATGAGAGCCCGCAGGAAATAGAAGAAACCTTTGTCCTGCACCTCGTCGAT
>UQMR01000125.1 GCA_900542255.1 uncultured Porphyromonadaceae bacterium
CCCGCAACACCTTCTCATAAGACTTCTCCACACCCAGGTCGCCCGTATAGTCGCCTCGTTGGTAGTAGTCGTCGCGTTCCATATCGGCCACCGACACCTCCCGTATGTTGCCCAGCACATTGGCGGCAATAGGCATGCTATACTGACGCAAAACGCGGTTCTGGATATAGAAACCGGGGAATCGGTACAGCTTCTCCTGCAAGCGGCCGTAATCGCGCGCCGAGAGCTGCGTCATAAATATCTGCGGGGTATAGGAGGAGTAGCCGGGATTCTTGCGGCGGTCTTTCATGTCGGCAATACGCTTGTCGTACTGCTCCCGCGTGATGCCCAACGTTTCGCAAAAATCAATCGTATCGAACGGCAACACCTCGCGAGGCGTCATCATCACATCGTACGCAGGCTGGTTATATACCATCAGCAGCCCGTTGCGGTCATAGATAAACCCGCGCGAGGGATAGAGCATCTTGCGCAGGAAGGCGTTGTTGTCGGCAAATTTCTTATAGTCATTGTCGCCCACTTGCAGCGAAAAGAGGCGTATGACATAGATGAGCATCACGACAAGCAGTGCTCCGGCAATGACAAATTTGCGTTTTTCGAGATTATAATCTTTTCTCACGACGACCGGGGCTCAAACTATCGAAACACAAGATGAGAACAAACGTAAGCAACGTACTGCATACAATACGCAGTATCATATAGAGGGCATCGAACAAGAAGAACGACTCTATCACAAACAACAGGAGGCAATAAACCAACGTCAGCGAGAGGGTATAACGCACAAAAAGCCCTGTGCCGAAGCCTCGCATAGAGGGCTCGTCGGCTATGTAGTCACTGCCGTGTTGGAGATAGAGCGACAGAACAGGCTGCCGCACAAATGCAAGGATGGTGCACGCCAGGGCATTCATACCGGGGGTGTTGCTGAATATATCCACCGCAAGGCCGAGGAGAAACGACACCGTAAGCACCCATACCGTCGGCAAAGAGAGGGGAAGTTTCATGATGACGTAGATAAAGACCAACGGGATGGCTATCCCGAAGAGGTGGATATGGTTGAATATTACCACCTGCAAGAGCACCATCAACAGCGAGAGGAAGAAAAAACGTATAAAACCTGCATTCATTGGCGAGCCTCCTTTTCTAATTGTCTGCGAGCCTCCTGCTCGGGGTTTTGTATGACGCGCACTACCCCCAACCGGCTGAAATCGGTAGAGAGAGCCACCTGCATGGCATAGAAATTATCGTCTTTCTGCTTCGAATAGGCATGTATCGTACCCACCATAACGCCCTCGGGGAAGACGGCCGAATATCCGCTGGTGACAATGGTATCGCCGGGCTCAAATTCTACGTGCCGCGGCATCTCTTCGAGTACCGCATACCGGGAGTCGCGCCCATCCCATACCAAGGAACCGAAACAATCTGTTCCCTTCACCTTGCAGCTGATGCGCAACTTAGGGTTGAGTACCGAGATGGCAACCGCATTGTGCTCGTTGGCAACCGTCACAATGCCCACGACACCATTTTGCCCCACAACTCCCATCTCGGGATATACGCCATCGGCCGTTCCCTTGTCGAGCGTGATGTAGTTGTTGAGGCGCGAAACGCTGTTGTTGATAACCTGCGCCACCACGAAGTCATAGCGGCACAATATCGAGTCGGCGGCCGTGAGCGTATCCATCGCCAGCTCATAACTATATTTCTGCAACCGGCGGCGCAATTGCAGCACCTCCATTTCGAGCTCTCCGTTGCGCTGCGCCAATGCCTGGTTGGCCTCACGCAAACCGAAATAGCCTGTCACCTTGTCGGAGATTTCATAAACCTTGGCCGAGACTTTGTTGGCCGAACCGAAGTAGATGCTTTGCTGGTATGGATTGGAGTGAAACAACAGAATGCCGGCAATGGCCACATAGATGATAAAGAAAATCCATGCGTGATGCTTAATGAGAAAGTCGAATAAATTGCGCATTCTGAGACACTCTTTTGTTATCGGAGCTATTACAGCTTTGTACCGCAACGAGTTACATGCCCATAGAAAAAGGCATGCAACTCGCGAAAGTACTATTTGAGGAAATCATCCTCTACACCGGTGAACGGTATCAACGGATGAGGAAGTTAAACTTGTCTACGTTCTTCAACGCTACGCCCGTACCTTTTGCTACGGCATGAAGGGGGTCGTCGGCGATATGGAATGTAATACCTATCTTATCGGTGAGACGCTTGTCGAGACCTCGCAGAAGGGCGCCACCGCCGGCCAGGTATATGCCGTTGCGAACGAGGTCGGCATACAGCTCGGGGGGAGTTTGTTCCAAGGCACTCAGCACGGCAGCCTCTATCTTCGACACCGATTTCTCTATACAGTGCGACACCTCCTGGTACGAGACGGGTATCTCCATAGGCAGTGCGGTCATTTGGTTGGGACCGTGCACGATATAGTCTTCTGGGGGGTCGGCCAGCTCGGTAAGTGCCGAGCCTACGTTGATTTTTATCAACTCGGCGGTACGCTCACCCACCTTCACATTGTGCTGGCGACGCATATACTCCTGTATATCGGCCGTAAGGTCATCGCCTGCGATACGTATCGACTTGTTCGAGACGATACCGCCCAACGAGATAACGGCGATTTCGGTACTTCCGCCGCCTATATCTACAATCATGTTGCCCTCGGGAGCCTCTACGTCGATACCGATACCTATTGCAGCTGCCATGGGCTCGTATATCATGTAGACGTCGCGTCCGCCGGCATGCTCCGACGAGTCGCGTACGGCACGAATCTCCACCTCGGTGCTGCCCGAAGGGATGCACACTACCATTTTGAGCGAGGGGGTAAACCAGCGACGCTTGGGATTGACCATCTTCACCATGCCGCGAATCATCTGCTCGGCAGCATAGAAGTCGGCAATCACGCCATCGCGCAAGGGTCGTATCGTAATAATGTCGGGGTGCGTTTTTTCGTACATCTGACGAGCCTTCTCGCCTACGGCAATAAGTTTATCGGTCTTTTTTTCCAATGCTACGACCGAAGGCTCGTCCACCACAATCTCACCCTCGTGGATGATGATGGTGTTGGCGGTGCCCAAGTCTATTGCTAATTCTTGCGTTAATGAGAAGAAAGCCATCTTATTATTGTATTAATGGTTTATGTCTATTAGTGTTTGAAGTGGCGTATTCCTGTCACGACCATGGCTATGCCGTGGTCATTACAGAAGTCTATGGTCTGCTGGTCGCGAATAGAGCCGCCGGGTTGTATTACAGCATCTACACCGGCCCGATAAGCAATCTCCACACAGTCGGG
>UQMR01000126.1 GCA_900542255.1 uncultured Porphyromonadaceae bacterium
TGTCGACGAGCTGGTGGTGACGGCCGATATGCAGGAGCGCAAGCGGCACATGTTACAAGCCTGCGATGCCGTGGTAGTCCTGCCCGGCGGAGCCGGTACCATCGACGAGTTTTTCGATGCCTATGTCTGCCGCAAATTAGGCTACATACAGGCCCCCATTATCGTATGCAATACAGGCGGCTTCTACGACCCGTTGCTGGCCCAGTTAGAGCGTTGCTATGCCG
Organism: uncultured Porphyromonadaceae bacterium; assembly: GCA_900542255.1. Lineage (GTDB taxonomy): Bacteria > Bacteroidota > Bacteroidia > Bacteroidales > Barnesiellaceae_A > Barnesiella_A > Barnesiella_A excrementipullorum. The sequence goes on from UQMR01000126.1 coordinate 225, forward strand.
AGCATTTCGCATCGCCGCTCGAAGCCGGCATGTACCATGTGGCCGAAAATGCCGAGATGGTGTGCCGCACCCTTTACCGATTGTTTCCCACATTAAAATTACAACAACATGGAGAAAAGTAAATTGTACACACGCGGTGGCGATGCGGGTACTACATCATTGGTAGGCGGCCAGCGCGTAGCCAAAGAAGATATTCGTCTCGAAGCCTACGGCACCGTCGACGAATTGAATGCCGCCGTCGGTTTCCTCTCGGCCGTTCTGCCGGCCGATGATGCCGATGCCCGCCTGTTGCGTCACATACAGAATTGTCTCTTCGTCGTAGGTTCGTCGTTGGCAACCGACATAGACACCACGCCTCTTCACGAGGCAAGCCGTTTGGCCGAGAGCGAGGTTACCATCATAGAGCGTCGCATCGACGAAATAGACGCTCTCTTGCCGCCCCTCAACCGCTTTGTGCTCCCCGGGGGCTGCGACGGTGCAGCGCGTGCCCATCTTTGCCGCACGGTATGCCGCCGTGCCGAACGCCGCATCTGCACCCTTGCGGCCGAGCATGCCGTAGCCGATAATGTGATGAAATACGTCAACCGTCTTTCCGATTACTTCTTCGTTCTGGCCCGTTATCTGAACCTTGCCGCCCACCAGCCCGAACTCTTCTGGGGTGAGGAATAAAAATCTTTCATAGTGGTTGTAACAAAAAGGCTTTTGCGTACGTCTTCCTTGTGAAACCATTAAAAAGCAGAAAATATGAAAAACTCAAAAGTATTCTTCATCGTATTGGCCGTTGTAGCTCTCCTCCCCATGGCGGCATGTGGGAGAACTCATGTAAAGAGCAGCGACTATTTTGTTACCCAACCCGTCAAGCAAAAACTGGGCTCTTTCGATAAAATATCGGTCATAGGTTCGGTAGACGTAGAGTTTACCGTAGGCAACACACGCAGCATGGAGATTTATGGCGCCGACAATGTGATACAATACGTTGAGCTCTCGGTACGCAATAATACGCTCTACGTAAATTTGAGCAACGACGTGAACATTTACGGCAAAACCCGCCTTACACTTCTGGTTACGGCTCCCACTCTTACCGAAATATCTGTGTCGGGCAGCGGCGATGTAGAGGTCTTGGGACGTTGCACCACGCTCACCGGTATCGACCTCACAGGCAGCGGCGATGTAGAGGTGCGCAACCTCAATGTAGCCTCTTTCAAGGCAACGGTTGCCGGCAGCGGCGATGTAGAGTTGAACAATCTTACGGCCAAGAGAGTAGATTTGAGTCTCACGGGCAGCGGCGATATAGAGGTGCGTGGCACAGCCGACAAAGCCACATATTCGGTTAAAGGCAGCGGCGATATAGACGCAGAGCATCTCGTCGTGCGTGAGCTTACAGCCTCGGTATTGGGCAGTGGCGATATAGAGTGCTATGCCGAGGAGTCTCTCGATGCTACCGTCTCGGGCAGCGGCGAAATCTCTTACCGTGGCAACCCTGCCAAAGTCAATCGCTCGGGACGCGAGTCGTCGATACACCGCGATTATTGATAGCAAGGAATACAAGCCTCGGGCAACCGGCCCGGGCAATCCTTTGAGCAGCCTCACAAGGCTTATATACAAAAAGGTCTGCGGGAAACCGCAGACCTTTTTGTGTGTGGCTTGTCTCTTTTCCGATATGGCCTATTGGTTGCCTTGGGCGTAATTCCGGGCCTGTTCGGCAATCAGTTCGCTGTCAGAGAAGTAGTCTATGCGCATGGCATGGCGTACACGGCTGAGTGTCTCGGCAGCCTTTTCGCGAGCCGCTTCGCTGCCCTTTTTCAATATTTCGTACACGGCCGGGATATCTTTCTCGAACTCTTTGCGGCGGGCACGTATGGGAGCCAGCTCCTCTTGCAGAATAGCTTCGAGGAATTTCTTCACCTTCACGTCGCCCAGTCCGCCGCGGCGGTAGTGGGCCTTCAACTCGTCGAGGTTGGGATATTCGGGCAGATATGCGGCAAAATGTTCGGGACGGCAGAAGGCGTCGAGGTACGAGAATACCGTATTTCCCTCTATTTTGCCCGGGTCCGATACCCGCAGGTGGTCGGGGTCGGTGTACATAGATTTCACCCGCTTGCTCACCTCGTTTTCCGTATCAGAGAGGTAGATGCAGTTCCCCAGCGACTTGCTCATCTTGGCCATTCCGTCGGTTCCCGGCAGGCGGCAGCAAGCCGAGTTGGTAGGAAGCAATATATCGGGCTCAACAAGCGTATCGCCGTATATGTAGTTGAAGCGGCGCACGATTTCGCGCGTCTGTTCTATCATAGGCTCCTGGTCTTCGCCGGCCGGTACGGTAGTAGCGTCGAAGGCGGTAATGTCGGCAGCCTGGCTTATCGGGTAGGTAAAGAAGCCCACCGGGATGTTGGCCTCGAAGTTGCGCAACTTTATTTCGGTCTTCACCGTCGGGTTACGTTGCAGGCGCGATACGGTGACAAGGTTCATGTAGTAGAATGCCAACTCGCACAACTCGGCAATTTGCGACTGTATGAAGATGGTGCTTCGTGTCGGGTCTATGCCGCACGACAGGTAGTCGAGAGCAACCTCTATGATATTCTGACGCACCTTCTCGGGGTTGTCGGCATTGTCGGTGAGAGCCTGAGCATCGGCTATCATGATATATGTTTTATCATATTCGCCGCTCTCTTGCAGTTCCACGCGGCGTTTGAGCGAGCCCACGTAGTGACCTAAGTGCAGGCGTCCTGTGGGGCGATCTCCGGTAAGGATTATTTTTTTCATATCGGGTAATGTTTATTGTTTCTTTTTTTGTGAGGTAATCGGGTTGTATCGTAGGGGCGTCGCCCCCCGGTATGATTTGCGGCGAGCCGTTTTATTCGGGGTGGGGAGCATCGCCCTCATCGGGCTTTCTGCCCAAAAGCGAGTTATACTGCTGGTCATCGCCTATGATTTCCATCGCCTTTATAAAAGTG
>UQMR01000127.1 GCA_900542255.1 uncultured Porphyromonadaceae bacterium
GCTTGCTCGATGAGCCTCCTGCCGACTTCGAGGAGTTATTGCGAGGCTATGCGCAGTTTGTCTACTCATTTCACAGCAAAGGGATATATTTCCTCGATTTGTCGGTGGGAAATACGCTTATAGTGCGCAATCCCGGTGGAGGGGCGCGCTACTATTTGGTAGACCTTAATAGGGTCTGGTTTTATGACAGGCCGTTGACGTGTAGCGAAGGTGTCAAAGGCTTTTGTCGTATAGATACGGTATGGAAGAACAAGGATTTTATACTCCACGAGTATGCCAAGGCCGGCGGTTATGAATATGCCGAGGTGTTGCGCTATTATAAAATGTGGGAAAAGCGCGACGACCGTCGCCGCGCCATGAAGGAGCTCGGATTGATAGGTTTTCTCAGAAAATACCTATTTGGCGGTAATTCTTGAATCCGCCAATGCGGCCTCCATAGGGGAGAAACTTCTCAATAGCTTTCAGCAAGCGGTATTTTGTGCCGAAAATTTTGCGTATGTCGGGAGCCTTGCCTTCATATTGTAGGAATTGCCGATAAGGACAGTTGTCGATGCGCTCTTGCATGACGGCGGGATGTTTCCCGTGGAACACAGGAAAGGCCGATATGTTACCATAGTTGTAAAGAGCTACTTTCTGTGCCGATACGCCATCGCTCAGCAGGATTTGTTCGGCCTGTTTGCTGCTCATCTTGCGAGGGTCGCGGCACCATCCGTAGTGGAAGAGATAGGCATCTTTCAGCAGTATGCAGCGCAGTTTCTGGGTACCCTCTGTTTGCCAGTAATCTTTGTAGTCGAAGTCGGGGATGATGCGGAACGATTGTGCATCGCGCCACGAATGTATGTCGGGGCGGCGGCGTACAATACGGATTTCTTTGGGATAACCAAAGTGGCGTGCGTCGATGTAATGCTCGTAGTCGCCATAAAGGTGTATGTAGCGCAGTAAAAATCCGTCGACATTTTTGTCGTCGAGGTATTTGTTGCAGGCTTCGCGTATGATGGGCAGAGCATCTTCGTGCAGTACTTCATCGGCTTGCAGATAGATGCACCAGTCGCCGGTGCAAGCCTGCAAGGCTATATCCGTTTGGTGGGCATATATCATGCCTTTTATGTTGTAGCGTTGCGAGTCCCACTGGGTGCGCAAGATTTTTATCTTATCCGATTTTATGCTTGCAATAAGTTCGTCGGTTCGGTCGTCGCTGTCGCCCAAGGCTATGACAAATTCATCGACGATGGGTAATACCGATTGTATACTCTCTACAACGGGGAAGTCGTAGTTGATAGCGTTGCGAATGATGGTGAAGCCGCTGATTTTCATATTTTGTCGTGTAAGATAAACAGATGACAAATATAGTGTTTTTTAGAGAATCTTTCGTTGCATGTAGTGTTTGCGTTCATCGGGAGAGAACTTCTCTATGGCGTAACGCAAGAGTGTGCGGGGTAGGGTGGTGTAGCGGAGTTGCAGGTAGTCGATGAGTATTTGTTTATCTCTTTTGCCTACTTCTCGTAGCATCCATCCCACGGCTTTCTGTATGAGGTCGTGTGGGTGATTGCGCAAGATATCGGCTATGGCAAGGGTGTCGTCGAAGCTGTTATTGCGTATGTAGGTAAGGGTGGCGACGATAGCGATGCGTTGTTCCCACAGCGAGCCGGTGCGGGCAAAGCGGTAGAGTAGGGCGCGGTCGGTGTGCATGAGGTGTTCTCCGACAATTTGTGGCGCCGTGAGGTCTACCAGGTCCCAGTTGTTGATGTAGGCTGTGTTGCGGGTGTATGTGTCGAAGATGGATTGTCGCAGTTCGGCGGCGGTACGGCGGTTTTTGTATTTCTCTACCATGCAAAGCAGGGCGGCCAGTCTTATTTCATGAATGGGACTGTGGAGCATCGGAGTCAGTTCGTCGCACGTAAGGTGGATGTAGCGTCGCGCGATGGCGCGGTTTTCGGGAACGGTGAGTCCTATGAAACGGTCGCCTTCGCCATACTCTCCCGGAGCTGTCTTGAAAAACGAGGAGAGAATGGCCATCTTTTCGGGATGAGCCTTGGCGATGAGTTCTTGCTCGAAGTCGCGGTTGGTTGTCGTCATTGTGGGAGTGCTTTTATTAGTTGTGTCATAAAGGTACGATTTTATGTCGATGCAATGTCAAAATCTTTCGTTTTTTCTGTCCGCCTCTACGAATGTGTTGTGAATATCTTATTCTCGTGCGCTTAAAATAAGTCTATTTTATTGATTGATAGGTATATAATGTTATTTTCGTATTTTTCGCTGCTACGTGAAATAGCGAGGCGATGGGTGTACTTTTTTATTGTTGTGTGATGAAATTACTTTTTAAGGCAAGTTTTGTCTGATAACAGCAAAATTTGTATTTTTGATACTCGTATAATGTAAGCACTCGATAGTCTATGGTACTCAATTATATTTGGATTGCTTTTTTCATAGTGGCATTTGCGGTTGCCGTATGTCAGTCTCTCTTTGCCGGGAACTATGGTATATGGAGCGAGATAATGAATGCTTCTTTCGATGCGGCCAAGAATGCCTTTGACATATCATTGGGTCTTACCGGAGTGTTGGCATTGTGGCTGGGGCTGATGAAGGTGGGAGAACGGGCCGGGTTGGTGGCCGCTTTTGCCCGGCTGATGAGTCCGCTGTTTTCGCGTCTTTTCCCCGGCATTCCCAAGGGGCATCCCGCATTGGGTTCTATGTTTATGAATATATCGGCCAATATGCTCGGTCTCGACAATGCGGCCACCCCCTTAGGATTGAAGGCGATGCAAGAGATGCAGGAGCTCAACCCCAAAAAAGATACGGCCACCGACGCCATGCTGATGTTTCTTATACTCAATGCATCGGGGCTGACGTTGATACCTATCGGAGTGATGACCTATCGCGCTCAGATGGGAGCTGCCAATCCATCGGATATTTTCTTGCCGATTCTTCTATCTACGTTTATAGCTACGTTTGTCGCGTTGGTTGCTGTCTGCATCAGGCAGCGCATCAACATCTTCGATAAGGTGTTGATAGGTTGGGGGGCCGGATTTGTTTTGGCGATAGGCGGATTGATGTATTTTTTGTCGCAACTTTCGCAAGAAGAGGTGGCGCGCATATCGTCGGTCTTCTCGAATGCCTTGCTTTTTACTATTATCGTAGCCTTTGTGGGAGTGGGCCTTTATAAGCGTATCAA
>UQMR01000128.1 GCA_900542255.1 uncultured Porphyromonadaceae bacterium
GCCGATGCGCTTCCCGAGTTGACGGACGGGCTGTATAACCGGCATCCTAAAAGCGAGACAACTCCCATATTCCCCATGATGTTCATTACGATAGCATGCGGTGCCATATCGGGCTTCCATGCCACGCAGTCGCCGTTGATGGCGCGATGCTTGAAGAATGAGTGTATGGGACGACCGGTCTTTTACGGGGCTATGATTACCGAGGGCATCGTTGCGCTTATATGGGCTGCCGCAGCCGTGGCCTTCACCGGTTCTTTCGAGAATCTTGCCCAATATTTGTCGGGCAGTACTCCGGCGGTGCTGGTCAATGATATCTCCATCGGCTGGTTGGGCGCTTTTGGCGGTTTCTTGGCATTGCTGGGTGTGGTATTTGCTCCTATAACTTCGGGCGACACGGCGTTGCGGTCGGCGCGTCTCATCGCGGCCGATTTCCTGCACTTCGACCAGTCGAGTCTGCGCAACCGCATTATTATTTCACTCCCCATCTTTGCAGCGTCGTTTGCCATTATGATGGTCGATTTCGATATCCTGTGGCGTTACTTTGCATGGTGCAATCAGACCCTTTCGGTATTTACCCTATGGGCTATAACCGTGTGGCTGGCACGTACGGGTAAATGCTATTGGATTTCGCTCATTCCGGCTCTCTTCATGACGGTAGTCACGGTTGCATACATTTTCTACGCACCCGAGGGATTTGCATTGGGCCACACACTCTCTACCGTGATAGGAGTGGTGGTTGCAGTGTTGTTTACCGCCCTGTTCGTGCGCTTCCTGCGCTTGCAATCGGCCGGGAAGATGCTGCAAAAATAGGCAACCTCTACCGCCGAGCGGCGGCCCTCTTCGGCTGCGCCGAGTGTGTGTCGAGCAGGGTCGCAAGAGTTTGGCGTGCGCGTGCAATGCGGCTTTTTACGGTGCCCAGTGCGATAGATTGTCGTTCGGCAATCTCTTCGTAACCATATCCTTGTGCCAGCAACCGGATGGTGTCGCGTTGTCTCTCGGGAAGTTTCCCTATGGCAGTCTCTATGTCGAATGCCGTGCCTATGTGCGGCTCATATCCCCCTTCGGGCAGGGTCGAGGTACCCGGGCGAGGACGGTATTTGTAGTCGCGTACCGAGTTGAGGTAGAGGTGCAGCAGGTGCTTGTAACCCCAGCCGATGAAGTTGCGGTCTTGATAGAGATTCCTTTTTTCGAGCAAGCGCAATATGGTGTCTTGCAGAAGGTCGTCGGCCTCGTCGCTTGTGGCAGCGAAGTGCAGCGCATGTCGCCGCAATATGGGGAGAGAGGCGACGAGCAAAGAGCAGAAATGGTCGTCGGTCATTGTTTCCTTTCGGGGTATGAGTGGACAGCATGCCCCTATTATTGGGCGAAGTTTATGCCCGATAATTATGAAATCGCGCTTAGGAACCCCTGTATCCCCTGTTTTGGGGGCTTGACAGCCTTCCAGCCCTGGCTGGCATTTTGCTTTTTCGCGGTTACAGGATATTGTAGCCGGGGGTGCTTTCTCTTCTCTCTTCCCCATATCTTTCCAGGTAATGCGTATTGGCAATACTTTTGATGTAATAAAACTTGATATTATATATTTATTATGATAAAATATACATTGTTGTGTATTGCATCACCCCTTTATTGCATCAGATATGGTAATGGCTGAAAGAATCGCAGGATAAAAATCCCGGCGGTTATAACGAATACGACTATTTTGGGCTAATTTTGCCGCCGAGAACAATGGGGCGGGTCAGATAGGAATGTGTTATTGCTCCGTAAAGCTCCCGCCCGGTACTTTGTCATACACGATGATGTGCGTGGGGTAGATTCCCCCGATGTTATATAGAGGAAAAAAGATGCAGAATAATCTTGTCAATTACCATTCGCATTGCGATTTCTGCGACGGGCGCGCACCTATGGAGGCGTTTGTCGAGGCTGCTATCGCCCGTGGCATGAATGCCTATGGCATAAGCTCGCATACAGAGTCGCCCGAGCCCGGACGCACATTGCGACGTGACACGTATGCGGCCTATTTTGCCGAGATAGCGCGTCTTCGCGAGAAGTACAAGCGTCAGATAGAGTTGTATGCTGCCTTGGAGATAGATTATATCGATGAGGCGCGTAATGCTGCCTCGCCTATGTACCGTAGGATGCCTCTCGATTATACGATTGGTTCGGTACATTTTGTCCCGGCTTCCGATGGCGGATGGATGAGTGTCGACGGGGCATACGAAGGTTTTCGCGAGCGGCTTGCCGCTCGTTTCGGCAATGATGTGCGAGCTGTCGTGGAGTTGTTTTATGAGCAAAGCCGCAAGATGGTGGCTGCGGGAGGCTTTACGATATGCGGGCATGCCGATAAAATCGCCCTCAACGCATCGTACTTTCATCCCGGTATTACACAAGAGGCTTGGTATGAGGAGCTTGCGTCGCAATACATCCATTCGTTGGCAGGAAAGGATTTTTTGGTGGAGGTCAATACCAAGGCATGGGAACAACATCATCGTCTCTTTCCGTCGGTCGAGTGGTTTCCCCTGATGCGCCGCTTGGGGTTGAAATTGGTAGTAAATTCCGATTGCCACTATCCCGAACGTGTCAATTCGGGGCGTTTGCAGGCCATGCAATTATTGCGGCAGGCCGGTATCAGTGAGGTGTGGGAGCTGCATTCGGGGCGCTGGGCAGCCGTGCCTATCTGCGTGTAATCATTCATCGGTAGCTCGTCTCTCTCCGGCAGGGTAGGCGGTAAATGGTGGCCGATTATCAGGATTATAAAAAAGGCTGCAACCGAAACTTGGGTTTCGTTGCAGCCCCGTAGATGTTGATATGCAACAGGTTTGTTGCGAATGTGTCTCGATAGCCTCTCTTATTTGGCTTCCCAACCGAGAGCGCTGGCACCCAAAACGGCAGCATCGCCCTCTTTCAGTTCCGAAAGCAAGATGCTGGTTTTCCCTCTGAAAATAGGCAGGATATTGCGCTCTAAGCTCTCGCGGATGGGGCGCATCAGCAATTCGCCCGATTTGGTAAGTCCGCCGAAGAGAAT
>UQMR01000129.1 GCA_900542255.1 uncultured Porphyromonadaceae bacterium
TCGCCGCTTTTATCTACCGGTACGTCTTGCAGGGAGATGCGCAGGTTGCGGATAATGATGTTCTCTTTGCATTGAATGCTGATGCCTATCCGGTTGAGGAATCCTTTGTCGTCCTCGCCGATGAGCGTCTTGTTGGAGCCCAATTTAATGATTTCGCCGTAGGTCGATGCGATGGTGTTCTCGGCGCCTTGTGTGGAGATGTGGCCGCTGGTAGTATCTACGTATGCCGTAATACCGGTGTTTATTTCGCGGTTTATGACAATGATGTAGGGCGTCGTTTCCTCTTCGGCGTAACGTTTCAGTTCTTCGAAGTTGGTAGGATATACGGTCTCTCCGCCTTCGCCACCGGTAGTGCCGCCTTCGAGAGTGGCAAAGCCTACCATGTCGAAGTTGGGCGTGTTGGCCTGTAAAAGAAGTGTTGCAGTTGCTGCAAAAATAGAGATAAGGTGTTTCTTCATGATGGAATAGTTTTACGGATGCAAAGTTACGGCATCGTGCCGTTGTACAGGTGAAATTTTTGTTTGATAGTGTATATTTTTTGTTTGAAACGAGAGCTGCAAGAGCGGTAAGCGGTCGTAACAACCGATGATATGCAGAAAAAATGTATTTTTGTATCGTGTAAGTCGGGCTTGTACCTGCGAACAATGCCCGTGAATTGTAACAGATAGCGTAATATTGTGGAATATAAGGATTTTGTAGAGTTGTTGCGGCAGCGCACCGGGAAAGAGAAAGGCGAGACCGAGGCTATGATAGAGAGCTTTTGTCGGGTTGTTACCGAGCGTTGCGCGCAAATGGATAGTGTGACGATACAGGGGTTGGGTACGTTCGAGGCCCGGAAGAAGATGGAGCGCATCTCGGTCAATCCCACAACGGGGCAGCGTATGCTCATACCACCTAAGATAGTGATGGTTTTCAAGCCCAATACTTATATAAAGAACAGTTTGAAGGGGAGGGAAAAACGATGAATCAGAAACTGACATTGCCCGATGTGGCCGAGTGGGTAGCTCGCCGGCAAGGTTGCAGCAAACGGGAGGCCGAACTCTTTTTGCGTGAGATGGCTTCGCTTACGGCCGATACACTTGCCTCGGGCGAGGCGTTGAAGATAGAGGGCTTGGGCACTTTCAAACCTGTTTGGGTAGAGGCCCGTACAAGTATCAATGTGCAGACGGGTGAGCCCTCGCTCGTACCGGGACACTATAAACTGGTATTTACCCCCGAAAAACGGGTGCGGGATGTGGTAAACGAGCCGTTTTCCTGTTTTTCGGCCGAGGTGCTGCCCGATGAGGCCGATTTGTCGGACCTGCCCGTCGCCGATGCCGGCCGCCCCGACGACGATACCGACGACCCCGATGAAGAGCCTGTTGCCGATGATACGGCCGGCATGGCTTTGCCCGACGGGCCCGAGAAGGCGCCCGACACGACGCCCTCTTTGCAACCGGCGGCTGTCGCAAGAGAGCCGCAGTCGGTGGAAGAGCCAGTTGCAGGCCCTCAATCGGACGGTTTGCCTGATGAGGTGGTGGAGCCGCAAGTGCCCGCCGAGGTCGTTGCCACGCCCGAGCCGGATGTCGAGGTCGATACTCCTCCCGTTACCGGGCCGGTCGATGGAACGATTTCTCCACAAACGGAGCAACCTGTTGGCGAAGAGTCGGTTGGCATCTCTGCAAGCGATGAGCAACCGGGCGTTGAGGCATATTCCCCCAATGTGGCCGATTTGTTGCATCGGGAGCGGATGCGGGGCTTCTGGATAGGAGCTGCCGTAGCAGCAACAATTACGGCTCTTGTGTTGTTGTCTATTTACATTGTCTGGCATCGTCCGTTTGCCGCTATCGGCGAAGAGAAACAGGCCGCCCTGATATGCCGGGAGTTGCCGGCCGCCCAAACCGATACACCCGCAACAGTCACCCTTGTGAGTGATAGCGCGACTCTTGCGGCGACCGATAGTGCCGATAAATCGGTTGCAGCCTCTGTCGTAGAGTCGCCGGTCGCAGCACAGGCAGTCACAGATACGTTGAGCAAGGGCGAGTTTCTTACCACACTGTCTCTGAGGCATTACGGGAACAAAGCCTTCTGGGTATATATCTTCGATGCAAACAGAGAGAAGATACCCAACCCCGATAACGTGGAGGCAGGCACCGTGTTGATAATACCCCCGCGCGAAAGATACGGCATAGATGCTGCCGACAGCGTGTCGGTGCAAAAGGCACTGGGCATAGCCGACTCGTTGAAGTCGAAACGTTGACGCACTGCGCCGATATGCCGGCTCGTATGGCTTTCGTTAAAAGAGTAGCGCATCGGTTAGATTTTTTTAATTAACAAATGCTGTTATTTTAACAGTAAGCCGATTTTTATAAGCGGCGCAGTCATTATCTTTGCAGGCAAAAGAAAACTCAAACAGTAGTGTGACCGAGAAACAGTAATAATAATCACTATAAAAGTAAAAAACATTATGAGTGAGACCGTAGACATTCGTGAGCTGAACGACCTTATAGCCGGGAAAAGTTCTTTCGTGAATACGATAACCATGGGTATGGACAAGACGATAGTCGGGCAGAAGCATCTGGTCGACTCGTTGTTGATAAGTCTTCTTTCGAACGGGCATATACTTCTCGAAGGTGTTCCCGGACTTGCCAAGACCCTTGCCATCAAGACGCTTGCATCACTGATAGATGCCAAATACAGCCGCATACAGTTTACCCCCGATTTGCTGCCCGCCGATGTGATAGGTACCATGGTATACAGTCAGGCCAAAGAGCAGTTCCAAATCAAGAAAGGCCCCGTATTTGCCAATTTCGTTCTGGCCGATGAGATAAACCGTGCCCCCGCCAAGGTACAGAGCGCCCTGCTCGAAGCCATGCAGGAGCGGCAGGTGACTATCGGCGAGAAGACGTTCAAACTCGATGACCCGTTCCTGGTAATGGCTACGCAGAACCCCATAGAGCAGGAGGGTACCTACCCGTTGCCCGAGGCGC
>UQMR01000130.1 GCA_900542255.1 uncultured Porphyromonadaceae bacterium
AGCTTTCGCTCCACGTCTCGGCAGGGAGCTTTCCGGGCTTACGCATCGGTACGAAACCGGCGCCTATCTTCTCGGCAATAATAGGCCCCATAATAAAGCCGCGAGATTCTATACCCACTACTTTTGTTATACCTCTTCCGGCATACATCGACGCCATATACTCCGTAAGCTCATGCAATGCCGTCTTGTCCTTGAAGACAGTCGTGAAATCCTTGAAAAGAATTCCTTTTTGAGGGAAATCGGGGATGTCTCGAATAAGACTTTTCAGATTTTCTAAATTCATAAGTTCGTTTCTATTGTTTGTTATATTAAATATTTTCAACCATTTATGCTTCCCGGAAGAGCGGTGTTTCACGTGAAACAGTTACCTGCCCAGGAGGAGCAACAAGATATTTATATCGCTGGGAGAAACGCCGGGAATACGGGAAGCCTGAGCAATCGTCTCGGGTTGTATCCGTTGCAATTTCTGACGCGCCTCGGTAGATATTTGGTGTATGGAAAGATAATCGAATTTATCCTTTATCCTTATATTTTCCAGTCGGGCTATCTTATCGGCAATAAGCCGCTCGCGCTCTATATAACCGCTGTACTTTATACGTATCTCGGCAGCTTCTATTATCTCATCGCGACGCGATGAAATAGAGTGAAGACGCGATTTCAGAGCCGGTATAAAGGTGGCAAGTGTGGCAATGTTCAGCTGGGGACGCATAATCAAATCATAGAGTTTCACTCCCTGCCGCAAGGGTTGGAGCGAAAGATGCTCCAAGGCGGTATTCACATGAGAAGGTCTCACCGAATAGGAATGCGCAAACTCTATCAAATCGTTGATAGCCGAGAGTTTGGCGTCGAGCAACGCCTTGCGTTCAGGCGAGGCAAGCCCCAAATCATAACCCTTGCCGGTAAGGCGCACATCGGCATCATCCTGCCGCAACAAGATTCTATACTCGGCTCTCGAAGTAAACATTCTATAAGGCTCATCTACTCCTTTGGTCACCAAATCATCGATAAGCACACCTATATAAGCCTCATTGCGGCCGGGTACAAAGGGCGCACCGCCATGACAAGCGATATGGGCATTGATACCGGCCACTATACCCTGCCCTGCCGCCTCTTCGTAACCGGTCGTACCATTGATTTGACCGGCAAAAAAGAGTCGTTTCACCCGCTTTGTTTCGAGGGTATGCAAGAGTTGTGTAGGGTCGAAATAATCGTACTCTATCGCATAACCGGGACGGTATATACGCAAGTCTCTCAATGCGGGTATCTGTTGCAGGGCTGCAATCTGTATATTGATAGGCAGCGACGACGAAAATCCGTTGAGGTAGTATTCCTGTGTAGTCTCCCCCTCTGGTTCGAGGAAAAGCTGATGCTCGTTTTTATCGGGGAAAGTGACAATCTTCGTCTCGATACTGGGACAATAACGAGGTCCTATACTTTTTATCTGGCCGTTGTATAGCGGCGAGTCGGGAAGCCCCCGGCGCAGTATCTCGTGTACCTTCTCGTTGGTATATATCGTCCAACAGCTACGTTGCCTCAGAGGGCGGGGCGTAAAGTCGAGATAAGAAAATTTATGGAAGTCGTCATCGCCCTTTTGTTCGGTGGATTCGTCAAAATGGATAGAGCGACCATCTATTCTCACAGGGGTACCGGTCTTCATGCGGCCTACGGTAAAACCCAACTGCGCCAGCTGCTCCGACAATCCGTAAGAGGCAGCTTCCGATATACGTCCGCCGGGCAACTGCACCGCACCTATATGGATGAGCCCGTTCAGGAAAGTACCGTTGGTAAGCACAACACTCCGTGCCTCAAAGGTAACGCCCATGTTCGTTACAACACCGCGAACCTCGCCATCCTTTATAAGAAGTCTCGACACGGTATCCTGCCACATATAAAGATTGGGGGTATTCTCCAAAACAGAACGCCACATCTCGCTAAACCGCATACGGTCGCTCTGCGAGCGGGGGCTCCATACGGCCGGACCTTTTGAACGGTTGAGCATTCTGAATTGTATGGCCGTCATGTCGGTAATTATACCCATCTGCCCTCCGAGAGCATCTATTTCCCTCACTATCTGGCCCTTAGCTATACCACCAACAGCCGGGTTACAACTCATCTGCGCTATCTTGTTCATATCTTGCGTGACAAGCAGCGTTTTAGAACCCAACCGGGCGGCGGCAGAGGCAGCTTCGCAACCTGCATGACCGGCTCCTACTACGATTACATCGTAAATAAACTCCATCGTTCTACGATATTACTTTCAAATATAGCTCTTTTGTTTGAAATGAGCAAATCGAGAGTGGCTACCCACTCTACTTGCCCAGCATGGCGAGAGCCTCGTTCTCGCAAACAGTCATATGCTCACGCTCGCCGGGCGCCTTGTCATTTATACCGCAAAGATGCAAAATTCCATGTATGATTATGCGATAAATCTCTGTTTCATAGGCTTGTCCGTACTGCGCAGCATTGCTTTTAACCGTATCGAGGCTGATAAATATGTCGCCTGAAATCACATTGCCTTCGGAATAATCAAACGTAATGACATCGGTATAATAGTCATGCTGCAAATAGGTGCGGTTTACCTCTAAAATCTTCTCGTCATCGCAAAAAATATAGGCGATTTCACCGCATTTTTTCCCATATTTCGCCGCAACGCTACGTATCCACGACGAAACTTCGCGCCGTTTGAGAACAGGCACTTTCACTCCTTCTGCACAATATGATATAGCCATAATACGAATGATATATTAAATTCTTAGCGAT
>UQMR01000131.1 GCA_900542255.1 uncultured Porphyromonadaceae bacterium
CGCTCTCCTCTATGAGTGGATATACGATATATGCCTGCCTGCCTTGCTGCAACTGACGCCGCAGGGAGGCATAGAGATTGGCCCGGCGATTGTCGTATTGCAGGAGCGTGTGGATGGGCTTCCGACCGGGAGGCAACTCGTCGATGACCGACACGTCGAGGTCGCCATAGACGGTCATGGCAAGCGTACGGGGTATAGGGGTTGCCGTCATGACCAGCACGTGGGGAGGAATGGCGTTTTTCTTCCACAGCTTGGCACGCTGCGCCACGCCGAAGCGGTGTTGTTCGTCGATGATAACCATGCCGAGGTTCTCGAAGACGACCTCCTCTTCGAGCAGGGCATGAGTTCCTATAAGGAGATGCACTTCGCCGGTTTCGAGGCCATGCAGGATAGGTTTACGCTCGCTTTTCCGCCGCGAACCGGTAAGCAGCTCCGTGCGCAGGCCGAGGGGGGCAAGCCACTGCGAGATGCTCTCGTAGTGTTGTGTGGCAAGTATCTCGGTAGGAGCCATGATGCAGGCCTGGAAACCGTTGTCGATGGCCATAAGAGCTGTCATGAGGGCTACCATGGTCTTCCCGCTGCCTACGTCGCCTTGAAGGAGGCGATTCATCTGCCTGCCGCTGCCTACATCGGCGCGAATTTCACGAATCACCCTTTTTTGCGCCTCGGTGAGCTCGAATGGAAGAATCTCATGATAGAAACGGTTGAAATATTGCCCTATATGGGCAAAGAGGTGCCCCCCGATGCGGCGATTGCGCAAACGGGCATAGCGCAACAGGTGGAGTTGCAGATAGAAGAGCTCCTCGAATTTGAGCCGCATCTGGGCACGGCGAAGGTCTTCGGCATTGCGGGGGAAATGGATGTAGTAGAGCGCATCGTTGATACCCATGAGATGGCAACGCTCGATGATGGACGGGGTGAGTGTCTCTTCCAGCTGCCCGGGGATGGAGTGCCAAAGCGTATGAATCATCTTGTGCAGGGTGCGCGAGTTGAGGAATGCGTTGCGCATACGCTCGGTGGTACTATAATAGGCTTGGAGCCCCACGCTGCGGTCGATGATGTCGTCGGCAAGGTCTATCTCGGGATGTGCTATGTTGTAACGCCCGTTGAAGAGCGTGGGTTTCCCGAAAAGCGTATATACTACACCGGGCTTGTAACGCTCGGTAACATATTTGATGCCTTTGAACCATACCAGCTCTATTGTCCCCGTACCGTCGTCGAAGGTGGCTATGAGCCGGCGTCTTGCGCCCTCGCCCTGCGTGGTGTAGGAGACTATGCGGCCTTTGAGCTGTATATAGGGCATTGTGCCTGTTATCTCGGCAATACGATAGGTCTTGCTGCGGTCGATGTACTTATAGGGGAAGTAGTAGAGCATATCGCGATAGGAGCGAATGTTGAGCTCGCGCGCCAAAAGCTCGGCACGCTTCTGTCCTACCCCGGGCAGGTACTTTATGTCCATTTCGTTAAGCGAGGGCATCTTGCAGCGACTTATCAGAGAGCAGCATCTCGGCAAGCGCCAAATCTTGCCGGAAGGTTATTTTTATGTTTTCGCGGTTGCCTTCGATGAGTGTCACCTCATGGCCGGCGGCCTCGAAAACCGAGGCGTCGTCGGTAAACTCGGGACGGCATGGGGCTTCGTAGGCCCGTTTCAGAGGAGTTGATGCAAAGGTCTGGGGAGTCTGCACGTTGCGGTAACGGCTCCGCTCCACGGCATGAGACGAGCCGTCGGCCTCTATCTCGCGCAGGCTCTCGGTAACGGGTGCTACGGGAATGGCAGCCCCGCAACGGGCTGCCGTTGCAAAGGCTTGGCGCACAACACTGCCGCTCACCAACGGGCGCACGCCGTCGTGTATCGCCACCAACACACCGTCGGGGACATGAAGCAAGGCATTGAGTACGGAGTGGAATCGGTCGCATCCGCCTTCGACAACGAGATGCTCCCGGCAATAGCCATGCTCCCGGCAGAGCCTGCGCCACTGCTCGCACTGGTCTGCGGGCAATACCACTATGAGCCGGGCTTGCGGCTCGGCTGCTGCCATACGTTCTATGGTGTGCATAAGCACCGGTTTGCGGCACAACGGCATGAATTGCTTGGGGATATCACCTCCTATGCGTGTGCCACGCCCTCCGGCTACGATAACGATATACTTGTCCATACTGCTTACAACTTCGGGCGACGGGATGATTTGCGATTCGCGCCGCTTCCTTTTTGCAAAGATAGTGAAAGGCGAGTGCAGAGACAAACGAAAACGAAGTTTTCAGATTTGGCTATGCCGAACCGCATCCTATCTTATCCAAAGATAGTGAAAGGCGAGTGCAGAGAGTGGCGGAAACGAAGTTTTCAGATTTGGCTATGCCGAACCGCATCCTGTCTTATCCAAAGATAGTGAAAGGCGAGTGCAGAGAGTGGCGGAAACAAAGTTTTCAAGTGCCGGCTACGCCGAGCCGCATACTATATTCTCCAAAAGGGATAAAACAGGCCGCACTCGGCCAAAGAAATTAAAGCTGCGCTTTATTTCATTTTGCTCTCGTTTGCACTATCTTTG
>UQMR01000132.1 GCA_900542255.1 uncultured Porphyromonadaceae bacterium
CCGATTTTTGCCGAAGTGAATTTACCTCAAAGTGACGAAAATTGCGCCGATGTCAATGCTGACGATTTGCCGATATTGACATTGCGTAATATGGTGCTCTTTCCCGGTGTGGCCATGCCGGTACTGGTGGGGCGCGAGAAAACGATGCAGCTCGTCAGGGAGGCGCAGCGTACGCACTCCTCGATAGGTGTTGTGTGCCAGGTGGATGCCGAGATGGAAGACCCTACGGTAAAGGATTTGTATCCCGTAGGTGTAGTGGCAGATGTTATAAAGGTATTGGAGATGCCCGATGAGACGACGACTGTCATCCTGCAAGGCCGCCGGCGTTTCGTATTGGGTGAGCAAACGGCAGAGTTGCCGTATATGCGGGCCCGGGTTGTTTTGCTCGAAGATGAGTTGCCCGAGAAGAACGATAAGGAATACGAAGCGCTTATAATATCTATCAAGGAGCTTACACTGAAAATGCTGCGCACTGTCGGTGAGCACAAAGAGATGGCTTTTGCCGTCAATAACATAGACAATGCCATATATCTTACCAATTTCGTGTGCTGCAACTGCCCGTTTGAGCCTGTCGAGAAGCAGGAATTGCTGGCCATCGACAACCTTAAAGCCCGGGCTTTCCGTCTCTATGAGGCTCTCAGCCGCGAGGCTCAGCTTTTGGATATAAAGGCCGACATACAATCCAAGACCCGTGAAGGTATCAACCAGCAGCAACGCGAGCATTTCCTGCAACAGCAGATACGTACCATCCAGGAAGAGCTGGGCGGCGACGGCGTGGAGCAGGAGATACAAGAGTTGCGCGACCGTGCCGAAACCAAGAATTGGAATAAAAGTGTTGCCGAGACTTTCGAGAAAGAGGTGCGCAAGTTGGAGCGTTTGCATCCCCAAACACCCGATTACTCTGTGCAGTACAGCTATCTCGAAACGTTGCTCAACCTGCCGTGGAATGATTGCAACCACGACTCTATCAACCTGAAAGAGGCGCGGGAAGAGCTCGATAAAGACCACTACGGGCTTGAAAAGGTGAAAGAACGCATTATCGAGCACTTGGCAGTGGTGAAGCTGACGAGCCTTTCTCATGCTCCTATCTTGTGCCTGTATGGCCCTCCCGGAGTGGGAAAGACTTCGTTGGGAAAGAGTATTGCCAATGCCTTGCATCGGGAGTATGTGCGCATCTCGCTGGGCGGTCTGCACGATGAAGCGGAGATACGCGGGCACCGCCGCACCTATATAGGTGCCATGCCGGGACGTATCATGCAGGCTCTGGTCAAAGCCAAAAAGAGCAACCCTGTTTTTGTCCTCGATGAGATAGACAAGATAGGCAATGATTTCAAGGGCGACCCGGCGTCGGCCTTGTTGGAGGTGCTCGACCCCGAGCAAAACGCGGCTTTCCACGATAACTATGTAGATATAGACTACGACCTCTCGAATGTCTTTTTCATTGCTACGGCCAACGACCTGAGTACCATCTCACGGCCTTTGCTCGACCGCATGGAGCTGATAGACATCAGCGGCTATATTCTCGAAGAGAAGATAGAGATTGCCCGCCGCCACCTTATCCCCAAGCAGATGAAAGCCCATGGCTTGGAAAAAGGCGATGTGGATATTCCTAAAAAGACCATTTCGGCCATCATAGACCGTTATACCCGCGAGTCGGGCGTAAGGCTTCTGGACAAGACGCTTGCCAAAATAATGCGCAAGATAGCTCTGAAAAAAGCCGAGGAGACGGCCTATAACCCGACGGTTGCCGTCGACGACTTGCGGGAATATCTGGGTATACCTACCTGCCAGAGTGATAAATACGAGGGCAATGAATATGCCGGAGTCGTCACCGGACTTGCATGGACGGCCGTAGGCGGCGAAATCTTGTTTGTAGAGTCGAGCCTGAGCAAAGGCAAGGGCGAGAAACTTACGCTTACCGGAAACTTGGGCGATGTGATGAAGGAGTCGGCGGTGCTGGCATTGCAATACATCAAGGCCCATGCCGATATATTGGGTATCCCCGAAGAGGTGTTCGAGAAGTGGAATGTACACATTCACGTGCCCGAGGGTGCCATCCCCAAAGACGGTCCGTCGGCCGGTATCACCATGGCGACGTCGCTGGCATCGGCATTCACGCAGCGCAAGGTGAAGGCTCGCCTTGCCATGACCGGTGAGATAACCTTGCGCGGCAAGGTGCTCCCCGTGGGTGGTATCAAAGAGAAAATCTTGGCTGCCAAGCGCTCGGGTATCAAGGAGGTGATTCTCTCGGAGGAGAACCGCAAGGATATCGAAGAAATCAACGAAATGTACCTGAAAGGGTTGACGTTCCACTATGTCAATA
>UQMR01000133.1 GCA_900542255.1 uncultured Porphyromonadaceae bacterium
CTCTACGTCCAATATGCGCCCGTTCTACGGCTTGGAGTTTTTCTCCGTGTTGCTGTTGACCGCCTACTGGGCACTCTTGTCGCGGCATATCGCTTCCCGTGCCGTGCGGCTCTTCTCTTTTGCTCTTTCGATGGTATGGGTTATATGGGCATTGGCCGTAAGTGTTGCGGCACATAGGGTAGGGACAACCCATAGAGCTCTGTTCGACGATTATAAAACGAGTGGCAACGGGGTTGTATATCTGCCGTGCGACACGGTATCTCCGTTGTTGCGTCCGTGGGTGATGGATTTGCGGCAACGCTATCTTGTCGATTGGGAGGGCGATTGGCGGTGTTTTGTCATACCCTTGTCGGAACGGCTCGATACGGTAATGCGCGTGCCGCGCCCGATGCTCTCGCGCGACAGTTGCGGGTGTTATGAGCTTTACAATCGCTATATATGTGTTTTCCCGGCAGAGCTGCGCGATGTGGTAGAGCAGCCGCAAGCCTTTTTTACAGAGGAGCACCGGGTGCCGGGCGACAATCCATTCTACCAGTCCGCCGGTGGCCGTTATATGATAGCCTCGCTCGACAGTGTTCCGGCTGATGCCGAATATGGCTGGTCGTATGAGCCTGTCTCATGGCGCGACCCCGCCTATTCGCTGTCGGGGGTGTTGCGTCGCATGATAGCCCCGGCTTCATATCCCGAAGCAGAGCCGGTGCTTTTCCCCGACACGGTGCTGCTGCCCGGGGGTGCGCGGTATATGATGGTGGAGCTGCCTCGTTACCGGCGCGTGAGGTCGGTAGAGCCGCTCCGATAAGTAAACGGAAGAGTCGTATTACAACAAGTCGTTATCGGCAAAGCTGTAATAGCGGTTTTCGCATACGATGATATGGTCTGCCACCTGGATGTCGAGCAGCGAGGCCGCTTTCTTTATTTTTTGTGTTACAGCCTCGTCGTCGCGGCTGGGGCGGCAGTTGCCCGAGGGATGGTTGTGGCATAGGATGATAGAGGAGGCGAGGTTTTGCAGGGCGGCTTTGAGAACGATTTTTACATCTACCACCGTCGATGACGTGCCGCCGCGGCTTACGATGATGGTGTCTATCAGCCGGCCGGCGCGGTTGAGCAATAAAGCCCAAAACTCCTCGTGCGGCAAGTCTATCAGCTTTTGCCTCATAAGTTTATAAGCCTCGGCACTCGATTGTATGACAGGGCGTTCGGGGGTCTCCTCTTCCTGCCGGCGCCGGCCCAGTTCCATGGCAGCGATGATGGTGACAGCCTTGGCTTCGCCGATGCCTTTGAAAGAGGCCGTAAGCTCTTTTATGTCATATTTGCCTAAGCGGTTGAGGCTGTTGCCGGCACTGTTGAGGATGCGCTGGCACAGTTCTACGGCCGTCTCGTCGGTATTGCCCGAGCCTATAAGGATACCCAGCAGCTCGGCATTGCTCAGGGCCCGTGCGCCGTGCTTCATCATCTTTTCGCGCGGACGGTCGTCGGCAGCCAGCTGCGTGATGGTAAGTTTCTTTTTAGGCGTGTTTTCCATCGCAGGCTATACTTCTAATACTTGCTCCTGAACTCTTTGCGGAGGATATATTGTGTGAAAAAGCTTTTGAGGAACCCCGTACCGTATCCTATCAGTTGTATAAGGCTCGCTACGATGGAAAGAGCCGCTATGACAAGCGATTTGTTGATGGCCCACGATACGAAAAATATGGCGGCAAGGTATATGGCAAGCGGCAGAATGCTCCACGGCGTAACCCACATGCCTGCTATCATAAGGACGACTGCTATCACAAAGAGGGCGGGTAGGGTATAGACGAGCTTGCGTTGCTCGGGGTAGAGGCGCATGAGGTCGACCCGGGCTTGCCCGAATACATGCACCTGCCGCCAGAATTTGCGGAAATCGACACGGCGTTTATGGTAGACAAATGCCTCGGGGATGAGGCGCGACTCGAAGCCGGCCTTGCGGATGCGCATGCTCAGGTCTATGTCTTCGCCGGTCATGTTTTTGTATCCGCCTACCTTCTCGTAGACCTGCCGGGAGAATCCCATGTTGAAAGAGCGGGGGGTGAATTTGTCGAGCTTTTGCCCTCCGCCGCGTATCCCTCCGGTGGTAAGGAACGAGGTCATGGAGTAGTTGATGGCCTTCTGTACCTGCGAAAAACTGTCGTGGGCTGCATCGGGGCCTCCGTAACAGTCGCTGTAATGGCTGTCGAGCGCA